>CAJUNQ010000069.1 GCA_910587835.1 uncultured Oscillospiraceae bacterium | reverse complement strand
TGACTGACTTTCTGACGAGCGTTTCGCTCTTGGAGCTGTAAATCAGACCATTGCCTACCCATTCTAACAGCTTTGGCATGAGATGTCCCAAGCCTGTGGCTGGCTGCCACATATTATGGGGCAAATATATTGTAACAGGAGGGACGAGATGGCCGATTTAATAGAGAAATGGGTGCGCCAGGCCCAAACCGGCGACAAAGAGGCGTTCATCCAGCTGGTCGAGTCCCAAAAGCTCTCGCTGACCCGGGCGGCTCTGGCCATCCTCCACAACCAGGAGGACGCCGCCGATGCGGTGGCCGAGACCGTGCTGGAGGCCTTCTGCCACCTGCGGGATCTGCGCCAGCCCAAATACTTCCGCACCTGGCTCATGCGGGTGCTCATCAACAACAGCCGGGATATTCTCCGGCAGAGAAGCCGCACCCTGCCCCTGGACCAGGCCCCCGAGCCTGTGGCGGACCCGCCCGGCGACCTGTCCCTGGACGTGCAGGAGAGCCTGGCCGCTCTTCATGACAACGACCGGCTGGTGCTGACCCTGTTCTACCTGGACGGCCTGCCTGTGCGGGACATCGCCCGGATGCTGGAGCTGAAGGAGGGGGCGGTGAAGTCCCGGCTGAAACGGGGCCGGGACCGGCTGAAAAAAATATATTTGGAAAGAGAGGGCGAGAATTATGAAGCAACATCGCCGTGCCATGGACCCTGAGCTCCTTGCCCGCCTGGACCTGCCCGCCGTCCCCCAGACCGTGGAGGACCGGCTGCGCCAGGCATATGCCGCGCTGCCCGATACGGTCCCCACCCGGCGAAGGCTGCCCCCCTGGGTCCGCAGAGGGCTGACAGCCGCCGCCAGCTGTGCCGCCGCCTTTGGGCTGCTGCTGGGCATGAACAGCGCCAACCCCGCCTTTGCCGAGAGCCTGCCCCTTGTCGGCGGGGTGTTTGCCAGCATCAACCGCCAGTGGCACCCCAGCCAGAACTGGCAGGAGAACCAGAACCGCATTCAGGCCCTGGCGGTAGAGTGCGGCGGCGAGCCAGTCACTGTGCCCGCCGGGGGGCTGTTGGAAAAGCCCTTCCAGGTTCAGCTGAAGGAAGTATATTACGACGGATATTTTGTGTTCGCCGGCCTGGAACTTCAAATGGAGCAGGACTATGAGGGTGTGCAGGTGAGCCACATGAAAGGGTACGACATCCTTCTCAACGGCGAGAGCCAGGTGCCCCACAACGACCAGGGTCAGACGGACTATACTGGGGCTGACACCCAGGGCTTTGCAGACCTGAGCGAGGACCACATTATCCCCATGGGCCAGGGAGTATACCGGACCCAGCGGGCTTTCCGGGTGCCGGAGCGGCTGCAGGGCGCGGACAGTCTGGACGTCACCCTGTGCTTTGAGGAGCTGTGGGAGCCGGGCTCCTCCTTCTTTGGAACCAGCGGAACCATTAACTCCAGCCCCTTCGCTTTGAGCTTCACGGTCCAAAAGCAGGAGGCGGACCTTCGCGCCATCGACTGTCAGGGCATAGAGATGGGAGGCGTGAAGCTGGTCTCTGCTTTCACCAGCTCCACTGCCCTGAGCATCACCGTGGAGTACGACGCCAGCCAGTACCGCAACCCCGCCGCAGGCGCGACCTTTGAGGACGGCATCGACATGGGAAGTCTTCACGCCCAGCACGGGCACGGCAGCCTCCTCAACCCCCAGGGCGGCACAGAACAGGCGATCTCTGTTTACGCGGGCCTGGACCCGGAGGAGGACCGGAAAGTAGTGTGGCGGCTGTTTGACAAAAACGGCTCGCAGCAGGTGGAGGCTGTATTTATTCTGGACTTCCAGAAGGGCACAGTCCAGGTCGGCGGCCCGGAGGACGTACCCACTGCGCCGGTGTTTGACTATGCCTGCGGCATTGAGGCCGTCAGAGGCTTTGGCGGCGGCTACCAGGTGGAGCTTCTCCACCTGAGCCAGTCCAAGCCTACCATCTATATTCAGACGGACGACAGCCCCCGGAACCTGCGGATGGAGTTCTGCCAGGAGGGACAGACCTTGGTCACCCGGGAATTTTCCCCGGAGATTCTTCATCGCGGAGATTACCATGAGTATTACAACCTGACCAACGGCTCCGCCACGGTCCGGGATGAGGACCGCTACCCGGACTCCGAGCACGACAGCTACATGGTCTTCCTCCCGGAGCTGTATGTGGCGCTGGACCCCAGCCAGCCGGTAACGGTGAAGCTCTACGACAAGAGCAGCAGCGAGCTGCTGATGGAGGAGACCGTCACCCTCACCCAGAGCGAGGTGCATGAGCCGCCCCCCAGCGTTGTCCACGAGGAGGAAGCGGACGGCGACGGCGCGTGCGTGTCCAGTGAAGCAGAGGAATAAACAGGCAACAGATAAGCAAAAAGGCTCTGCCAAAAGGCAGGGCCTTTTTCTGTCCGCACGGTCAGTCCTTCACCGCCCCCAGCACACGGCGCAGGGCCCGGCGGCTTTTCTCCTCAGCCACGGCCACCAGCTCGTCCCCTGGGCGCAGCACCGTGGAGCCGTTGGGAATGGTCAGCTCCCCTCCCCGGATGAGGGAGATGACCAAAGTGCCCTGGGGAAATTTCACATCCTTCAGGGCCATGGCCTCCCAGGCGGTGTTGTAGGGTAGGGTCATGGAGACGATCTCCCCCTTGCCCTGTTCCAGGCTGGCGATGAGGTGCAAGTGGGCCGGGTCAGCCTCCTGCTCGATGAGCTGCACCACCAGGTCGGTGCTGCTGACCACATTGGGAATGCCCAGGGCCTGAAAGGTCTCGGTGTTGCGGGGGTCGTTCACCCGGGCAATAACCTTTTTCGCGCTGAAATGCCCCTGGGCCAGCTGGGCGGCCACCAGATTGTCCTGGTCCACTCCGGTCACTGCCATCACGCAGTCCGCTCTCCGGGCTCCTGCGGCTTCCAGCACCTCCACATTGGTGCCGTCCCCAGGAAACACCGCCGCGTCCAGCTCATCGGCCAGCTGCACGCAGCGGGCCCGGTCCTTCTCAATCAGGCAGACCTCATGCCTGCGCTCCAACAGCAGCCGGGCCAGGCTCTTTCCTGCCTGCCCGCCGCCCACCACAATCATTCTCATCTTCTCTTCCCGCACCCGCCTCTCTTTGTTACACAGCAAAGCTGGCCGGCAGCAGCCATGCTAGCCGACAGCAGTGAGGCTTGTCGGCAGCTACGCTCGCCGTCAACAGCCAGCCCTTTTCCTGTCAATCGATCTTTCTGGCCACCACCAGCGAGTCCCCCTCGCTCAGGGGAATATTGCCGATGGCCTCTTTGAGTATAAACCGCCCGTCCTCCTTCACCACCCCGAAGACGCCTCCCTCGGGCAGGTCCACGTCTCCGGTGGTGCGGCCAAACCAACGCCGCTCTACCGGCTGGACCTCCAATGCCACTGTGGCCGCGCCAAAGGTGACCTGGCGGCTCTGCCAGGGGCTCACCAGCTCGGTAACCAGCTTTTCGCCGGCCATGTTGGTAGGACACACGGTCAGCAGGCCCACCCGCTCGAAAATGTCCTCCCGGGCCGGGTCTGAAATACGGGCGGCAACCCGTTCCACCTTGAAATACTTTTTCGCAATCTGCCCCACGGCAATGTTCAGGTTGTCGTCTCCTGTGGTGACCGCCACCGCGTCGCAGCTCTCAATGCCGGCCCGGCGCAGCACGTTCAGGTCCATGGGAAAGCCCACCTGAGTCACCCCGCCAAAGCCCGGGTCCAAAAGCCCCAGACGCTCGGGGCTCTCGTCCACCACTACCACGCCGTGGCCCTGACTGTCCAGCTGCTGGGCGGTCTCCCGGCCCAGCAGGCCGCCGCCTATAATCAGCACATTCATTCTGTCTATTCCCCGTCCTCGTCACTGCCCGGAGCCGGGCTGGCCGTGGCCGCAGGACTGGGGCTGGCGCCGCCGGGAGCATTTGTGGCTCCAGCCTCAGGAGTCGCGGTGGGGGACGCGGTAGGAGCGGTCATCAGCTGCTGATACTGCTCTATGGTGATGTCCACCACCTGGACGAACTCCGCCGACACAAAGGCCGGCCCGCCCTCATACTGCACCTGATACCACCCGTCCTGGGCGGTTTCTGACAGAAGAGCCAGCTTGGCGTCCTCCTCCACCATGCCCAGAATATCGCTGTCGGTAGAGGCGCTTTTACGCACGTTCAACACGTCCGCCGTAACCTTGACCGCCTTGGCCGTGGCCGCCGGGGTGGGCGCGGCGGTAGCCGCTACAGGCGGGATGGAGGCCAGCCCCGAGCCCGTGCTGGAGCTGCTGTCCTTCTCCTTGTCCCCGCAGGCCGCAAGGCCCCCCACCAGCAGACAGCCTGCCAGCAGAGCCGCCAGCCCGCGCTTTGCCGCCTTTCTGTTAATCCTGATTTCCAATCTGCGTTTTCTGCTGACATTTTTCATAATCTGCCCCTTTCCGGTTCTCCCATTCCAGTTTGATCCGGCGAAACGCCGCCCTGTTCTGTTCCATATTCTGTGATGCGGAAGCACAGCCTCTGTCTGTTAGACTTCCGCCAAGTCTTTCTGGTAAGCTGCCAAAGAGGGAACTGTCGGTATTTTTTCCATTTTGTCCCCCGCCTGAAGCCTATGTATATATTTTAACATAATCTGCGAAAATGTCTACCGGTTTTTGAAATTTTTTGCCCATCCGGCTGAAGTTTTTTTTGGAATAACTGGGGAAAAAGGCTTGATTCCCACAACAGGTTGTGGTATAATACCAGATGCCAAAACACACGCCGGGACTGTGGCTCTGGTCCAAGGCCTCTCCCCTTTCTGAACAATGGCTGAGGGAGGCTGGCTGCGGTCGGCCCGCAAAAAATTTGTCCCGGCGGAGGATAAAACCAGGAGGTATTTTCAAATGGCAGTCGTATCTATGAAGCAGCTGCTGGAGGCCGGCGTTCACTTCGGCCACCAGACCCGCCGCTGGAACCCCAAAATGGCCCCTTACATCTTCACCGAGCGCAATGGTATCTATATCATTGACCTGCAGAAGACGGTGCGTAAGCTGGAGGAGGCCTACAATTTCGTCCGCGACCTGGCTACCGAGGGCAAGAACATCTTGTTTGTGGGCACCAAAAAGCAGGCCCAGGAGTCTGTGCGCGAGGAGGCTACCCGCGCCGGCGCTTACTTTGTGAACGCCCGCTGGCTGGGCGGCATGCTCACCAACTTCTCCACCATCCGCACCCGCATCCAGCGTCTGCCCAGCTGCGCAAAATGGAGGAGGACGGCACCTTTGACCTGCTGCCCAAGAAAGAGGTCACCAAGCTTCAGCTGGAAATTGAGAAGCTAGAAAAGTACCTGGGCGGCATCAAGGACATGAAGTCCTATCCCGGTGCCCTGTTCAGTGAGGACCCCCGCAAGGAGCGCATTGCCGTGTCTGAGGCCCGCAAGCTGCACATCCCCATTGTGGCCATTGTGGACACCAACTGCGACCCGGATGAGATTGATTATGTGATTCCCGGCAACGACGACGCCATCCGCGCCGTCAAGCTGATTGCCAGCGCCATGGCCGACGCCGTCATCGAGGGCCGCGAGGGCCAGATGGGCGCTGCCGCCCGGCAGGAGCCTGAGGCGGAGGAGGCCGAGGCCCCCGCTGAGGAAGCTGCGGAGTAAGTCCACTCATTCTCAAGAGCGATTATCATAAAGCGTCAGGCAGAGGCGCGGGGGCTGAAAAGTCCGGCATAGTCCGGCAGTCCGCTGGCAGATTAGCCGCCAGCGCCCCCTCTGCTCTGGGCATACTATACAGGAAGGATGTTAAACCCATGAATTTTACCGCTAAGGACGTTGCCGCCCTCCGGGAGAAGACCGGCTGCGGCATGATGGACTGCAAAAAGGCCCTGACCGAGGCTGAGGGCAATATGGACAAGGCTGTTGACCTGCTGCGCGAGAAGGGGTTGGCCGCCTCTGTGAAGAAGGCCGGGCGCATTGCCGCCGAGGGCGTGGCCTTTGCCGAGGTCAGCGAGTGCGGCAAGGTGGCCGTTGCTGTTGAGGTCAATGCCGAGACCGACTTTGTGGCCAAGAACGCCGAGTTCCAGGCTTTTGTAAAGACCTGCGCCGACACGGTGATCTATGAGAACCCCGCCGACCTGGACGCTCTGCTGGCCTGCAAGGCCCATGGCAGCGACATGACGGTGGACGCTCTGCTGAAGGACAAGATTCTCACCATTGGCGAGAACATCAAGGTTCGCCGTTTTGCCCGCTATGAGGGGGCTGTCACCTCTTATGTCCATGCCGGGGGCCGCATCGGCGTTATCGTCAAGTTTGACGTGGACGAGGCCATTGCCGCCACTGAGGGCTTCAAGACCTATGCCCACAATGTCGCTATGCAGATTGCCGCGCTGAACCCCGAGTATCTGGACGAGAGCGCTGTTCCTGCCGAGCGGGTGGAGAAGGAGAAGGAGATTCTCACCCAGCAGATCGTGGACGAGGGCAAGCCTGCCAATATTGCCGAGAAGATTGTCACCGGCCGGCTGGGCAAGTTCTTCAAGGAGATCTGCCTGGTGGACCAGGCCTATGTGCAGGACGGCAGCATGAGCGTGAAGCAGTACACCGAAAGCGTTGCCAAGGAACTGGGCGGCGATATCAAAATCACTGCGTTCACCCGCTTTGAGAAGGGCGAGGGCCTGGAGAAGCGCGAGGACAACTTTGCTGAGGAAATCGCCAGCATGGTGAAGTAATTTTACAAATCTCGTATTTTCGTGGGAAATGCTTGGCGGCATTTCCCACTTTGTTTTTGAAAGGAGCGCACCATGACGGACCAACTGTTTGACTTGTTCCTTCACTGCTTCCCGGAGTATCAGACAAGCCGGGCATGGTTTGAAAATCTGTTAAAGCCCCAGGAAGCCCATGTAATTGCGGAATATGTCCAGGGCCGGCCGGCGGGGTATGCCATGATTCACGGCGGGTCCATTCCCGTGCTGTGCGTGGCGGAAAACCACCGCAGGCAAGGGATGGGCTCCCGGCTGCTGGGGCGGCTGAGGCGTACATCCGCAGCCAGGGGGAGAAGAAGCTCACTTTAGGCTGCGGCCCTCACTATTTGCTGCAGGGCGTACCGGTTGTGGGCGAGAATGTCACCTTTTTTGAGAAGCGGGGCTACACCGCCAGCTGGACCAGTGTTAACATGGAGCTGCCTCTGGATGGGTTTGACGCTGAACATCTGGACATCCCGCCTGCGCCGGAAGGCCTCAGCTACCGCATGGCCACTGCTGCTGACATGCCTGAACTGCTGGCCGCTGTGGAAGCCGCGGAGCCCAACTGGCCCAGCAATTTTGAGAGCTGTGTGGACTCCATCTATCTGGCTGTTCTGGACAGGAGGATTGTGGGGTTTGAGATTCTCGCTCCCAATGGCGGGCGTTTTCTTCGGCCTGGGCATCAGGTCGGCTGTGTAGGCTGTGTGGGCGTGATACCTGCTGAGCAGGAGCGGGGCATTGGCATGGACATGGTCGCCAATGGCATTCAATGGCTGAAAAACCAGGGCTGTACCCTGATCGAGCTGCGCTATGTCTGGCTGGAAAAGTGGTATAGCAAGCTGGGCTTCCAGACTGTCCGCCGCCAATGGATGGGAGAAAAAGAGCTATAATTAAAGAAAGGAGTGCCTTGAGGGGCGCTCCTTTTCCCATTTTATGCTATTTTGTGCGCTACAATTCCAGGTTTTTCTCCGAAAATCCCAGGCCCAGCAGAGTCTCCGGCCGCTGCCGCCAGTCCTCTTTCACCTTGACCCACAGCTGCAAATTCACCTTGCAGTCAAAGAATCTTTCCAGGTCCTGCCGGGCCGCGCTGCCGATCTTTTTCAGCATAGAGCCCCCCTTGCCAATCAGAATCGCCTTGTGGTTGGCCTTCTCGCAGTAGAGGGTGACGTGAATCTCCAACAGGCCGTCCTCCTCCCGCATGTGCTCGGTCACCGAGGCCACCCCGTGGGGAATCTCCTGGTCCAGCAGCCGCAGCACCTTTTCCCGCACAAACTCAGCGGCCAGCACCCGCTCGGGCTGGTCGGTAAGGGTGTCCTCCTCAAACAGCCAGCCCCCTGGCTGGGCCAGGCCCTTCAGCTCTTCCAGCAGCTCGTCCATGCCGTCCCCATGGCGGGCGGACACAGGCACCACCGCGCGAAAATCAAACCTCTCCGCATAGCCGGCAATCTGCTCCATCAGCCGGGACTTGTCCGGCAGGGTGTCGATTTTGTTGATGGCCAGCACCGCCGGAAGCCGCCCCCGGTAAAACCGGTCAATCAGCTCCTCGTCCGCCTTGGACACCGGCGCACCGGCCTCCACCACCAGCAGGCCGGCGTCTACTCCGTCCAGGGCGGCGTTCACTGACTGCAGCATGTAATCCCCCAGAGAATTCCGGGGCTTCAACAGGCCGGGGGTGTCCAGAAACACCAGCTGGTCCTCCCCCTCAGTCAACACCCCCATGATGCGGGTGCGGGTTGTTTGGGGCTTTTTAGACACAATAGCGATTTTCTCTCGGATCAGCTTGTTCAATATAGTGGATTTACCCACATTTGGACGGCCTACAATGGCAATGCAGGCTGAATTCTGTTTCTCCATAGCTTTCCTTTCCTGTTTGTTAATAAACCGGTATTTCCCCGGAAAAATTCTTGGCCCGCTCAATCAGCGGCCCCCGCGCCCCCAGAGTAAACGCAATATCGCTGCTGCGAATACACAGCAGTTCCATGCCTGGTGTCAGTGCCAGGTCCTGCAGCAACGCCTCCGGCAGCACAAGCATACCCTGGGGCGACACCCTCAGCCAGCCATATCGCCGGCCTTTATAGGGGGCTAACTCCCCTTCAGGCAGAGTGCAGGCATTCAGCCGGGGCATCTCCCGCAAAATATGGCCCAGCCGGGAGGGAGCAAGCAGTCCCTTGCGGGTGACGCAGAAGCCGCCAGTGGACTTCGCGCCAGTAAAAAGGTACACCTGGCCCTCCTTGCCAATGTGGTACTCCCGGACCGCCTGCTCTGGCAGGCACAGGCTTCCATCCTCCCGCACCAGGGATTTGCCGAACACAAACTTGCCGCCCTTGTTCAGTTGAGGCATTGGCCCCTCCTCCCCCATTTCCTGCAAATCTTGCTACTCCATCCTGTCCCCAGGCCGGACAAGGGGCAGGCCAAAAACCACCCACAGGGACGCTCCCAGAGACACGGCAAAAAGCGTCAGCTTCCAGGGCGTTCCGGCAATTTGCCGGAGGACCTCCCACAATTCCGGGCGCAGCAAAACAGCGGCGCCGGTCAGAGCCGCAAAAGCCGCGCCGAGCGCCACGCCTCCCGCTGCCATGTCCTTCACCACGCCAATGCGTCTGTCCTGCTGAGGCTGGACAAAGTCGCAAAGCTTTTCAATGGCAGTGTTCAACGCCTCGGCGGCAGTCACCATGCCCATTGCCAGCAGCAAAAGGGCCAGCTCACCCCAGGCAATCCCCATTTTGACCGCAAAAAACAGGACATACCCGCAGGCCAAGGCGTGTATGCGCATATTTCGTTCTGAACACAGACACAGCCATACGCCCCGAAAGGCACAGCGAAAGCTGTGCAGCAGGCCGCGCCTGAAGGGCTGTCCGCCGCTCCTCATTCCTCAGGGGCATAGCTGCCGCTGGCGGGCAGGCCTAGCTCGCGCATGACCCGCTCCTCCTTCTCCCGCATACGCACCCGGGCAAGGCCCCCCTCCTCGTGGTCATACCCCAGAAGATGCAGCATGGAGTGGGCGGTCAGGTAGCCGATCTCCCTCTCCAGGGTGTGGCCATAGGTCTTGGCCTGCTCCATGGCCCGGGGCACAGAGATGACAATGTCTCCCAGAATTTTCGCGCCGGTCTCCCGGTTTTCGTCATAGACCCCGTTTTCGCCCATGGGGAAGGAGAGAACGTCCGTGGCGGCGTCTTTGTTGCGGTACTGGCGATTCATCTCCCGGATCTGGTCATTGTCCACAAAGCTCACGCTGATCTCCGCCGGGTCGGAAAAACCCTCCATCTGGAGCACAGCATGACAGCAGCGGCGGATCAGCATACGCACACCGGTGGGCACCCTGGTCTGCTTCTGTCGGTTTGAAATAATGACCCTGATCTTCTCCATTTTTAAGCATTCCTTTCTGTTGAGATCTGGTGGTTGACCCCTTGGCTTATGGGCGCCGGTCCGTCTGCTGACTGCTCCGGCTGGCCCGCTCATAGGCCCGGATGATGTCCTGCACCAGCTTGTGGCGCACAACGTCCTTTTCGGTAAAACGGAAAATGGCGATATCCTCTACCCCGCGCAGCACCCGCACCGCCTCCTTCAGGCCGCTGCGCTTGCCGTCAGGCAGGTCGATCTGGGTGACGTCGCCGGTGATGACCATTTTTGAGTTGAAGCCCAGCCGGGTGAGGAACATTTTCATCTGCTCCCCGGTGGTGTTCTGGGCCTCATCCAGTATGATAAAGCTGTCGTCCAGGGTGCGGCCCCGCATATAGGCCAGAGGGGCCACCTCGATGTTCCCCCGCTCCACAAAACGCTGATAGGTCTCAGCGCCCAGCATGTCAAACAGAGCGTCGTACAGGGGGCGCAGGTAGGGGTCTACCTTCTGCTGCAGGTCGCCGGGCAGAAAGCCCAGCTTCTCCCCTGCCTCCACAGCCGGGCGGGTGAGAATGATGCGGTTCACCTGCTGGGCCCGAAAGGCTGTGACCGCCATGGCCACCGCCAGATAGGTTTTGCCTGTGCCGGCCGGGCCTACCCCGATGGTAATGGTATTGTCCCTGATATTGTCGCAATAGGTGCGCTGGCCCAGAGTTTTGGGCTTGATGGGCTTGCCCTTGCTGGTGACGCAGATGCAGTCCCCGGCCAGGGTCGCCACCCGCTGCTCGCTGTCCTCGGCCACCAGCTGGATGCAGTAGCGCACGTTCTGCTCGCTCAGGCTCTCGCCGCCGCCAATCAGCGTGACCAACGCCCGCAAGGCCCGGGCGGCCCGGTCTGTCTGCTGGGGGTCCTCCCCGTTGATCTTCAGCTCCGAGTCCCGGAACACCAGCGAGACCCCGTACTCCTGCTCGATAAGCCGGATATTGCTGTCAAAGCTGCCAAACAGCTCAGCAGCCTGTTCCATTCTGTCCAGACTGATCTTGATTTCCAAGTGACATCCTTTCCAAGGGCGGAGGCTGTCTCCACGCCTTCAGGGCCTCTCCTCTCCCGCTTTTGGCAGAGGAACGCCCTGCTTTCCTTTTTCAATAGACGCGCTCTGGTCTTTGGCCCCATTATACCACAAAACGCCTCCATTGTTCAACCCCAAAATTCACGAAAACCTCAAAAATATTTCAACACTTTTGGCTATTCCACAGAAATCACCCGTTCCACTCCAATGTCCTCCAAGCAGCGGCTTCTGGCGTGAAGAATGCACATCCCATCGGCAAACACATATTCCAGCTTTTCCTCCTTCACGCTCCCCCCTGGGGGTAGGGCGGTCCGTTGAGCCTCCCGAAGCTTCAGCAGGGCGGCGGTCTTCTGCTCCTTTTTGGTGAGCGGCCGCTCCTCCTCTGTGAGAAACACCGTCACCTGCCTCCGCAGCCCCAGAGGCATCTGAACCCCCAGCAGAGTCAGCCAGCTGCTCTCCTGATAGGTTCGCACCGGCCCCTGGGGCTTGGACCACAGCCCCAGAGGAATCCGCAGGCCGAAGATTTCCAGCCACTGGGCGGTCTCCCTGCCGCTTTCGATATGCTCCGTCCGGCTGGCGCCCACCTGCACGGTGAACTCCCGGTAGGTTTCCGCCACCACCTTGCCCCGGGCGGCTCCGGCGCGCTGGTAGAGCTCCGGGGGCTGAATCCCGTAGGGGTCCGGCGCCTCCTGATAGAGGCCCGCAATCAACAGCTGGTCCTGGGTCACCGTGTCCCCCAGGGACACCTCAGGCCTGCCCTGACGGGCCTGAATCTCCACCACCCGGCCCTCCCGGCCTGCTACAATGTTGGAGAGCACCCCCTTCTCCTCCAGGGCCGGGGCCTGGGCACCCTCCTTCACCGCTATCTCTACAAAGCAGCCGTTGGTGTTCACACTGGCCCAGCTGAGCCGGGGCAGTTGGGTGAGAATGCTGCCGCTGGCGTTTTTGGGGGTAAAGCCCTTCCGCGGCCCCCCTACATAGACTCCGCAGTTCCTGGCAGCCTGGGTAATCTCCCGGGGGGTGACATTCTGGGCGCCGGTGATGGAGACCCCCCAGACAAAGCCGGAGAGAAACACATATAACGCCGCTCCCGCCACAGCTCCCACAAGCAGCGACTTGCGCTTTTGCAGGCGGCGCAGCTGAAAGGGCGCGCCTCTTTTTTGTACAAGCCGGGTGCGCACGCCGCAGCGTCTGCACAGGGCCCGCATTTTTTTGTATACCCCGGGCCGGACCCTAGCCACCGCCAGCCCCTCCCGTCGGCAGAAGCCCCACAGGTTAAAGCCCCGCTTTGCCGCCACGGTAAAGAGCCGCGCCCCGTCCCCATGCACCTGAAACTCTACATACCCTGAGAGCAGATGAAAAATTGCCGCCAGCATAGCCGCCTCCTAATAACTGTAGTCCACCCCTGAAATCAACCCCTGCACCACCGCCGAATTCTCTGTCAGGCTGGTAAGCCGCAGGTCTCTGCCGCTGATGCGCACCGTCAACCGGCCCGTGCGCACCACAACTCGTTCTCCGTCATAGTCCATTACCCCGTCGCAGCCGTCCACCACGGCACAGCGGTTCCCGGTAATGGAGATTACCGCGCCGCCGGTGGGTTTCATCTCCAAATCAGCCACCCCCTTCCCTTCACTTTATGCGCCGGGGCGGGAATGTATCACCCCCGCCCGGCATAGGGTTAGGTGAAAATCATTGGATAAGGAGAATGATGTATGGCTACCCTTTCCCGCTCTGGGGTCAGGCCCGCCGCCGTCCTCAGCACAGCGGGCTTCTTGCTGGCCCTGCCTGCCCTGCTGCTGTTTCCCGCCTCGGTGCGGGCCAGCGCCGCCCAGGGCATTTCCTCCTGCCTGACCGTGCTGGTCCCCTCTCTGTTCCCCTTTATGGCTTTGGCCTCCTTCGCGGTGAACTCCCCTGCCGCCCGGGTACTGGGCCGGCCTCTGGGGCCTCTGGTCCGCTGGGTGTTCCGTCTGCCAGAGTGCTGCGGGGCGGTGATTCTCATGAGCTTTCTGGGGGGCTACCCTGCTGGGGCCAGAGGCGTTTCGCTGCTGCTGGAGCAGAAACAAATCACCCCCGCCCAGGCAGGGCGCATGCTTTTGTTCTGTGTGAACCCCGGCCCTGCCTTTGTGGTCAGCTTTGTGGGCGTGGGAATGCTGGGAAGCGCCCGGCTGGGCTGGCTGCTTTTTCTGGCCGTAACTGCCGCCGGGCTGCTGCTGGGAGGCCTTACCGCCCTCACTGCGCCAGTCCCTCCCAAAAGCGCCCCTGCCGCCCCAACGGAGGCCTCCGGGGCCCTGGTACGCTCTATTGCCGACGCTGCCCGGAGCGTGCTGGTCATGAGCGCCTGTGTGGTGCTGTTCTCTGTGCTCACCGGCATACTGCGCCAGTGCGGGGCCCTGCCGGCCATGGTCCGGCTGCTGAGCCGCTGGCGGGTCCTCTCCCCCATGGAATGGGCGGCAACGCTGTCCTTCCTGCTGGAAGTTACCGGCGGGGTGGGAGACGGGCTGCGGCTGGGGGTCTCTCCTGCCCTTTTCGCCTTTGGTCTGGGCTTTGGGGGACTGTGCGTCCACTTACAGGTACTGGCGTTCTTTCCTGCCCGGCCCGGACGGCTGGGCGCCTTCTTCCTCTGCCGGCTGGCCCACGGCCTGCTGTCGGCAGGGCTTTTCTCCGCCGTGCTGCTGACCATCCCCTCTTATGCCGCCCCGGCGGCAGCGGCAGTGTGGGGGCAGGCCGCTCCCTTTGCGGGGACCTGGATGGGCGGCGCATCCCTGCTGCTGATGAGCGCGGCCTTTTTGCTGAGCTTTCCCGCAGAACAAAAGCTGTGGGGCCGCAGATGACCGTTATTACGCAGGCCAGAACCTTTCCCCACGGGTCAACCCCATGTCAACCAAATTAGCCCCTGATAGATTGCAGGCAGCAGGCCCCCAAGGACGGCAGAACTGGGGTGTTATCCATCCCCATACAGAAGGGTTCGTGTTACACAGGCACTGCAAGGTCTGCTCTACCACCTGCTGGTATGACAAAGCGCAACCACAAGCCCAACATCACCCGCCGGTACTGGCCTTGTCTGTGAGTTTGCTTCGCTAACGCAACACTGCCCGAATTGCCTGGGGGAGTACTCAGCCATGTCCCCCATATCATTGCACGTTATCACGTCATACAGCCCTACAAAGTTTGCCGCTTGCGGGTGCGACAAACTTTGTCCATAAGCCTAATTCCTCCCGCCAGCATGGGCTTTGCCTGTGAGTTTGCTTCAACAACTCGAGGCTTTCCGAATTATTTGCAGGAGCATCCCGCCATGTCACCGCACATTACGCCTTGTCACGTCGCATAGGTCCTATAAAGTCTGCGGCCCACTGGTGTAAGAAACTGCAATCGCAAGCCCAACTCCTCCCGCCTGCACGGGCTTTGCCTATGAGTCAGCTTCGCCAACGCAGCGCCCCGCGATTTGGGCACAGGGTTACGCTGGGGGCTTGAAGTTTGGAGCGGGTTGTGGTAGTATAGGGGATGGTTCTTCATTCTTTTGGATTTGGGAAGGTATCGGACATGAAAATTGTAATCGTGGGCGACGGCAAGGTGGGATGGGCCCTGACCGTCCAGCTGGCAAAGGAAGGCCATGACGTGGTGGTGATTGACAGCAACCGCCTGGTGCTGGAGGAGGCCCAGAAGTCGCTGGACATCAGCGTGGTGCACGGCAACGGCGCGACCATCAAAACCCAGAATCAGGCCAATGTCAGCGGCAGCGACCTGCTGATTGCCGCCACCTCGGCTGATGAAACCAACCTGCTGTGCTGTATCACCGCCCACAAGCTGGGCTGCGCCCACACCATCGCCCGGGTGCGCAACCCCGAGTACTACGCGCAGCTCTACGACTGGAAGGACGAGCTGGGCCTGTCTATGATGATCAACCCCGAGCTGGCCACTGCCAGCGAGATTTTCCGGCTGCTTCAGTACCCCTCCTTCCTCCGGCGGGACTCCTTTGCCAAGGGCCGGGTGGAAATTGTGGAGATTGAGCTGAAGGAGGACAGCTTTCTGGACGGCTGCAAGCTTATGGACTTTGACAAAAAGGTGAAGGTCAAGGTGCTGGTGTGCGCTGTGCAGCGGGACAACCAGGTGTTTATTCCCGACGGCAGCTTTCAGCTGAAAAGCAGCGACCGGCTTCATGTCACCGCACCTAGCGGCAACCTGGCCAAGCTCATCCGCAACCTGGGCATGAGCCAGCGGAAAATACGGGACGTGATGATTATTGGCGGCAGCCGCATTGCCTTTTACCTGGCCGCCGAGCTGCTGCGCGCCGGCGTGGGCGTAAAGCTGATTGAAAAGGACCCCGAACGCTGCCAGGAGCTGTCTGACTCGCTGCCCAAGGCCGTCATCATCAACGGCGACGGCTCGGACCGGAATATTCTGGACACCGAGGGCCTGGCCCAGAGCGACGCGGTAGTCACCCTCACGGATTTTGACGAGGAGAATCTGATCATCTCCATGTACGCCAACTTTTTGGGCATCTACAAGGTCATCACCAAAATCAACCGCACCGAATTCAACGAGGTCCTCACCGGCAAGGGCATCGACTGCGCCATCAGTCCCAAAGAGCTGTGCACCAGCGATATCATGCGCTATGTGCGGGCCATGGGCAACCGCAAGGGCGGCTCTGTCACCACCCTGCACCGCATTGTGGAGGACCGGGTGGACGCCCTGGAATTCCAGGTGGGCAAGGGGCTGTGGTTTTTGGGTCAGCCCCTGATGAAGCTGCGGCTGAAGTCCGGCACTCTGCTGGCCTGCATCAACCGCCGGGGCCGCAGCATCATCCCCGGGGGCAGCGACGCCATTGAGGCCGGCGACTCGGTGATTGTGGTGGCTGCCGCCGACAGGGCCATTCAGGACCTGCGGGACATTTTTGTGGACTGAGGCGAGGCGGCTTATGAATTATCGAATGATTTTCCGGCTGATCTGCTATATTCTGCGGGTAGAGGCCGTGTGCCTGCTGCCCTCGGTGGGCATTTCCCTGTTCCACCACGAGACCCCGGCGCTGCTGGCCACTGCCGCGGCAGTGGTGGGCTCGGCCTTATTCAGCCTGCTCACCTACCTCTTTCCCCCAAAAGACAAGCAAATCGGGGCCAGGGAGGGCTTTCTCAGCGTTGCCCTGTGCTGGGTGGTGGTGTCTTTGGTGGGGGCCCTGCCCTTCTGTCTCAGTGGCGCGGTGCCCAGCTATGTAGACAGCCTGTTTGAGACTGTCTCCGGCTTTACCACCACCGGGGCCAGCATTCTCACAGACATTGAGGCCATGCCCATGGGCCTGCTCTACTGGCGCAGCTTTACCCACTGGCTGGGCGGCATGGGCGTGCTGGTGTTCCTGCTGGCGGTCATCCCCATGGGCAAGGGCAAAAATTCTCTGCTCCATGTTATGCGCGCCGAAAGCCCCGGCCCCCAGGTGGACAAGCTGGTGCCCAAGCTTCAGGACAGCGCAAAAATTCTTTATGCCATTTATATCGGGCTCACTCTCCTGCAGGTGGTGTTGCTGCTGCTGGGGGGGATGCCCCTGTTCGACGCCCTGACCACTGCCTATGGCACGGCGGGCACAGGCGGCTTTGCCATTAAAGGGGACAGCCTGATGGGCTACAGCCCCTATCTGCAAGCTGTCTGTACGGTGTTTATGGCGTTGTTCGGGGTAAATTTCAGCATTTTCTACCTGATCCTCCTCCGCCAGTTCCTGAAGGTGCTGAAGAACCAGGAGCTTCTCATGTATCTGGGCCTGATGCTGGGCAGCATTGCTGTCATCACCTGGGACATTCTCCCCCTGTACAGCCAGGTGGGCGAGGCCCTGCACCAGGCGGCGTTTCAGGTCTCCTCCATTATGACTACCACCGGCTTCGCCACTGCGGACTTCAACCAGTGGCCTGCTCTCTCCAAAACCCTGCTGGTGCTGCTGATGTTTGTGGGGGCCTGCGCAGGGTCTACCGGCGGGGGCATGAAGGTGGCCCGGGTGCTGCTGCTGTGCAAGGCCGGGCGGCGTAACGTGAAGCGGATGCTCCGGCCCCGGTCGGTGTCTCAGGTGCACATGGACGGGCAGGCGGTAAACGAGGAGGTTTTGCAGAACACCTATAGCTATCTGGCGCTGTATGGGGCAATTATGGCCCTCTCCATTTTCATTGTGGCGGTGGACGAGTTCTCTCTGGAAACCAACGCCACTGCGGTAATCGCCTGTCTCAACAACATTGGCCCCGGCCTGGACCTGGTAGGGCCCATGGGCAATTACGCGGCCTTCTCCCCAATCAGCAAGCTGGTGCTCAGCTTTGACATGCTGGCCGGGCGGTTGGAGCTGTTCCCCATGCTGATGCTTATGGTCCCCATGGCCTGGCGGCGGACCTGATTGTCAAAACAGACAGGACCGCGGTCAGCCTCCTGTGAAAACAAAAGCCTTCCGGGGCTGTCCCATCTGCGGATGAGGCAGGCCACGGAAGGCTTTTCTGTTTTTGACACGTCTTAGAGTCTGTTTTAAAACTCCGAAACGCCGTCTATTTTGCCCCAAAACGGCGCTTTCTGCGTCAAAAATCCTCGAAAGGCGGCAAGCCTTTCTTGCGGTTTTTTCCTTAAAAGCCCTCGTTTTTGGACAAAAATCCGACATTTCTCCGGTTTTAAAACAGACTCTAGATAATGGCGTTTTCTCCCTCTTTTTTTAGGTATTTGCCAATGGAGATGACGCCGCCCATAATGCCGAACAACGCCCCTGCCAGCAGATACCCTCCATACAGCCACCAAACATAGGGCTCTATGTCGATGACCGTCAGGAAGGTGGTGATGCTGTACACAATCTCCACCACCTTGTCATACCCCAGATACAGGATGGTGGCAGAGATTCCTCCGGAAAACACACCGATGAGAATGCCCTCCACAATAAAGGGCACCCGCACAAAGCCGTTGGTGGCGCCCACCGACTTCATGATATTGATCTCCATGCGCCGGGAGAAGATGGTCACCTTCAGGGTGTTGGAAATAATAAACAGCGACACCACGCCCAGCACCACCAGAATGCCCAGGCTGGCATAGCGCACCACCCGGTCCAGGTTGCTTAAAAGATGGGCCACCTTCCGGTAGTCCGCACAGTGGTCCACCCCTTCCAGACCTTTGACGGCCTCCATAGTCTGGTCGTACAGGCTCAGGTCCTTCATGGAGATGGTATAGGAGTCCGGCAGGGGGTTGTCCTGGCCCTCCAGGGCGTAGAACAGGTCCTCCTCGCCGCCCATGCTCTGTATGGTGTTTTTCAGCCCGTCCTCCTTGGGGACAAAGGTGCACTCCGCAATGTTGTCCAGGGCCCGCAGCTCTTCTCCCAGCTTCACAGCGCTCAAGGGCGGCAAACCCTCGTCCAGGTAGACATTGATGCTGTTATTGGCCTCTACCGACCGCATGGTGGCGCTCAGGTTGACAGAAATCAGCCCTGCCAGCCCCGTCATCAGCAGACAGGAGATCAGCACGCACACCGAGGCAAGGCTCATGGTACGGTTCTTCCACAAGCCCTTCACACCCTCTTTGAATAAATAACCAACACTGTGTATTCCCATTCTGATGCCATTTCCTTTCCAAATTTCGGGCTAAAATCACATGGTTCCTGCCCTGTCAGCGCCTTCCGTCCTTTTTCCGGCGCTCCCGCAGGATTTCCTCAGGCACATCCTCCGCCTGGGCAATATTCATCACTTTTCCCTCTTCATCATACCTGGCCGGCGTAGAGAGCGCCTCTAAAAGACTGGGCTCATCCCGGTCAAACTGGGGAACCGGGCGCAAGGGCTCCTCCGAAGGGGGCTCTACCTCCTCCGGCTCAAACTCCTCAAAACGTTCCTCCTCGTTGTCATATTCCGCGTAGTCGTCCATTTCCGGCTCCTCCCCAGGAGGCTCCAGCCGGGCCGCCTGCTGCCGGGCCTCAAACTCCTCGGGCGGGGCGTAGCTCTCCGCCATCTCGTTGGTGTCCGCTACAATCTGTCCCCCGTGAATTTGAATAATGCGCTTGTGGAAGTGCTTGACCAAAGAGTGCTCATGGGTCACCATCAGAATCGTGGTGCCCCGGCGGTTAATCTCGCTGAGCAGGTCCACAATCTCAAAGGACAGGGCCGGGTCAATGTTGCCGGTGGGCTCGTCGGCAATAATGAGCTCCGGGTTGTTTACCAATGCCCGGGCCAGGCCCACCCGCTGACGCTCGCCGCCAGAGAGCTCGGTGGGGTAGTGCTTGGCCTTGTGCTGCAGGCCCACCAGGCTGAGGATATAGGGAACCCGCTTGCGGATGGACCGCCCGGAGGCACCCACCACCCGCATGGCAAAGGCCACATTGTCGTACACGGTCATGTGGTCAATCAGCCGGAAGTCCTGAAACACCATGCCCATCTTCCGGCGGACATAGGGAATCTTCCCCTTGCGCAGCCGGGAGATGTCTGTGCCGTCCAGCAGAATCCGCCCCGAGGAGGGCCGCTCCTCGCAGGTAATCAGCTTGAGAAAGGTGCTTTTGCCCGCGCCGGAGGAGCCCACAATAAACACAAACTCCCCCTTGGGCACCTTCAGGTCCACATTGTGCAGCGCCTCTGTGCCGTTGTTGTAGACCTTGGAAACATTTACAAATTCTATCATAATTCATTTCCTTATTTTGTGGATTAGAGCGGTCAGACTGCTCATGGGCAAGCCCTAGAACTTGCTGTTATTGGTCAGGTAACGCTTGACCATCAACGCCACCTTGAAAACAATGGCGTCCTCAAACTCCCGCAGGTCCAGGCCGGTGAGCTTTTTAATCTTCTCCAACCGATACACCAGCGTGTTGCGGTGGACAAACAGCTTGCGGGAGGTCTCGGAGACATTGAGGCTGTTCTCAAAGAAACGCTGAATGGTGAACAGGGTCTCATGGTCCAGGCTCTCGATGGAGCCACGCTTGAAGACCTCCTTGAGGAACATCTCGCACAGGGTGGTGGGCAGCTGGTAAATCAGCCGGGCAATGCCCAGGTTGTTGTAGCTCACAATATCCCGGGCCGTGTCAAACACCTTGCCCACCTCCAGGGCAGTCTGGGCCTCCTTGAAGGACCGGGCCAGCTCCTTGATGTTGTCCACCACCGTGCCGATGCCCACGCAGCAGTGAGCGTAAAACTCCCCGGTCAGGGTGTCCACAATGGACCGGGCCAGCTTGTCAATATCCTTCTCAGTGATGTCCGGACGAATCTCCTTGACCAGCGCAATGTCCGTCTCGTTGATGTTGATAACAAAGTCCTTGTTCTTGTCCGGGAACAGGTTTTGCAGCACCTCAAAGGCCGAGACCTCATTCTTGTCGTTGACCTTAATAAGCAGGCACACCCGGGAGACGTCTGAATCAAAATGGAGCTCATGGCTTTTCAGGTAGATATCGCCAGGGAGGATGTTGTCCAGAATAACATTTTTAATGAAATTGCCCCGGTCATACTTCTCGTCATAATACTGCTTGATGTTGTCCATGGCCACAGCCAGAATGCGCACATACCGCCGGGCGTCCGGGTCCGCGCCGGAGACAAAGGCCGCATAGCCGGGACGCCGCCGACTGCCAAAGGACTTGAAGGTATATTCGTTGTCAATAAAGACCTCGTCGCTGCCCATGTTCTCCATCACACCGTCGCCAAACACATCTCCAACACGACTCAGGTCGCTGCAGGCAATCACAACAGAGGACTCGTCCATGACGCCGATGGTGCGGTCAATGGCATCACTCATCTGGTGGATGATGCCCTGAAACAATCTGTTAGACATAAATTTCTCCCCTCACCTTTGATATATTGGTAAAAACAGCGGACAAAAGGCAAGTCCACCGAGCGTGGAAACAACTACTGCTATTATACACGATTTCAACAAAAATTTCAAGCAAAACCTAAAAGCATATCAGAAAAGCCAAGAAGCCGCCCCCACAACACCGGCCCGCCATCCAACTTCAAGGTCGGGTCCCCCTCATAATAAGTCTAAAACAAAGGACCAGCGGCTTTCACCGCTGGCCCCAAAATGGCAAGCTTTTAGTTGATAACAGTAACCTCGGTCTCCTTGTCGAACACATGCATCTTGTTCAGGTCGAAAGCAATCTTGCACTTGTCGCCGGGCTTCGCAGTGGAGGTGGGCTCCACACGGGCGGTAACAGCGTTGCCCTCGCAGTCCAGGTACAGATAGGTCTCATCGCCCATCAGCTCGGTGACCTCCACCTCGCAGGTAACATGGGCGCCGCCCACCTTCTCGATGAAGTCGGGCTCGTCATGTACATCCTCGGGACGAATGCCGAAGACAACCTCTTTGCCCACATAGTTGGAGATAGTGGTGCCCTCCGCCTTCTTGGCGGGGATGGTGATGGTGCAGGCGCCAAAGGTCAGGGTGAAGTCGCTGCCGGACTTGTTGCACTTGGCGTCGATGAAGTTCATCTGAGGAGAGCCCATGAAGCCGGCCACGAACTCGTTGACAGGATACTCGTACAGGTTCTGGGGCGTGTCCACCTGCTGGATGAAGCCGTCCTTCATTACCACGATGCGGTCGCCCATGGTCATGGCCTCGGTCTGGTCATGGGTAACGTAAATGAATGTGGTGCCCAGCTTGGTGTGCAGCTTGGCAATCTCGGTACGCATTTGGGCGCGGAGCTTGGCGTCCAGGTTGGACAGAGGCTCGTCGAGCAGGAAGACCTTGGGATCGCGAACAATGGCGCGGCCCAGAGCCACGCGCTGTCTCTGACCGCCGGACAGAGCCTTGGGCTTGCGGTCCAGCAGATGGGCGATGTCCAGGATGCGGGCAGCCTCTTCCACGCGGCGCTTAATCTCATCCTTGGGAGTCTTGCGCAGCTTCAGGCCAAAGGCCATGTTGTCAAAAACCGTCATGTGGGGATACAGGGCGTAGTTCTGGAACACCATGGCGATATCGCGGTCCTTGGGAGCGATATCGTTGCTGAGGGTGTCGCCGATGTACAGCTCGCCCTTGCTGATCTCCTCCAGGCCGGCGATCATGCGCAGGGTAGTGGACTTGCCGCAGCCGGAAGGGCCGACCAGAATGATGAATTCCTTGTCAGCAATCTCCAGGTTGAAGTCCGTAACGGCTGTAACGCCGCCGGCGTAGATCTTATAGATATTCCTCAGACTCAAGCTTGCCATATGTTTTTCCTCCTGTCAGGCTCTGCGAGGGCGGACAAGGCCGCTGGGCCAGCCCCAAGCTGCTTTGCGGGCTCAGTCCCAAGTGGCGCTGTTGTTGTGAATTTTGCGCCGTCCTCCTCGGCTGACCTAATTGATTTATCTGTATTATATCAGAAAATCCGGCAGATGAAAAGCCCCTTTATATCCAAAGTTTTTTAACAGCCTTTGTATGCCTTTACCAAAATTAAAGAGTCATGACAGAATTATGTTTAAAATGACATGCTCCCGGCGGATCCCGTATAATTTGTACCCGGCCCCGCCTCAATGCCTATACTTGGTGTCGGTTTGCCACTTTCCGTTCTCAACAATTTCCCCCAAGTTTTCAACACAACTTGGGGGAAAACTCCGTTTAACCAGCGCAGGCGGGCCTGGGCTGTTCGCGCTTAGAGACTGGCCGGGCCGTTGCCGGGTCAGTCGGTGGGCCAGCCTGCCTCCGCGCCGGTACTTTCCACATTTTCTCCACTCGCAACGCTCTCCTCTGTCACAGCGCTCTCCACACTGCTTTCAGGGACAGGCGTGGCTTCGGCAGCGGCGCTTTCCACGTCGCTGCTCGCCAGACCCTCCGTCCCGCTCTCCAGGGCGCTGGAAGCCGCCTCTGGCCTGGGGGTGGCCTCGCCATAGCGGGCGCTGTCTGCCGCAAAGCCGTGCATAAAGCCGTTTGCCTCGGCACAGGCCAGGTCGCCGCCGATAATCAGCCGGCCATACACCAAAAGCGTTGCGAACACCTCGGTCTCTCCGGGGTAGTTGGTTACCTTATATTTGTACTGGGTAACCACCTCTCCCGCGTAGGGCGCCAGGTCAAAGCCCTGGGCCTGCTGCATGGCGTTGTAGTTCTGGTAGACGTCATTGAACTGGGCCGGGATCATCACCTCACGGGTCTCGGCAGGCCCGGCTTCTGTCTGCCAGCCGAAGCTCTGAAGAAAAGCCACCCGCTCCTCGTTGGTCTCTCCGGTAAAGGTCTGGGCCTGGGGCTCCGTCCCCTTGCCCCACCGTAGGTAGGCCACCGCAGCTACCACTGCCGCCGCCAGAACAAGGAACGCAATGATCCGCTTTCTGCTGGCCTTCATTGACACGAACATTCCACATCGACCTCTCTTTTCAGCGGCTGTATGCAGCTGCGCCGCCTGTTTTCATGGTCCATTCTTATGCGGGAATGTCCTGGGCTATGCCAATGGCCTGGCGTTTTTGAATTGGAACGGCAAGACGTCGCCGCAGGAGTGTCCTAGAGAAAGAGGTTATGACCATAGAGTGGTCTCCGGCTGCTTGGGAGCCTTGCCCCTAAGCCCCCCTCTTTGAAAAAGGAGGGCGAAGCTTTTCTGAACGCCCACCAAAGCCTTGCTTCATAAACGCTTCGTTTTGGGTACGCCTCGCTGCCCCAGTCAAATTGCGTGGCCTACCGGCCTTAAAAAACAACCTGATTCTTTGTTGCTTCATGGTTTCTTCATGACACGTCAAAGGCTACTCTCCCTGCAAGCTGTCTGCGTCCCTATTCTATATAGGAAGGACAGACCGGGAAGCTTCTGCTCTGAAACTAACCGGCTGCGGAGCGTCCGCTATTGCGCTTCGCCCCAGGCCTCCGCGCTGCGCCGGGGGACAAACTCCACCCCTACAGGCCCGCCCTCATGGCACACTGTCAGCCAGAACCTCTCTCCCCCACGCAAAAGCGGAAGGGAGAAAAAGCGAACGCCTCCCCCCCGCGCCAGCTGCGGCCTCTGCCCCAGGGCGGCAAACCGAATCCCCTCTACCCCCTGGCTCAGCCCCAGCCCGGTATATTTGATATAGCTCTCCTTACAGGTCCACAGCTGGGTCAGCGTCCCGTCAGGGGAGTCTGTCTGCCACAGCCCGGCCTCCTCGGGTGCGGCGGTCCGCTCCCGCAGCGCCGGAGAGAACCGCCGCGCCCGCTCCACATCCACGCCCAGAGGCAGGGAGGACAGCCCGCAGACTGCCAGCCCGTGGCTGTGGCTGATGTTGAACTGCAGCCCCAGCTCGCGAAAAAACGGCTTGCCGTGGGGGCCATAGCAGAGCATCTGGTTCACGTCCGCCCCCTTTGCCCAAAAGGAGGCAGGAAGCGCGCCGCGCCTTTGCAGGGCATATGCCAGCAGCGCCCGGCCTGCCCGGGTTTCGGTCCGCTTCTTTTCTCCCCGTGGCAGGTCTGTGGAAAAGGATGTGATATAAAGGGTAAGCATTCTGTCAGTCCTTCGCGGTTTTCTGCTCCTGGAACAGATTGTCCCGGGTGATGTTCTTCAGCCATTTGCCCGAGCGGTAGCGGTGAAGCACCCAGGGCCACTTGACGAACTCGTCCAGACAGAGAATGAAGTAGACCCAAAGCACCGGCAGCTTGAGCACAAAGGCCACAAAAAAGCCTACCGGCACCGCATAAACCCACATGGTGAAAAAGTCGCAGATGAGCCCGAAGCGGCTGTCGCCCCCGGCACGGAACACCCCGGCGATAAGGGTGGTGTTCACCGCGCAGCCCATAATGTAGTAGCTGTTGATCAGCAGCATGACCCCCAGGTAATCCAGCGCCGCCTGGGTAAAGTTGCCCCCCTGGGCATAGCCCAGCACAAAGGGCCGGGCCGCCAGCACAATCAGCCCCCCTATGGCCCCGGAGGCCACGGTCACCCACAGCAGCCGTCTGCCGTCTCCCCGGGCCTCCTCCATTTTGCCCTCGCCGATTTTCTGCCCCAGCAGAATGCCCCCGGCGTTGGCAAAGCCAAAGCAGAGAATGGTGCCAAAGTTGCGCACCACCGCTGCCAGAGAGTTTGCCGCCACCGCGTCGCTGCCCAGATGACCCAGAATCACCGAGTACATGGAAAAGGCCAGCCCCCACACCACATCGTTGGCCACGGCAGGGAGAGAGAGCTTCATAAAGTCGGTAAACAAGGCCTTGTTGCGCACAAAAATCATGCGCAGCTTCAGCTTGATGTCCTTAGACCGGGCGGACACCACAAAGCACAGGGCCAGCTCCACCAGCCGGGAGATGGAGGTGGCCAGGGCCACGCCGGCAGCTCCCATTTTGGGAACGCCCAGCCAGCCGAAAATAAACAGGGCGTTCAGCACCACATTCAGCAGCACGGCAATGGTGTTCAGCACCGTGCCAATGGTCACCCGGCCCACGCTGCGCAGAATGGAGATATACACCTCTGTAATGCCCCAGCACAGGTAGCACACGCTGAGAATGCGGATATACTCCGCCCCCAGGGCGATGAGCTCCGGGTCGCTGGTGAACAGCATCATCATATACTGGGGGATGGTCAAAGCCAGCGCCGCCACCACCAGCGAGACACTGAGGGAAATACGCAGGGCAATGCCCTGAACCACCTCAATGGCGCGAAAATCCTTTTTGCCATAATACTGGGCGCAGAGCATGGTGGCCCCGGTGCCGATGCCGTAAAACAGCATGAACAGCACATGGGTGTACTGGCTGGCAAGGCTGACCGCCGAAATAGCCGACTGGCCCACAAAGTTCAGCATCACCACGTCCGCCGAGCTGACGGCAGAGCTGAGCAGGTTTTGCAGCACAATGGGGGTGACCAGCCGGAAGATCTGCCCATAAAAAGGGCTGTCAAAGCGTTTGGTCTTTTCCATTTCCTTATTTCCTCCGGTAATGTATTGAAAAATATAATTTGGGGATTGTTGACCATCATAGCACATCCTGACAGGGTTTGCAAGAGTGGAAAACAGGGAAAGCAGCCCGGTCCAGCCTTTTCCCCTGCCTCCCCTTTTGCAGATTATAATATAGGTAGCGCCTAGTCCGTGGAAGTCCCGAACCCCTGGGAAGGAGAGACGGGCGGACGCGCAGGTCTGCCCCGTTAAGGCCCCTGAAAGGAAATCGTTATAAAATGTCCGGTAGGACACTCCCCCCACCAAAATGCGCCCTTGCTTTTTTCCCTGCTTTTTGCTATACTATTACATTATCCTCTCAGAAAGGTCGTGCTAACCATGCCATCTCCCTCCCAAGAGCCTGCCCGCTCCCTGGTCGTGCTGGACTTTGGCGGGCAATATGCCCAGCTCATTGCCCGCCGTGTCCGGGACCTGGGGGTCTACTGCCAGATCAAGCCCTACTGGACCCCTGTCTCTGAGCTGGCTGCCTACCAGGGCGTCATTTTTACCGGCGGTCCTGGCAGCGTTTACGCCCAGGACGCCCCCCTCTGCTCTCCTGAGCTGTTCCAGCTGGGGGTCCCCGTGCTGGGCATCTGCTATGGCGCTCAGGTCATGGCCCATCTGCTGGGCGGCAAAGTGGCCTCTACAGGCGCGCCGGAATTCGGCAAGACCCAGACCCAGTTTGAGGACGCTTCCCTCCTCTTCCGGGACGTGCCCCCCAGCGTCACCTGGATGAGCCACAACGATGCGGTGAACCAGCTGCCCCAGGGCTTTTCCGCCAGCGCCCACAGCGCCCAATGTCCGGTTGCCGCTATGGAGGACCCTGCCCGGCGGCTGTATGCGGTGCAGTTCCACCCCGAGGTGGCCCACACAGAATATGGAAGCCAGATGCTGCGCAACTTCCTCTATCTTGTGTGCCAGTGCGAGGGCGGCTGGGAGATGGGTTCCTTTGCCAAAGGGGAGGTAGCCCGGCTGAAGGAGCAGATCGGAGACCGGAAGGTGCTCTGCGGCCTGTCCGGCGGGGTGGACTCCTCGGTAGCGGCCATGCTGGTCCACCAGGCCATCGGGCAGAATCTGACCTGCATTTTTGTAGACCACGGCCTGCTGCGTAAAGATGAGGGCAACCTGGTGGAGCAGGTGTTCCGCAAAGAATTCCACATGAACATTATCCGGGTCAATGCCGGGGAGCGGTTTCTGGGCAAACTGGCAGGCGTCACCGACCCGGAGCGCAAGCGTAAGATCATCGGCGAGGAGTTTATCCGGGTGTTCGAGGCGGAGGCCGCCAAGCTGGGCAAGGTAGAGCTGCTGTGCCAGGGCACCATTTATCCCGACGTGGTGGAGAGCGGCAGCGGCCAGGCAGCGGTAATCAAGTCCCACCACAATGTAGGGGGACTGCCGGAGGACATTGGCTTTGAGGGCCTGGTAGAGCCCCTGCGGGACCTGTTCAAGGACGAGGTGCGCCGGGTAGGCCTGGAGCTGGGCATTCCGGAGGAGCTGGTTTGGCGGCAGCCCTTCCCCGGCCCGGGGCTGGCAGTGCGGGTGCTGGGCGAGGTAACTCCCCAGCGGGTGGCCATGCTCCAGGAGGCGGACGCAATCTTCCGGGAGGAGATGGCAAAGGCCGGGCTGGACCGCCAGACCGGGCAGTATTTCGCGGTGCTCACCGGAGCCCGCAGCGTAGGCGTAATGGGCGACGGCCGCAGCTACGGCGAGACCATAGCCCTGCGGGCGGTAAACACCAGCGATTTCATGACAGCCGACTGGGTGCAGCTCCCCTACGAGCTGCTGGGCCGCACCTCCAACCGCATCGTCAACGAAGTGCCGGGCGTGACCCGGGTGGTGTATGACATCACCAGCAAGCCGCCGGCGACGATTGAGTTCGAATAGTTATACAATTATCACGGCACACATTGTTAAATAAAATCGGGATTTATTAAGGAGGACAAAACAGTGAACAAAGAATGGAAAAGGTTATATGAAGAAGCAATGAGCGTTTTGAATCCCCATGATGTTTCAAATAAAATGTGGGTAGGGAGTGTGGCATCTGCCGTACTCACGAAAAAAGGTAATATTTATAAGGGTATATGTATTGATACAGACGGCTCTATAGGGATGTGTGCAGAAAGAAATGCTTTATCAACAATGCTTACATATGGCGAAAGTGAGATTACAAAAGTGGTTTCAGTATATAAAGATGGAAATATAATTCCATCTTGTGGT
>CAJUNQ010000068.1 GCA_910587835.1 uncultured Oscillospiraceae bacterium | reverse complement strand
TCGACAGCGTCCAGGCGCTGGTCGACCTGTTCCAGGTGTTGGTCGACAGCGTCCAGGCGCTGGTCGACCTGTTCCAGGTGTTGGTCGACAGCGTTCAGGCGCTGGTCGACCTGTTCCAGGTGTTGGTCGACGGCATCCAGGCGTTGGTCGACAGTGTCCAGCCGCTGATTGATTGTGGACAGCTGCTGGTCGACAGCGTCGAACCGTTTGCCCATGCCCTCTAAGATGGACAGAATTTTTTCCTCGTTGTTCACTTTCCTGTGCCTCCTTTTGGTGGAGAACAGCGGCATACTGCTCTCTATGCCGGATGGAGCCCGCGAATGGCGGGACTAACGGGGCCGAGGGGCCATGTTTACCCGTTTTTAGGGTGGTGGCGCAGCCGCCGGTCAGAAAGACGGGCTGCGCTTTGACGGAGTTAAATGTTTATACCAAGGATACCACAGGATGGCAAAAAATACAAGGGGAAAATGGAGAGGGGGCACGTCTGCCTTATAAACCAACCACTATGAAAACAGGGGAGATTCGGGTGAAATGAGGGGTGTCAGGACCTGTTTTTTCGTATCCTTTACTCCTCTTTGGTGCAAAAACATTTATGAGGCGGGCTATTTTTGCGCCTGGACGCGGGCGTTTCTGGCCCGGAACAGCAGGCAGGCCACCATTACCAGGGGGAACACCGCCGCGCTGAGCATACCGGCCCGCAGGCCCGCCAGCTCACTGACCATGCCGGCCAGAGCCGGGCCTGAGGAGCAGCCTATGTCGCCGCACACGGCCAGCAGGCCGAACATGGCTGCGCCCCCTTTTGGATAAGCAGCCGCTGTGGAGCTAAGCACCCCCGGCCACATGAGGCTGATGGAGAACCCGCACAGGGCGCAGCACAGCAGGGACAGCATGGGGACTGCCAGCAGCGCCGCCCCCATGTAGCACAGCACGCACAGCAGCGCAGTGCCCAGAAGCCAGCGGTACAGGTCCATTCTGGCGCCGAACACGCCATATATGGTGCGGCCAATGCCCATGAACACCGCGAACAGGCAGGGGCCCAGCAGATCGCCCCAGAGCTTTTGCACCCCCAGAGCCTGCTCGGCAAACAGGGAGCTCCACTGGCTCATGGCCAGCTCGGAGGCGCCGGCGCAGAGCATCAGCAGCATGGCCAGCACGAACAGTCTGGACCGGAACAGGCTGCGTAGAGGCACCTTTTCCTCTGGGGAGACGGTGGGACGCAGGGGCGCACGGGCAAAGGCAAAGCAGTTGTAAAAGGGCAGCAGCGCCCATACCAGAGGGAGCGTCCACCAGAGTCCCTCTCCGATTACGCGCACGGCCACGGTTGTCAGCAGGACCACGGCCACCTGGCCCCAGCAGTAAAAGGAGTGGAGAAGGCTCATTTTGGCGTCTTTGGCCTCGCTGGGAAGGGAGTCGATAATGGGGCTGACAGCCACCTCGATAATACCGCCCCCAATGGCTGTGACGATGGTAGCCAGGGCCAGCCCCGCAAACACCAGGCCGGAGGGGAGAAGCCGGGGCAGAACCCCCAGCAGCACCAGGCCCAGGGTGCAGAAGACATGGGCCGCTACAGTGGCTGTGCGGTAGCCGATGCGGTCGACAAAGCGGACGCACAGCACGTCGACACAGATTTGGGTGACAAAGTTGAAGAGGATGAGGGAGGAGATCATGGCATAGGAGATGCCGAACTCCCGCTGGAAGATAACAAAGAACAGGGGGCTGAGGTTGTTGACCACGCCCTGGACTATGTAGCCCCGGTAGCAGGCCATGCGGGTTGGGCGGTAAGAGAGGGCTTCGGGCATAGATGATCACTCCTAAAGGGCAAATTAGCGGTATTATAGCAGAATGTAAGGGGAATGTCAATGAGGACGGCAGGAGGGGGATGCCCGGCAATCACCGGGGCCCGGTTGTATAGGGTGGGGCAGGCACAGTCGGCCAGAGGACTGCCTGCGTAAGTTCAGAAAAATCTTGTGCCGGGAGTAGGGCTTGTTTGAAAAATCGAAAACGCCGTCTTTTTACCCAGAAGCAGCCATCTCCTGCGTCGAAAATCCTCGTAATACGCAAGTATTCCTTGCGGTTTTCTCCTTGAAGCTGACCGCTTCTGGTCAAAAATCCGTCATT
>CAJUNQ010000067.1 GCA_910587835.1 uncultured Oscillospiraceae bacterium | reverse complement strand
GACCACCGAGATCTACACTCTTTCCCTACACGACGCTCTTCCGATCTGTCAAATTCCATCATGGCTGAGGAGCCCTTTATCGTGTGCATGATGCGGAAGATTTCGTTCACATCATCCTGAGAGAAGGTTTTCCTGTCCTCCGCCCCCAGCACCATCTCGTCCAGGGACTCCAGAAGCGTGTTCATCTCATAGAGATAGGCTTCCATCATGTCGTTGCCCATTTCTCGTTCCACCTTTTCTGCTAAATTGCCGGGCGTCCCAAAAAGACCCCCGTCCGTACCATTATAACACAGGGAGCGCGGTTTCGCAATACAAAAACGCATTCCTTTTTTCCCTTAGGTAGTCGGCAGCCGGGCGGCAGAAATTAAGCCCCTTTCCCCCCTTTGTCCTTGGCTTTTCTTCGGATTTTCCCTCTTTCCAGCCTCCTGGCCCCCGGTTTTCCGGATATCCTGCCATTTGTTAATTTTTTGTAAATTCTCACCCCTGTCCCTTCGGGCGTCCGGCCCTCTCTCGAAAAGGACCGCCCGCGGGGCCTCTCCCGGGGCCTTTTCCCCAGGGCGGACCGCCCTTATATAATCTGCGCTTATGCTTGCGTTTGCATGGATTTTCTGCTATTATGTTATAGAGTACATCTGTCCGTAATTTATCTCATTCCGACTCTGCCCCTGCGCGACGCGGGGGGAATAGGAGCAGACCGCTTATGCCTGAAATATTGCGTCCCACAAACCCGGTGCCCGGCTACGACAACGCCGCCACCCGCAACCAACCCATCAATCCCCAGGACCCCAACCGGAACATTCAGAATGTGGTAGACCCCAACCGGGTCACCCGGGGCGACCAGCGCAGCGACCAGCAGCAGCCCGGCGACGCCGCCCTCTCCCACCGGGTCCGGTACGAGTCCAATTTTCTCACCTTCCTCCAGCGCCTGGCCAACGCCCCCGATACGGCGTCGGCCATTCTGCGCCTTTTGCAGGGCCAGGGGCTGCAGGTCTCCTCGGGCATCACCCCGGGCCTTGCCGCCGAGCTGCAGGGCTTTCTCGAAATGCTTCAAATGGACGAGGCCCAGCTCACCCAGTTCCTCCACAGCCAGCTGCAAAGCGGCCTGCGCTTTGGGGGCGCGCTGTTCTCCGCCCTGCGGGCCGCCTACAACAGCGCCGGCTCCGAGATGTTCCGCACAGAGATTCTCCAGTTTCTCCGGCAATACAGCGACTGGTCCTCCACCGGGCATTTGCAGACCCGTATGCTGCGCACCCTGGCGGACATGACCCAGTCCCTGCCCTCTCACTGGGCCAACCAGCTCACGGATATTGCCGGGCGCATGGAAAACGCCTTTGCCGCCGGCGACCGGCAGGGCGCCCTTGAGACCCTGCGGGGCCAGGTCTTCCCCTTAATCGCCGACTATGTCCGCCGCACCCACGACCACGGCATGGCCCGCAGCCTGCTGTCTCTTCTCACCCTGGACATGGTGCGCTATGAGAACGGCGACGGCAACGCCCTGGTGCAGACCTTCCGCCACCTGAACAACTACGGCATTTTCAGGGGCGACCTGAGCTCCCTTTCCGACGAGGACATTCTGCGGCTGCTGGGCGACACGGATTTTGCCAAAGCCTCCCGGTCCGACAATTTTGCCGAACGCTTTGCGCAGCTGGCCCAACGGTCCCTGCGGGGGGAAGGGGGCACTGCCGCTCAGGAAATCTTCCGCAACCTGATGAGCTCCATCCTTCTCAACGAGAGCGTCTACATGCCCCTGCAGCACCTGCTGCTCCCCTTCCAGTGGGAGGACCGGGCGGTGTTCTCCGAAATGTGGGTGGACCCGGACGCCCAGCACAGCGGGGGGCGGGAGGAGCCCGCGCCCCGGCTGCTGATCAAAATGGACATTGAGGGCCTGGGCGCCTTTGACCTGATTATTGACAGCAGCGGCGGGCGCACCTCCCTGCAGGTCTCCTGCCCCCGGCAGGTAGCCGCCTTTTCCGGCGACGTCTCCCGGGACCTCTCCGAAATCCTCACCCGCAACGGCCTCACCCCAGGAGACGTGCGGGTGTCGGCCATGCGCCATCCCATTACCATTTCCGACGCGTTCCCCAAGCTGTTTCAGGAGGTGAAAAGCGGTGTCGACGTCAAGGTCTGATTCAGGGGCCTCCCGCCCCCCAAGACAAAGAGCCGTGGCCCTGCAATACGGCGTCAGCGACTCGGCCCCGGTGATTGTGGCCTCGGGCATGGGCCATCTGGCCGAAAAAATTCTGGACGTGGCCCAGGAGAACGGGGTGCCCATTTATGAGGACAACTCCCTGGCCACCATCCTCTCCCAGCTGAACCTGGGGCAGGAGATTCCCGAGGAGCTGTACCGGGCCGTGGTAGAGATATACGTCTACTTCCTCAATTTCGATTTCGACCGTCAAAACCAGAGCCGCCGCCAGGGCAAAACCCGGGAGCCCGCCAGTCAGGAGCCCCCCGCCCAGGCCCAAGAAAACCAGGAGGGATAATATATGGCATTCTTCAGTAAAAAAAGCAAGCCGAAAAACGTCTGCGTCCTGCTGGACAGCGCCAACTCCCGGGTGCTGGCCCGGGGGTCCATGGAGGGCCCCCCCGACGGGATGAACATTCAAATCAACATTTTCGAGGGCAGCCCCCAGGATGTGATTCAGGCCGAAAACGTCCAGATCATCCCCGCAGATGAGGAGCTGCACCCCAAGCTGGGGCATGTGATTCAGTATAAGGGCAGCCAGCTGGTGCTTGAGCCCCTGCGGGACCTGGTAGGCAACCAGGTCCGGGAAAACCTGCGTATGCCCGTGGACTTTGAGACCTATGTCTACCCCACAGACGGCCGGGAGGGCCGCTGGACCGCCCGGGCCAACGACTTGAGCTGCGGCGGCATCAGCTTTTATTCCGACGGCAAGTTCTATGTGGAGGAGCAGGTCCAGGTGGTCATCCCCATCACCCGCACCGCGCCGCTGCTGCTCACCTGCCAGGTGCTGCGCCAGAAGGACGAAAACGGCTCCACCTTCTACGCGGCAAAGTTCCTGGATATTCTCAACGAGCAGGAGAGCATGATCCGCGAGGCGGTCTTCAATGTGCAGCTGCTGGCCCGCAGGCGTTCGGCTTAAGCCAGCCAGGCCCAAGCCGCCCTTTTCTATCATATAAATATGAAATACCGGCAGGGGCTCGCTCCGGTTCCGGCTGCGCTGCCAATTTCTGGCGATCCCCCTCAAACCGTTGATTTTCTTCTTTGAATGGAATAAAATATAAATTGTCGAAAAAACTGGCTCCCCAGGAAGCGTAAAGGAGGTGTGTCCAGCCCCAGCCAATTCAGGGCTCGTTTGCAAAACCGAAAACACCGTCCTTTTGCCCATCAGCGGCTGCTTTCCGGCGTCGAAACTCCTCGCTGTACAAACTGATACAGCCTACGGTTTTCAACTGGAAACAGACCGCCGGTAGCCCAAAATCCGTTATTTCCGCTGTTTTCAAGCAAGCCCCGATCCTGTCCGAACACATTTGATTTTTACAGAGAAAGGTACTGCGATGAATACACTGAAAAGAAACCTGAAACGGCTGACCGCTCTGCTTCTGTGCGCGGTCATGATGCTGGGGGCGCTGCCCCTGCAGCTGGACCTCTCCCCCAAGGCCAGCGCCGCTTGGTCCACCCAGTATGTGGAGAAGATGCGGCAGCTGGGCATTATGGCCGGCGACGGCACCAGCATGGCCGAAAACCGGGCCATCACCCGGGCGGAGATGATGGCCATGCTCAACCGGGCCTACGGCTTTAACCGCAGCGGGTCCATCCCCTTTACCGACGTGCCCCGTGGCGCCTGGTATTACAACGACATTGTCACTGCCTATAACGAGGGCATCATGTCCGGCACCTCGGCCACCAAGGCCTCTCCCAACGGCAAGGTCACCCGAGAGCAGGCCCTGGTGCTTATTGGCAACGCCATGCGCCTGGAGATGAACCGGGGCGAGGTCACCGAGTTCACCGACGGCCGCAATTTCAGCGCCTGGAGCGCCCCCTATGTGCGCTCGGCCCTGCTGGCGGGCATTATCAGCGGCCGGCCAGACGGCAGCTTTGGCCCCAAAAGCCACATCACCCGGGGCGAGGTGGCCTGCATCCTTTCCAGCGCCCTGGGCACCCTCATCAACACCCCCGGCGACCACAGTCTGGGCGGGGTGTTCGGCAATGTGACCATCAACACCGCCCATGTCACCCTGCGGGACACTGTGATTGCCGGCGACCTGTACCTCACCGGCGGCGTGGGCCTGGGCGATGTGCTGCTGGACAATGTCCGGGTGCTGGGCCGCATTGTGATAGCCGGCGGCGGCGAGGCCCAGATTGGCCAGGACAGCATCCTGCTGAACAATGTGGTGGCCCAAAAGCTGCAAATCGACCCGGCCACCGGCCAATATGTGTCCATCCGGGCCCTGGGCAGCACCGATATTCCCGAGACCGTGGTGTACGGCTCCGCCTACATACAGGATGATGTGCGGGACAACACCAAGGGCCTGCGGGTCGTCTCCCTGGAGGGGCCCAACGGCACCAGCTTCACTGTGGCCGGCAACCTGAAGACAGTCATCAACCGCACCCCCGGCTCTACCCTCACTGTTGGCGACACAGGCAATGGCAGCGCCAAAAACGTCACCATTGACGAAAAAGCCACCGACTCCAACCTGGTGCTGGATATCAACGCGGCGGTGGACGAGGTGAACCTGGACACTGCCACCCATGTGTCCGGCAGCGGCGACATTGGCAAGCTGAACGTGACCACCGATGGCAGCCAGTGCGAAATCCTGCCTGACGAGGTAGTGGTGCGCCCCGGCGTAACCACCACCATCCAGGACATGACGGATGTGGACTCGGAGATTGCCAAAGAGATCTCCTCCAATCCCCGCCTGCTGGAGGGCTACCCCAAGGTGCGCAACGTTGCCCCCACCACAGCCGACGGCTATTTCTCCGTGAACAAGGCGGGCGCCATCCACTGGGCCCTCACCAACGCCGCCATCGGCCCCCTGACCGACGAGGACGCGGAGAACCTGATCAACCCCTCCGACTACGGCTCAGGCCTGATGTCCTACGGCAATATCACGGCCGAAAAGTCCAAAACCGAGTATGAGACCTCCCTCACCGGCATGGAGGCCGGGGGCACCTATTATCTCTCCGCCGTGCTGGTAGACGCCCACAAGCGCCGCAGCCCGGTGAAGTCCCAGAAGATTCTCACCCCCGACGGCACCGTGCCCGCCATGACCAGCGGCTACCCCACCATCACCGACCGCACCCCCACCCGCAACGACGACAACGCGGACCTGCCCTTTGGGGAGATCGCGGACCTGCAGGCCACGGTCATGGCCAACAAGACCTGCGACCTGTACTATGTGCTTCTGCCCGCGGGCAGCACCGCGCCCCAAACCAGCGAGTTCCTGTCCGCCTCCTTTGTGGACCCCTACGGCTATGGCCGTATCCACCTGATCAAAAACACTATGGACAGCTTCAAGGTCAATGAGATCGACCTGGACCTGAACGATATTGCCGAGTCCCTGGGCGAGGTGGAGGAAGACACCTCCTACGACCTGTACCTGTGGCTCACTGACGCCGACGGCACCAGCAGCTCCCAGATCATCAAGCAGACCGTGAAGACCAAGGACATCACCCCGCCCAAGTTCAACCTGGGCGACATGGTGCAGACCGCCACCCAGGCCACCTCGGTGCGGCTGACCAACTCCATGAACGAGTCCGGCACCGTCTACTGGGTGGCTGTGCCCAACGGCGAGCCCTACCCCATTCCCAACGACGGCTCCTCTCCCTCCGACCCGGCCTTCCTGCGCAGCGACTACGCCAAGCTTCAGGTGGTCAACGGCCTCAACGGCTTCAAGTTCGGCAAGGTCACAGTAAAGGCCAACACCGATTTCAACATCACCATCTCGGGCCTGACCAAGGAGAGCGCCTACGATGTGTACTACCTGGGCGAGGACGCGGCCAAGAACTACTCGGACCCCATCCTCAAGTTCACGGCCCACACCCTGGACTCCACCCCGCCCTCTGCCACTCAGGAGTTTGAGAGTGTGCCCGAGGACAGCCCCGAGACCCCCTACGCGGATTCCACCATCAACCTGGTTTTCAACGAGGACATCCGCTACAAGCAGCCCAGCGGCTCCGGCGAGCCCTATAAGGACCCCAACCTGCTGAATCTGTACACCAACTACGCCGACGCCAAAAAGCAGAGCGCGACCAGCTCCGAGACCCTGGCGGCGGAGAAGCTCTTTGTGGACGCCCTGGGGGACATGATCGTCATGTACGACCCCGGCACCCGCCAGCCTGTGCCCGAGCGTACCCGCACCAGCGACCCCACTGCCGAATGGACCGTAGACTACCGCAATGTGCGGGTGTACAAGGACGGCGCCAAGCTGGTGGTCAGCTTTGTAAACCTGGGCGACAGCCAGGACTCTGCCCTGAACCTGGAAAGCGGCGCTTCCTATTACTTCCAGCTGAAAAACATCGCGGACGAGTCGGAGAGCCACAACGCCATGAAGACCACCCAGCTCCCCGAGTTCACCGTTATGTCGGCCGAGGTGCTCATCTCCAAAAAGGATACCCAGGTGGATAAAACCATCCAGGCCCAGGACCTGGACGGCAATCCGGTAGAGGGCAAGGGCGATGACAATCAGCCTACCCAAGACATCCCCATCGACATCTCCTTTACCGCCAAGCCCAGTTCTACCGGCGCTACCGCCGACGGCGTATACTGGGATATGCTCTTCTGGTTCGACACCTCGGTGGAGTTCATGCTGTTCACCCGCAAAAATGGCGATACCAACGCCCCGTGGACTTTGGTAGGCAAAAAAGACGCCGACGGCAAAGCCCCCACCCTCTCCATCAACGTGCCCCAGGGGGCAACCGACCTGCGGGGCGCCAGCACCGTGGTCAGCCTGGGCGACAGAGACTTTCATAATATCAACGAGCCCTATCAGACCGGCGGCCTGCACTGCGGCCTGAACGATCAAGAGGATGCCGACGAAGAGCACATCAGCGATGAAAAGTACGACTACGCCCTGCACTTTGTGCGCATTGGCACCAAAGAAGACCGCTCCACCTTTAACGAGACCATCAACGGGCAGGTGACCTTCCTCACCGGCACCCGCAGCGCCCTCGACATGCTGGCCAACAGCCTGGCCATCTCTCCCGGCATTTTCGACAGCATCGTAGAGGGTAAGCGCGCCGGTATTGAGGACATCACCTTCCCCAAAAACTTGGATGACGAAGAGCGCAAGCTGGCCTGGACCTTCACAGACAGCCGCCCGCCCCAGTTTATCAACAAGTCACCCCAGTTCACCCCCACTGACACAGGCGTGACTATGTCGTTCACCACTCAGCCTGCGGGCATGGTCTACTACATTATCTCGCCTGTATATGAGGATGGCACCGCCGCGCTGGCTCCCCGAGACGGCGAGTTTACTGTCAACGACAATAAGATTAAGCATATTGCTACCAGCGGTGCAGGCTGTCTGGTCGATACGAAAGGCGACCTTGCCCCAGATAACGTTACCGGTCCAGTCCCTGGCCAGTACGAGTATAACGGCAAGACACTCAACACCAACCCCGATGAGCAGGATAGAGATAATTATTACTTCTCCTTCCCCAGCTCCCGGACCGTGTTCAACCCCAGCGAGGCAGGCCTTCCCCCGGACGAACTGATTTCCGGTAGCTCCTCGGCAGGTGCCGCCCCCACGCTGGTCAACATCACCGGCCTCTCCCCCGAAACCAAGTATTACGTCTACCTGGTCACGCAGGGCGGGTCCAATATCCTCTCTGAGGTAAAGGTCTACCAGTTCACCACCAAAGAGACCAGCCGCCCCATCATCACCCTCAACCGGGACGGCTCCCTGGTCACCGTAAACAGCACCGAAAAGGCTGACATCAAGTGGCTGGTCATCCCCGACACAGGCAGCTCCATGAACTCCCTGCTCACCGCCCCCTTTACAGACGCTATTGGAACCGCAGGGATAGAGAAGCTGAAAGAGAAATTTGCTGGAGACCAAGAACGTATCGATCGGTATCTGCGGAATACCGACGATCCCAACGATTCCACTAAAAAGAAATTCCGCGTCATCGATGCTCTGTGCGAAAACGTAGAGGGCAATACCACCAGCACCTCGGCAGGCAGCTTGTTCGACCTGTTCGCCCTGCCTACCTATAAATCCGAGGTAGCTGCCTACATCCGTAATGCGGCCAGCGGCGGCTCCGATACTTCCAGCGCCGGGTCCGGCAGCGTAACCATCAACCAAGCCAATGGCAGCCAACTGGTCAATACCAATCAGAACAACACCCTGAGCCCCGCCACCAACTACTACTTCCTGGCAGTGGGCAATACCCCGGCCACCATCGCCGGCGGTCAGGCCTCTGACGATGGCTTCCGCGCCATCTACCCGGTCATTATGACGGATAACCAGCATCCTATGGTCACTTTCTGCGCACCCAATGGTTTGAGTATTGTTGGCGACAAAATTCAAGGCACTTTGCAGTTGCGGTTTGACGAAAACCTATACTGGTTTGCTGGCTCTGGTGATCCAAAACAGGTAGTTATTACGAAGGAAGGTACCGCCAAGCCTGGACCCACAGATAAAACCATTGATATTTATCCCGGCCTAATCGAGTATATTAGCTCCACTGGTGTAGATGTTGTCCGCCCCGCTGCCGATGGGAACACCATAACAGCTGTAAACAGTATGGTATTCTCTTTCACGGACGTACCGGTATCAACTGGAACCACAAGAATTGACATTTCCTTTGACCGCAACTTGTGTGACTGGAACAATAACCGGCTTGGTTCGGCAGATAAGAACGAGAAAACGCCCCTTTCCATTACCATCTCGGTAAAAGAAGTACCAATTGACCCCAGTAATCCCACCGGCGATAAAGAGAAAGTCATTGAAGTTAGCGTCCCCAAAAACTGGGATGCCCGAACCGATTCATAAGCCCGTCTAAGTAAGCAAAGCGCCCCCCAGACTCCCTCTGGGGGGCGCTTCCTATCCCCTCGATCAAAAAGGCCTCTCCCCAAAAGGGAAAGGCCTTTTCTATCCTTCGTTACCTGTTCAATAACTCAATCACCATTCTCCGCCTTGGCCTGCTCGATCACCTTCTGGGCCACATTGGCAGGGGCCTCCTCATAGCGCTCAAACTCAAAGCTAAAGCTGCCGCGCCCCTGGGTGCTCTGCCGCACAAAGGTCGAGAAGTCGTGCATCTCTGCCATCGGCGCCTCCGCGTCCACAGTCTGGCGGCCGGCTCCGGCAGGCTCCATGCCCAGCACCCGGCCCCGGCGTTTGTTCACCTCGCCCATCACATCGCCCATGTTGGCGTCAGGCACCGTGGCTTTCAGGTGGCCAATGGGCTCCAACAGCACAGGCCCGGCCTTGGGCATGCCCGCCTTATAGGCCAGGCTGGCAGCAGTCTTAAAGGCCATTTCAGAGGAGTCCACCGGGTGGTAAGACCCATCATACAGCACCGCAGACAGCCCCACCACCGGGTAGCCTGCCAGCGGCCCCTTGACAATGCACTCCCGCAGGCCCTTTTCCACTGCAGGGAAGAAGCCCTTGGGCACCGAGCCGCCCACCACGCGCTCGCCAAACTCCAAGCCCTCGCTGTCGCAGGGAGAGAACTCGATCCACACATCGCCAAACTGCCCATGACCGCCGGTCTGCTTTTTGTGGCGGCCCTGCACCTGCACCGTCTTGCGTATGGTCTCCCGGTAGGGCACCTTGGGGTCCTGCAGGGTGACCTCCACCCCGAACTTGGTCTTGAGCTTTGTCACCGCCACGTCCAGGTGCTGCTCGCCCAGGCCGCTGATCACCAGCTCATGGGTCTCGTTGTTGGTGGAGAAATGCAGGGTGGGGTCCTCCTCCGAAAGGCGCAGCATCCCCTGGGCCACCTTGTCCTCCTCCCCCTTCTTTTTGGGCACGATAGCCATAGACAGGGCCGCGCCGGGGTAGTCCACACCCTCCAAGGTGACCTTGCGGGTGGGCGCGCACAGGGTATCGCCGGTGTTGGTGGTGGTGAGCTTGGGCACCGCGCCAATGTCCCCCGCGCCAATATATTTCACGTCTTCCTGCTTCTTGCCTGTGAGCATCACCGTCTTGCCCACACGCTCCGCCGTGCCGGTGCGCATGTTCACCAGCTGGGACTCGGTGGAGATCTTGCCCGCTATGACCTTGATATAAGAAAGCTTGCCGATAAAGGGGTCGGCTACAGTCTTGAACACGATGGCGGCCGCGGCCCCGTCGCTGCTGACGCTGATCTCCACCGGGTTGCCGTCCGGGTCCACGCCAATCTCACCGGCATGGTCTGCGGCAGAGGGCGCCAGCCAGGCAAGGCCGTCCATAAACTGCTCCATGCCCCGCATCAGCATGGCGTCGCCGCAGAACACCGGGGTAATAGCCCCAGACTTAACGCCCTTGCTCACGCCCACAATAACCTCCTCAGGGGTAAACTCCTCTCCGGCAAAATACTTCTCAAACAGAGCGTCGTCGGTCTCAGCCACTGCCTCGCAAATGGCAGTGCGCAGCCCCTCAAGCCGGTCGCCCATGTCGGGAATGGCCACAGGCACGGGCTTGCCGCCAGAGTAGTCATAGGCCCGGTACTCCAACAGATTTACATATATGTTCGCCTGGTCCCCCTCAATAAAGGGCACCACCACCGGGCAGACAGAGGGGCCAAACTGGGCTTTCAGGTCCTCAAACACCCGATAGAACCGGGCGCTCTCGTCACACAGCCCGTTGACAAAGAAAATCTTCGCCAAATTGCGCTTTTCTGCGGCAGCCACCGCCTTTTCGGTGCCCACCGAGGGGCCGTCCTTGCCAGAAACCACGATCAGCGCAGTGTCAGCGGCGCGCATGGCCTCGCACATGCCCCCCTCAAAGTCAAAAAAGCCAGGGGCATCCAGCAGGTTAATCTTCTTGCCCTTCCACTCCAAAGGGGCTACCGCAGCGGCAATCGAGGCCTTGCGGCGAATCTCCTCAGGGTCATAGTCGCAAATCGTGTTGCCGTCTCCCACTTTGCCACGGCGGTCAGAAGCGCCTGCCAGGTACAGCATTGCCTCGCTGAGTGTGGTTTTGCCTGCGCCGCCGTGGCCGGCCACAGCCAGGTTGATGATATTTTTTTCCTGATACTGGTTCATGATGGGTATCCTTTCCCCGGGGCACTGGGCAAAACTGACAAGGACCCAAGCCGGGCAATATTGAATTTGCACAAGTTTCTTCACAAGGCATACTCTAATTATAAACCATCTGACCGAGGATTTCAACACATTTTTTTGATTTATCAGAAAGAGTTTTGCATGAATCAGGTGAAAGTAAAATCATCTCCCTCCCCAGCAGTACAGACCCCGGCCAGTCTCAAAAAAAGCAGCCTCCCCGCCCAGCCCACAAGCATGAGCTGAAAGGAGAGGCTGTTTTCATCTGTCATGGCAAATCTCCGGTCCAGACTGATGAAGCCCTTCCGGGAATCCCCAACGCCGTCACCGGCGGAAGCGTGGGATAATGGTCAGAAGCCCCACAAAAAGCGCCTGGAACCCAATCAGAATCAGCGCGGACAGCTGGGTTGCCCCGCCAAAGCAGGCCACCGCCGCCACCAGCACAAAGCCCATAATCACCGCCGCTGTCTGCACAGCCACCAGCATGCCCACTGTGCGCTTCTGCTCCACACAGGCCGCAATCAGGCTCATCATGGACTCCATCCGGCCCTTTGTAGCCGCAACAGCGTCCGCCCGGGGCACATTCTCCCCGGTCAGCTTCTGGGCCGTCTCTCCCAGCGAGCCGTCCAACACGCCCACACTGGCCGAGTCCACCCCAAACAGCCGGGACACCAGCCCCACCGTCACGTTGGGGTCTGTGGTGCGCACCAGCACGCTGATGCCGCTGTCCTCCAACCGCTGCAGCTCGTTCTTTCTGCGGCGGTCCGCCGCATAGCTGAGCACCAGCAGCGCCGCCACCTGGGCGTCCACCGCAATATAAATCAAATTCTTGTTCCCCGAGGCATACTGGGTCTCCTCCTCCCGAGAGGGGGCTTCCAGCCGGTGATTAATCAGCAAACCCCGGTTGCCGATATAGATGGTCTTCCCATCCACCCGGCCCACAATGCCTGCGCCAGACTCATAGGCCACCTTCTCCACCAAGGGCAGCGCGTCCTCGTTCTCGCTGATCACCTGGTCGAACACCCCGGTCAAGGGACCGCCCATTTCCCGGGTCAAAGCGGAAGCCGCCATAATCGCGTCCTCTGCCACGGCCCGGCTGCCAAAGGTTTTGATGCCGTTCAAAGTCACCGTGCCGGTGGGGAACAGCTCCCCCGCGTCCGCGATTACCGCGTTCACATCGCCCAGCCGCTCCACAGCCTCATAGCCCACCACCATGCCGCCGGCCCTGCGCACAGTCTTACACATACTGCTCACCGGCAGGTTTACCGAGAGCATATTCCCCGCCGCCACACAGGCGCAGCAGGCGGCGGTAAAAGCGCCGATGGAGCTGGGCACGTTCTTGGTAATCAGCAGGCAGGCAATACACAGCAACAGCGAGCAAATCAGCCCCAAAGGAGCCAGCACCTGAGAGGAAGCCTCCGAGGGGTCGGGCTTATAAGAGAGCTCCAGAAAACGCTTCAAAAATCCCGTCTTGCACTGGTAAGCAATCAGGGGCTTTTCCGCCACACAGTCCTTAGTCATTTTCAGCGAGGTATTGTAGTCCTCAAACAACCGCACCGCAAACTTGTCCTCCCGAGAGGTAAGGAAGCGGAAATTACTGTGAATACGGCGAACCAAGGTCAGCTTGCCAATGGTGTTGACAAACAGCAGGGCCGCAGCCACCACCGCATACAGGTGAAGGCCTCCCTCGGCCAGCTCCTGACGGAAGAAGATTGCGCTTACCGACTGCACCAACGCTGCCGCCGCCGCAATCGACACGCCGCTGTCCGCGTTGGCCTGGGCCGAGAACAGGGCCTTGAGACCATTGCCCACAGTCTTGCCGCAAATACCCACTGCCACCACCAAAAACACCAGCGTCAGTATTGCATAGGCCAGAGGCCAGGCGTCCGAGCCCTTAGGGTCCAGCCTGCTGCGGCACACCAAACTCACCAGGGCCAGCAGCACCGTGCACACCCCGGTAATCATCATCCGCAGAGAGAGGGCGTGCATCTCCCCCCGCAGGTCGTTGGAAATGGACCGGGCGTCCTCCGGCCCGGTGTAGTCGTCAATGGACTCCCCAGCCTCCGCGCTCCGGGGGGGCTCAGGCGGCAGCTCCTCCTCCGGGGGCTTTTTCCGCACCCGGCGGCGGGGGGCCTGCTTGGCCTCCATGGCGTCCCTGGCCCGCTGCAGGCTCTCCGCCTCAGAGAGCAGCGCGCTCTGCAAAGCGTCCGCGTTGATGATATGGGTGGGAATATTCCGGGAGCGGTACTGGAAGATGCTGTCCACATAGGGCACCTCCTGCACCGGCCGGGGCGGGGGCTGAGGCGGCCGCCGGTCCTGGGGCACGCCTGCCCCCCGGGCAGCGTCCAGCTCCTCCCGGGTAATCTCCCGGGTCTTCTGGGGCTCCACCGCCCCCTGCTGACGCGCCGGGACCCGCTGCGGCCCCTCGCTGTACTCCCTCACCGGCTCCCCATAATCGGCAACCTGCTGGGGCGCAGCCTCTACCGCACTCTCACTCTGCGAACGTACCGGCACCTGCTGAGGTCCTTCGCGATACTCTCCCACCGGCTGCCCATGGCTGACAGGCCGCTGGGGCGCAGCCTCTACCGCACTCTCACTCTGCGAACGTACCGGCACCTGCTGAGGTCCTTCGCGATACTCTCCCACCGGCTCCCCATGACTGACAGGCCGTTGGGGCGCAGCTTCCGCCACTCTCTCG
>CAJUNQ010000066.1 GCA_910587835.1 uncultured Oscillospiraceae bacterium | reverse complement strand
GGACTGTCTGGACTTTGAGCATGGGACGCTTCTAGTAAAGCAACAGCTCCGGCGGGAACAGAAAAAGGGCGGTCAATACTATTTCTCCCCGCCCAAGAACAATAAAAGCCGGGTGATTGCTCTGGCTCCGTCTGTGCTCCGTCTGTTCAAGCTCCAAAGGCTGAAGCAGAACACTATGCGGGTAGAGGCTGGGGAAAGCTGGACGGAAAGCAACTTGATATTCTCTAACGCCACAGGCGGCTTTCTTTCCTATCGGACAGTCTATGATTGCTTCAAGCGGGTCATGCAAAAGATAGGCACTCCCACAGTTCGCTTTCACGACCTCCGCCATTCTTACGCAGTTGCGGCTATCAAGAGCGGGGACGACATTAAGACGGTGCAAGAAAACCTGGGCCACGCAACGGCGGCTTTCACTCTGGACGTTTACGGCCATGTTACCGCCCAAATGCGCCGGGATAGTGCCAGCCGCATGGAGCAGTTTATTCAGTCGGTTTCTGCGGGATAGGCCAATAAGGGAAAAAATAAGTAAGCGTCAAACCTTCCCTCGTAAGCGTCAAACCTTCCCTCCACAAGAAAACTCTAAGCCAGGTTTTCACCTGGCTTAGAGCAAAAAAGATTATACTTTGCAGACAGCAGGAGCGTTCCAGGGCAGCAGAAGCCAAGCATTTTGTGACTGGGCCAAGTCCATCTCCCCAGCAGAGGATAAGAGCCACGTTAAGTAGCGGTACGGGTCTAACCCATTCTCTGTGGCGGTCTGGATGAGGGAGAAGATTACCGCGCTGCTTTTTGCACCGCTGGGTGTATTGGCAAACAGGAAATTCTTTCGGTCAATGACAAAAGGCTTAATGCTGCGCTCAGCCCGGTTGTTGCTCAGCTCCAGCCTGCCGTCTTTCAAATAATTGAGCAAATAGGGCCATTGCTCCTTGAGATAGGACAGTGCCTTGCCCAAAGTGGATTTCGGTGCGGCGGCTCTGGTATTTACCCATGCTAACATAGCGTCCAAAACAGGCTTTGCCTGCTTCAGCCGCTGGTCATAGCGTTGTTCAGGAGAAAGGCCTGCCAGTCCTTCCTCAATTTTGAATAAGAGATTGCAGTATGCCAGCCCCTGAGCCGCTGAGCTGTTCTTGGCCTTTCCTTTTGGCAGAGACTTTATGGCCTCGTCGAATTTCCTCCTGGCATGGGCCCAGCAGCCGACCACAATAATTTCATTTGGAAGACAGTGGTATCCGGAGTAACCGTCCGTATGCAGATACCCCTTGAAGCCCTCCAGAAATGTCTTTGGGTGGCAGGCACCACGCCCTGGCTGGTACTCATACAGCACGATGGGCTGGCTGGTATCCCCACTGGTACGATATAGCCACATATAGCTGTTGCTCTGGGCTGTTTTGCCCGGCTCATGGAGTACCTGCAGTGTGGTCTCATCCGCGTGGAGGACATCCCGCTTCAGCAGTTCTTCGTGCAGCTGGTCATACACTGGGGCCAGCAGATGCTCCGCAGACCACAGCAGCCAGTTGGACATGGTCTGCCGTGACAGAGGAATGCTCTGGCGTTTCAGTTCCTGTTCCTGCCGGTACAGGGGAGAGCCCATGACAAACTTCTGCACCGCGAGATGTGCCACGGTCTCCGGCGTGGCAAAGCTGCCGGGGATGAAGTTCGGCTCTCTGTCAGCCTTCACCACGGCCGTTTCCGTATTTTCCCTCTCACAGCTCCGGCAGGCATAGGTGTAGTACCAGTCCTCCACAACCACTGCCTTGACCGGGACCAGCTTCAGACGCCGGCGCACATCCTTGCCAATTTCGGTCATGGTATCCCCGCAGTTCGGGCAGACCAATTCCTCTGCCGGCAGGCGGTGTTCCACCACCTCCACCGGTATGTTTTCAGGCAGTTCGTCCAGCGTGTATTCATGCTTCCTGTGCCGTTTGTGGGCGGCAACAGTCACACGGTTGTCATCCTCTTTTGCGGTCTGGTCTGCATAGACCTCCGCCTCGTTAAACAGCAGGCTCAGCTGCTCCATGGTATCCTCACTGCTGCGCTCAGAGGATGCGCCGAATCGCTTTTGCCGGCTCAGACGGATCGCCTCTGTCAGCAGCGCTATCTGTTGTTCAAGGGCAGAAATCCGTTCTCTCTGCCCTTGAAACTCCTCATATTCTGCACGGGAAATGGTGACCATTTCCTCGCTGCCTGTTACCTTTTCCTTATCATTTCTCATAGCCCTATTATACCATATTTCACCAGAAAAGTACAGCTTTGGGGGACAGTTTGCTCCCACTTATTTCATGCTGAGCCCTTCCACCGGACGATGCGCCTTTGGCTGTTCCACACTCAATCCCTCCATGAGCCACCGGTACTGCTGTGTACTCAGTTCCCGCGCCTCCGTGCCGTTTCTCGGCCACTGGAAGCTCCCACTCTCCAGACGCTTGTACAGCAGAATAAAGCCGTTTCCCTCCCAGTACAGCCCCTTAATCCGGTCCCGCCTTCTGCCGCAGAACAGAAACAGCGTATTGCTGAATGGGTCCAGTTGAAACTGCTGCTGTACCAGGCTGGCCAGTCCGTCTATTCCTCGCCGCAGATCCGTGTAACCGCAGGCGATGTACACATGATCCGCTCCCTTGAAATCTGTCAGCATTCTTTCAGCGCCTGGATGATGGCCCGAACCGTTTCTGCGTCCGCTCCTGCATGTATTTCAATACGCAGCGCTCCGTTTTGTATGCTTGCCACCATCCCTCTACCTGCCGGTCTGGCTGAAATTTCTGTGAAACACACCTCTGGCTCTGCCGTTACCGTCTGATACACTTTTCGCTGCCAGCTGTAGTAGGTCGACACCGCGATCCCTTGTTCTGAACACCACTCACTGACCTTCTGCCCGCTTTTTCGGCAGGCCTCCACTCGCTGCGCCCATTCTGCCAGTTGGTTGTAATGGTTTGCTTTTTGAAGCCCTCGCTCCATACTTTACCCCCCCCAAAAAAATATTCGATTATATGTAGTGCCGTGTACTATCTGATAGTACACGGCACTACACCAGACTCTATTGCATTTTCTCATTTCCTCTGCTCTCCGGCAAGGTGTGGGGGAATTTGACGCTTACATCCAAAAGAAATATGTTCTGCTGTACGAGCGGATCATCAGACCGAAGCTGTGAAAAGTGTCCGGCAGGGCGGGAACAAAATTAGTTCCCACCCTGCCGGACGCTTTTCTGTTGTAGCCACAATTCCAGCAGGTCGAGTG
>CAJUNQ010000065.1 GCA_910587835.1 uncultured Oscillospiraceae bacterium | reverse complement strand
TCTGCCCATTATCCTCATCTACCCCTTTGTACAGAACAACTTCGTCAAAGGCATCGCCGTAGGCGCAGTAAAAGGCTAGCGGGGTGCCCCCGCAGGCAATCCGCGGAGCGCGCTGGCACGCCAGCGCTACAGGCTGCGGGAGGCAAGGCATGTGGTCGCGGTTTGATGGTGTAGCCAGCCAGCGTGACGCTGGACCCGATTCGCGGAGCGCGCTGGCACGCCAGCGCTACAGGCTGCGGGAGGTAGGGCTTGTGGTCGCGGTTTGATGGTGCTGCTGGCCGCGAGGTTTATTTGCATACTGCAATTAGCGTGGGACTGTTGGCGGTGATTTGTACAACGGAACGGGCGCGACGAAAAAAAGAAAGGAGAAGTCGTATCATGAAGGTAGGCATTCAACTGTTTTCTGTAAAGGAGGCCCTTGCCAAGGACCCGAAAGGCACTCTCCGCCAGGTGGCGGAGCTGGGCTACCGGTACATAGAGCCCTTCTGTCATCCCCAGCCCGGCGACGAGACCAGCTTCGGCCTGTACATGGGCTTGGAAGAGGCCCGGGCCTTTCTGAAGGAGGTAGGCCTACAGGTGGTGGGCGTCCACTATTATCCCTTGGGCTGCGAGGGCTTTGAGGCGTTCTGCCAATACTACAACTCCCTGGGCGTGGAGCAGGTAGGCAGCGGCGGGGCACACTTCCCTGGCGGGCAGTCGGACGTGCTGGCAAAGTGCGCCCTCATGGCAAAAGACGCGGAGATTGCCCAAAAGCACGGCCTGCGGTACTACTACCACAACCACTACCGGGAATACCAGGAGTTTGGCGGCAAGCAGGTCATTCAGCTGATTATGGAGAACACGCCGGAGACGGTCTGTTACGAGCTGGACACCTTCTGGGCAGCCAGAGGCGGCGTGGACCCGGTGAAGGAGCTGGACCGCTGGCAAAGCCGGCTCATCCCTCTGATGCATCAGAAGGACTTCAGCAAGGCCGCCCGGGTGCCGGTGAATATCTGGGAGTACCTGCGACAGGACTTCCCCATTACCCAGGAGTTTGACCAGACCACCCGCCTGCTGGAGCTGTACGCCGAGGTGGGCACCGGGCTGCTCCCCATTCAGGACTACATTGACGCAGGCAACCGGGTAGGGATTCAGTATGTGCTGCTGGAGCAGGACAAGACCCAAATCGGAGAGATGGCGTCTATTGAGGCCAGCATGAAGGCCTTCCGCAAGTTCCACGGCACCCAGTGGGACAGCTGAACGTCCCCTGTGCCCAAAAACAGAAGCAAAATCAAAACACAAGTAAAGGAGCGGCAACTATGAAAGTCGGTATTCAGCTTTATTCAGTCAAGGAGCATTTGATGAAGGACGGCCTGGGCACCATGAAGGCTGTGGCAGAGGCAGGCTATAAGTACATCGAGCCCTTCTGCTCGGCCCGGTTCCCTATTGGCGAGGCGGAGAAGGGCTACGGCCTGGGGCTCACCCGGCAGGAGGCAAAGGCGTTTTTGGCGGACACGGGCATTCAGCTGGTGGGCGGCCACTACTACACCGGAGATTTTGAGGCCATGGCAGACTATTACGCCTATCTGGGGGCAAAGAACTTCGGCACCGGCGGCTACCTCTATCCCGAGGGCAAGGACGAGCTGCTGCGGAAAATTGAGGAGATGAACAAGAACGCCGAGATTGCCAAACAGTACGGGATGCGCTTTTACTACCACAACCATTTCTGGGAGTATCAGAAGTTTGACGGCAAAACGGTCATGGAGATTATTGCCGGGGAGAGCGACCCGGACCTGATGTATTTTGAGCAGGACAACTACTGGGCTGCCCGGGGCGGCGTGGACCCGGTGGAGGAGGCGGAGAAGCTGGGTGACCGGCTGATCCTGATGCACCAGAAGGATTTTGCCAAGGACGCCGGCGAGCCCATCAGCCTGTTTGAGGGCCGGGTGGACGTCAACGGGCCCATCTCCTCCCAAACCCACCAGGACAACCGGCATGTGGGCACCTTTGCCGAGGTAGGCAACGGCATTCTGCCCATTCAGGACTACATCAACGTGGGCAACAAGCTGGGGGTAGAGTATATTCTGCTGGAACAGGACCTGACCGCCATTGACGAGCTGGAATCCATCCGCATCAGCATGAGCGCGTTCAAGAAGTTCACAGGCATCGAGTGGGCATGACCGCGGGGAAGACGGCGCCGGTCCGCCGGAGTAAAGAAGCCTGAGGGCCGGAACAGGGAAGAAAATGGGGCGCCGGAGAGACAGGCTTCGGCGTCCCCTCTCTTTTCCGGCAAGGCCTGCTCCGTTGAATACAGAGCGATAGGAGAGGACAAGCTATGACTGCTGTACTGCAAAAGCGGGGCGACCCCAAACGGGCCCTGGCCGCGGCATATCTGCTGCGCATTTACATTACTCTGGACATTATGGGCTACTCCGTGTCCCTGCCGGTCATTGCCGCAGGGTTTGACGCGTTGGAGTGGTACGCCGTGATTCTGGTGGCAGGCGCCACGGCCACCACCATTGTCTCCGCCCTGTCCGGCCGGCTGACCCTGCTGGCGGGACGGCGGCGGGCCATGCTGGTCTCGGTGCTGGGCACAGCGGGCTGCTCGGTTTTCTGCGCCTTCTCCGGGTCGCTGCCCCTGTTTTTGGCAGGGTACTTCTGTAAAAACCTGTTTGCCGGGGTGGCTACCACCATGCCTGTGGGCATTCTGGCGGACAGCACCAGCCGGGAGGAGCGTCCCCGGTACATGTCCCTGTACTCGGTGATGAACAACATGGGCAACCTGCTGGGCCCACTGCTAGGGGGGCTGGTCACCGACCGGTTCGGCTTCTGGCTCACCCCTCTGTACCCCCTGCCCCTGGCGGCGTGGGCAGTGGCTATGCTGCTGCGGTACTACCGCCAGCCTGCCGGTGAGGCTGTCCGGCATGAGGCCTTTGACTTCTCCGGCGGGGCCATGCTCATAGGCGGGGTAGGGAGCCTGGTGGTGTTCCTCAACCTGGGGGGCCAGCGGCTGAGCTGGCGTTCCCCAGTGTTGTGGGGCCTGGCCTTGCTGTTTCTGCTGTGCCTGGGGCTGTTCCTCCGCCACGGCCGGCGGCAGGAGAACGCGGTCATCCCCCTGAGCCTGTTCCGGGTGCGGTCCTTTGCGGTGGCCAATCTGCTCATCCCGCTGATCATCCCCCAGATGACCCTCTCCAACAACTTCGCCCTGCTGCTGGTGCAGGTGGGAATGGGACGCTCGGCAGCGTCCAGCGCCACCTATGCCATCCCCAAAACATTGGCGATCATTCTGGCCTCGCTGCTGCTGGGCAAATGGATCATCCGCCACCCCATATGGCAGAAGCGTTTTGTGCTGATCAGCGGGGGGCTCATCGGCGGGGTAGAGCTGCTTATGGGGCTGACCGGCAGCTGGGAGGCCTTCCCGGCGCTGCTGTATGGGTTCACCTTTTTGTTGGGACTGGGGGAGGCGCTGTATTATATGACCCTCTATGCCCTCTATCAGCGGGACCTGTCTCCGGCGCAGATGCCCACAGGGATTTCTGCACAATTCCTGCTGGCGTCGCTGAGCACGTCCCTGTGCTCCAGCATATATGGCGTGCTGCTGACAGCCTGGGGCGGGGACATTATGGCCGCGTACCCGGTGATGTGCTATGTGACGCTGATACCCACAACGCTGTATCTGGTAATCGCGGCCTCCTGCCGGAGTGTATTCGGCGGCAGGGAGCATGAGCCGCCTCCCGCAAGTTGAAAATTATTAGAAACATGCTATAATAACCACAAACTGCACTGCGCGGGAACAAACCAAAAGTGTAGATGCCAGTAGCGCGTTGCTTCGCGGCTTCGCGACTTGCCCACCGCCAGGTGTGCTATCATGTGCTCTGGCGGGCACAAGGAGAAGCCCTGAACCCGCGAAGCATCTTCACAGCAAAAGCCTGGAACCCTGCGGAGCGCAGGCCAGACCTGCTGCGCCGCACTGCAATCCCCATAGAATATACAGAGCATCCTGTCCCAAGCTCTGCCGCCATAAAAATTCCCGCCAGGAGGGTCAGCCATGTTCAGAAAAAAACCACAGAACCGCTCCATCCGCTCGGACTTCATGCTGCTTCTGGCCGTGTTTGGGGGCGTGTGCGGGGTCATGCTCACCCTGGGGAATATATACGGCATCCGCATTGCCCGCAGGCAGGCCACAGACCTGAACCGGAACGTGATCATTCTGCAATGCAATATGATTGACAATCAGCTCTCCTACGCTGACCAGTATCTGCTGACCTTGACCTCCATGGAGGAGAGCGTGGAGGCCATCGCCTCGCCGGAGAGCACGGACCTGGAATACATCGCCGCCTCGCTGGGCGTGCTGCGCCAGCTGCAGCAGGGGGTGCGGCAGTATAACACAGTAGACGCCACCTTTCTCTATCTGCCGGAGCAGGAGGTATATCTCACAGCCCATGCGGACGGAATCACCTACGCCTGCCGCAGCTCGGCCAAGGAGCGCATTGTGGAGTATCTGGACAGCGGAGCCAGCCGCAGCGGTTATTTCGCCCTGGAAGCGGAAGGGGGCTATGTCATTGGCAAGGCCCTGTCTGTGGGCGGGGGCTATGCCGGGTTCTGGTGCACGGTGGACACCCTGCTCTCCTCCCTGCAGGACTCCCGCATCAGTCAGATTGACTATGTGCTGTTTGCCAGCGGAGACCTGCAGGTGCTGGACCCCGCGCCTATGTTCCGGCAGCCCCTGTCGCTTCAGGCCCAAGAGGGCGGGGAGTATGTGGAGCTGAAGGGGGAGCGGTATCTGGTGTCCAGCGGCCGGCTGAGCCGGGGAGAGCTGTCTCTGTTGGCCCTGGTAAAGGAGGAGCGCATCCGCCAGCGCTTCGGGGCCTTCTACGGCATCCTGTCCGGTATGCTGGGGGCCCTGTGCTTTTTTCTGCTGCTGACATTGCTGCTGTGCCGGCGCATTCTGCGGCCCATGGAGGAGCTGATCCAAGCCATGAACAGTGTGCGCGGCGGCGACTGGGACGTGCCTCCCCCGGCGGGCGGCAGTCATAAGGAGCTGCGGCTGCTGGTGTCCGCCTTTCAGCTGATGATGGGGGAGATCAAGCAGCTGAAAATGGATGTGTATGAGGAACGCCTGCAGCGCCAGCGGATTCGCCGGCAATACTACCAGCTGCAAATACAGCCCCACTTTTTCATGAACTCCCTGAACATGGTCTATCAGCTGGCCCAGGCGGGAGACACCGAGCTGGTGCAGCAGATGACCATGCACCTGAGCCGGTACTTCCGCAGCAGTCTGAGAAACAAGGAGGAGGAGATCAGCCTCAGCGAGGAGCTGACTCTGGTGGAGGAATATCTGGAAATCCAGCGTTTTCGCTATCCCTGCAACCTGGAATACAGCATTCAGGCCGAGCCCCAGGCCCTGCAAAAAAAGCTGCCGCCTCTGGCTGTGCAGACCTTTGTGGAGAACGCCATCAAATACGCCATTGACATGAGCCAGGTGACAAGGCTTGCCTGTACGGCTGCTCTGGATGTCCGGGAGAGCGGGCCATATCTGGTGGTGACAGTGGCGGACAACGGGCCGGGCTTTCCCCCAAAGGTGGCGGAGGCCCTGAGGCGGGGAGAGGCCCCCCTTGACGGGGAGCGGAAATGCCTGGGTATCTACAATGTACAGCAGCGGCTCTCCATGATCTACGGCGGCGCGGGCTATGTCAGGGTAGGCCAAGGGCCAAAGGGGGGAGCCCTGGTGGAGATCGGCGTTCCCGCAGGCGGGGGAGCGTCCCCAAAGGACAAAGGAGGAGAAGAATGAACCATTTGCTGATCGTGGACGACGAAATCCTCATCGTCAACACCATTCGCGCCCAATATGACTGGGAGAAGCTGAATATTTCCCAGGTGCACACAGCCTACAGTGTGGACCAGGCCGTGGCGGTGCTGGAGAAGGAGCGGGTGGATGTGATGATCTGCGACATTGAGCTGGGCTCCCGCAACGGCCTGGAAATTCTGGAATGGATACAGGAACGCCGCCTGCCTGTGGTGAGCTTTGTGCTCACCGGCCACGCGGAGTTTGCCTATTGCCAGCGGGCCCTGACCCTGGGCTGCGTGGGCTATGTGCTCAAGCCCATCCAGCACGGGGAGATGGAGAAGGTGATCGCCATGGCGGTGGAGAAAGCCACCCAGCAGCGCCGTCAGGACAGCCAGGCCCAGGAGCTGAAGCGGCGGCATGGGCTGGTCAACCAGTTCTGGATGAATGTGATCAGCAACACAGTGGCAGACAATCAGGGGGCCATCCTCCGGGAGGCGGAGCAGCTGGGGGTGGAGCTGCGGGCCGGGGACCGGTTTTCCCTGGTGTTCTCCCACTGGCGGCCCTATGCGGAGGAGTCCCAGTTTCAGTTTCGCCGGGACGAGATACGGTATGCCCTGAACAATATTGCCCAGGACATTTTTGACGGCCTCACAGGGGTGCTGCCGGCCTTTGTGGGCAACAGCAATTATTATATCATCCGCCATCCCCAGGGAGAGGAGGCCGGCACCGAGCCCCTGGTGCGGGACTGTCAGTGTATGAACGGCTATGCCCAGGAGTGGCTGAATACCCGCCTGTTCTTCTGCGTGGCGGACCCTCAGCCCCTGGAGAGGCTGTCAGCCCAGTTCCGGCAGACGTACCGTTTTTTCAGCCGCCAGGAGCAGATGGAGGGGGGCGTGGTGGTGCTTGCCACCAGCGACCGGCAAGAGGTGTTCTACTTCAAGCCGGAGGTGCAGCTGTGGTCCATGCTGCTAGAGGTGGGGGAGACGGAGAAGCTGATGGGGAAGATCGGAGAGTATCTGGACGCCTGCGTGGAGCGTCAGGCCTGGAACCGGGCGGCGCTGTGCTGGTTCTGGCAGGACCTGGAACGGGTGATTGGCGGGGTGATGAAGCGGCGGGGCAAGGGCGGCTATGTCATTGGCCCCCAGACAGAGCTGGAGCCCGGCCAGGTGAAGGCCCGGGTGGCGGAAATTATGGAGGAGGCCGGAGCCCAGCTGAACCCCGGCGGGGAGAAACGCTCGGTGGCGGACCTGGCGAAGGTGTACATTGACGGCAACATTATCAATGGCGACCTGTCCCGGGGCACCATAGCGGCCTATGTGGGGGTGAACCCGGAGTATCTCTCCCACGCCTTCAAGCGGCAGGAGAACATCACCCTGCTGGACTACATTGTGGAGCGTCGGGTGGAGACAGCCTGCGCCCTGCTGAAAAATACCCAGCTGTCTGTAAGCCAGATCTCCGCCCGGCTGGGGTATATCAATTTTTCGTACTTCTCCCACATTTTCAAGAAGAAGACAGGACAGACGCCCGCAGCCTACCGCAAGCAGGCGGCCTGTGCCGAATAGCTCTGGGGCACAGCCAACCAGCGGCGTTGTCCGGCAGACGCCACAAGCCCAATGGCAGTATTACACGACGCGGTAGGCTCCGCGATAGTCTTTTTTGTCCCCCCAATAAGAATGACCCTGCCTGCGGGAACCGCGGACAGGGTCATTTGTTTACTTTGTAGAGAGAAGCGCCGGCCCATTCTCAGGCCTCCATGGCCTCCCCCTTATAGTCAATATACCAGTTCTCCCGCTGCAGCGGAATCTCTCCCTGCAGCATCCGGCACATGGAGGCGGCAGTCTCCTCCGGCTCAATCTGGGCGGTAGTACGCCCCATTTCGGTGTTCATCCGCCCGGGATGTACCGCGTAAAAGTCCGCTTGAGGATAAGAGGCGTTGAGAATGCCGCAGACCTTGGTGGCCGCCGCCTTCGACAGCCCGTAGCAGGGCACCCAGGTGCCGCAGCTCTTGATGCCCACCCCCTCAGAGGTGACAACAAAGAACTGCCCGCCGGGCCGCAGCACAGGCAAAAAGCTCTGGGCCGCCCGGATGGGGCCGAAGGTGTTCACCTGAAAGGTCTTTTCCAGCTCGGCCAGGTCGCATTCGTGCAGCAGCTTGACCCGGTCCTTGGGCAGCAGCACCCCGGCCACTACGCACACTGCGTCGGCCTGGCCCATAAAGGCCTCACACTGGCCGGCTCCGGCTTTCAGCTGGGCCATGTCGGTCACGTCCCCAGGAAAAACCAGCAGCTGGTCCGGGTACTGCTCCTTCAGCGGGGCAAGGGCCTCGTCCCCCAGCACGCCGGCCGCGGTCTGACAGCCCGCCTCCAGCAGAGAGCGGGTCAGGGCCAGCCCCAGGCCCTGAGAGGCGCCGATGACAATGATCTTCTTCATAGGCCGGTCCTCAGTAGCTTTCCAAAAGCTCAATCAGGCATTTCAGGTCGCCGTGGGCGTCCATATAGGCGTATTCGCCGTTGCCCCCGCCATATTTGCCCCGCTGCACGCATTTCATGCCGAAATTCTCGCAGCTGGCAATTTTCTCGTCCATCCCCTTCACCTGGAAGGCGATGTGATGAATGCCCTCCCCGTGCTGGTCCAAAAAGTCCTGCCAGGTGCTTTTAACACCGTTGGGCTGAATGAGCTCGATCTGAATGCCGGGGCCCACGTCGAAAAAGGCCATCCAGCAGTTGGCGTCCGGGGCGGGCTGGCCCTCTACTGTCGTACCGGTCACCTCATACTTGCCGCCGTCAAAGTGGTCGGGCACGGGCACGCCGAAAAACTCCGCGAATTTCCGCTTGGTGGTCTCAATGTCGCGAACGATGAAGCCCACCTGGGCCAACAGATTGTTATTGATTATTCCTGCCATTTTTGAGTCCTCGCTTTCTGCTGATTGCAAAGATGCTTTTACTATGGTTGAGACATGTAGAATGAACGCGTGTTTATTCCGTTCTGGGCGGGGCGCAGGACCCCCGGCACAACAGGGTGCCAGGGAAGAACTCCACCTGGGGCACGTCGGGCTTTTCCTCAATGGTGTCAATCACCCGGTAGATCAAAGAGGAAAACAGCTGATGGAAGTCATAGGCATAGGAGGTCAGCGGGGGAGAAGTGGTTTTGCCCTCAGGCCGGGCGTCCATGCCCACCACCGAGATGTCCTCCGGAATGCGCAGCCCCAGCTCGGCGCAGGCCCGGTAGACCCCAAAAGCCACCCCGTCGTTGTTGGCGCAGACCGCTGTGGGCAGGTCGTCCATACAGCCCTCCAGCAGCTGCTTGGCGGCAGGGTAGCCGGTCTTCTCCTCAATGCCGCCATAGGCCATCCACTTGTTTTTCAGGGTCAGCCGGTGCTTCAGCATGCCCCGCATGTAGCTCTCGTGGCGGTGGATGCAGCTCAGGCGGCTCAGGTCCCCGTCAATCACCGCAATTTTCCGGTGCCCCAGGCTGTACAGATAGTCGATGACCGCCTCCCCGGAGTCCCGCTCAAAATTGGAGGAAATGCGGTGGGGCTGGTCCTCTCCCTCATGGAAGTAGTCGAAGATGCCCACAATCTTGTCCATTTCCAGCAGCTCGTCCAAAAGGGGCTCGGTGTTGCTGACGCCGATGAAAATGCCCGCGTCAATGCGCCCCTCCATAAAGATTTTCCGCACGTTCTGCACATTGGACTTCTCCTCAAGATCGTCCAGAAAGCAGGCCAGCACCAGATAGCCCCGCTCCGCGGCGGCGTCCACCATCAGCATAAAATACTGGCTGGTCAAAGGGTCCATAGCCAAACGGCTGCGGCCCACCCAGAACAGGCCGATGGTGTTGGTGCTTTTGCCCGAAAGAACCCGGGCGGAAATCTGGGGATAGTAGTGGTGCTCTTTAATGACCTTCATCACCCGTTCATAGGTCTCGGGGGGAACGTTGGAATACCCGTTTATTACCCGGCTCACTGTGCTGCGGGATACTCCCGCCAGCCGGGCAATGTCGTTGCTGCTGATTCGTTTCATGCTGCCGCGCTCCTTCTGACTTGTTCATAGCTGTTTATATTTTAGTACATACGGGCAGAAAAGTAAAGTGGTATAGAAGAAGCTTTGTGATATTGCGGCGGAAAATGGGAAGGAAGTAGGAGGTGGCAAAAGAATATAAACACGCATTCACGCAGAAATATACTAGCACTTTTGGCTTTTAGCTGTCAAGAGGAATCGCTGAAAAAGAGGTGTGAAAACGTATGATTGTAAGTTATGCACAAAATGAACTCATAGAATAAGTACATATATGCTAAATCGTATTTTGCCTCTTGCAAACGCGCGTTTATCATGATATAATGAACCCGATGAATAGCCCTGCTGGACAACATACCGTCGAAGGGCGCATAAAATAGCCGGAAGGCCCAAAAATGCCGGATTTTCGGAAGTTTTTCCCAGACCCGGCCCTTTCCGGAGGAAAAGGAGTTGAAAGCGATTGGCACAAGACAAAGTTGATCTGTGGGACCGCTCCCGCGACCGTTCCATCCTCCAGGTGTACCATATGGACGCCGGCGAGTGTGAGACTCTGGCGGAATTCGAGTACCTTATCGAGGCTCCCAACTGGTCGCCGGACGGCAGCTTTCTGGTCTATAACAGCGAGGGGCGGGTCTACCGCTTCTGCCTGAAAACCGGCGAGAGCACGCTGATAGACACAGGCTTTGTGGGGAACTGTAATAACGACCACGTTCTCTCCGCCGATGGCCAGAGCATTGCCGTCAGCCACGGCGTCAAAGAGGACCGCCAGTCCCGGATTTACACCGTGCCCATTACCGGGGGCGTTCCCCGGCTGGTGACGCCTCTGGCGCCCAGCTATCTCCACGGCTGGTCCCCGGATGGAAAGACGCTTGCCTACTGCGCCCAGCGAAACGGCGAGTTTGACGTCTACACCATTCCGGCGGAGGGCGGCGAGGAGACCCGGCTGACCGACGCGCCGGGCCTGAACGATGGCCCGGAGTATGACAGCGCCGGAGAGTACATTTGGTTCAACTCGGTGCGGGCAGGGCTGATGCAGGCCTTCCGTATGCGGGCGGATGGGTCGGAGCAGACCCAGATGACCTTTGAGGAGGACTGGAACATCTGGTTCCCTCACATCTCTCCGGACCGCCAGTGGGTGGTCATGCTGGGCTATCGCAAAGGCGATGTAGAGCCCCACGAGCACGTCCCCCACAAGGACGTGGAGCTGAAGCTGATGCCTGCGGCCGGCGGCCCCCTCAAGACCATTGTGTCCCTCTTTGGCGGGCAGGGGACCATCAATGTGAACTCCTGGTCTCCTGACAGCAAAAGCTTCGCTTTCGTCCGCTATGAGATCCGTCCGTAAGCCACGGCAGCGCCGGGCTCTGCGGACCCAAGCAACCCTGAAATGAAAGGATGGAAAGAGACATGAAAACCAAACTGAGCAAGCGTGTGCTGACTTTGCTGCTGGCCCTGTGCCTGCTGGTCAGCCTGGCGGCCTGCGGCGGCGATTCCAGCTCTGGCAGCTCCTCCTCCAAGCCGGAGTCCTCTGAGGCCTCCGGGTCCTCGGGAGAGGCGGAAAGCAGCGGGACCGGCGAGACCGGCAACCCTGACGACGGCCCCCTCGCCCCCTATGCCGAGCCTGTCACCATCACCGTGGGCATGCAGTCCTCTGCGGTGCAGCAGTTCAAGGATGGGGACACCTTTGAGAACAATGTGTGGACCCGCAAGATCAAGGACGACCTGAACATCGACGTAGAGATTGCCTTTACCGCCGATATCAGCACCGACGCCTACAACAACAAGCTGAACACCCTGCTGGCCTCCGACGACCTGCCGGACGTGTTCCGCCACAGCGACCACACCTACTTCAAGCAGGCCTATGAGGCCGGCTATATTATGGACATCACCGGCGTCTACGACCAGTATGCCTCCGACGCGGTAAAGGCCTATGAGGAGCAGTTCCCCGACTGCTTTGAGGGCGTAAAGTTCGACGGCAAAATGTACGCCTACCCCTATATGGTAGACAACTTCCACCAGGCCTTTAACCTGTGGATTCGGGACGACTGGCTGGAGAACACCAAGTCTGAGCCTCCCACCACAGTGGAGGAGATGGTAGAGCTGGCCCGCAAGTTCACCAAGGAAGACCCGGACGGCAACGGCGTGGACGATACCTATGGCTTTGGCATGGCCGGCGATGTTCTGCAGAACAACTACGGCACCCTGAACGGCCTGTTCGCGGCCTATGGCGTGCCCGCTTTCCAGAGCACCGGCATCTTCTACCGGGGCGAGGACGGCAAGATCACCAACTCCTACCTGAATCCCGCCTGCAAGGACGCTTTGACCGTGGCCAAGCAGATGTATGACGAGGGCCTGATTGACCCCGAGTTCGTGGTGAAGGACGTGTCCAACATGGAGACCGACGTGGCCACCGGCAAAATCGGCATGATGTATCATGCCTGCTGGGGCGACTGGCATCCCTTCAACCTGACCTATCAGGCCGACGGCGTCATCACCCGGCCCTACCGGATTCCTGTGGTGGACGGCATAAAGCCCCAGATGGGCGTCCTCAGCAACCAGACCGGCGATCTGTTCATGATCAGCTCCAAGTGCGAGAACCCCGAGGCCCTTATCAAGATCCTGAACCTCTACGAGAAGACTGCCATCAGCGGCAGCGAGGAGGACTTCAAGACCTACTGGGCTGACGAGCAGTACCGCTTCTGCCCCATCTTCATCGGCATTCCTACCGAGCTGTTCTCCGAGCAGGTGCTGGCTGCTATCGACGCAGGCTCCGGCGACTCTCTGGGCGGCACCGCGCTGCAGTATTATAACTACTCCACCGGCTTTGGCTATGGCGACGGCCCCCTGAAGGACGACACCAACGCCTACGGCACCTGGGGACAGATCAGCCCCTACGGCTCCATGCCCATTGACCTGGCCCACCAGGCGGCTGGTGAGGAAGTGGTCAACATTATGGCCAACGACATTCCCGACATCTGGGTGCAGAATTCCTCTGTGCTGGGCGACATGGTGCTGCAGGAGTTCACCGACATCATCACCGGCGTGAAGCCTGTGGACCACTTTGACCAGTTTGTAACCGAGTGGCTGAATGCCGGCGGACAGGAGACCATCGACGAGCTGGAAAAGCTCTATCCCGCTGAGTAAAAGAGAGTCTCTCATCAAAAAGCTTACCTCCTGATTTCGAGATAGAAGAATTGGTTCAATGGGCCCGGGGCGAAGAGATTTGCTTCGGGCCCGTTGATTAGGGCTTGTTTGAAAATAGAGGAAATGACGGATTTTTGACCAGAAGCGGTCAGCTTCAAGGAGAAGAACCGCTGTAGTTAGCTACGCTAACTACGCCAATACTTGCGTATTACGAGGATTTTCGACACAGAAGATGGCTGTTTCTGGGTAAAAAGACGGCGTTTTCGATTTTTCAAACAAGCCCTAGGAGGAAGACCCTTCCGCTCCTCCAAAAATACATTTTCCCAGTCCCCAAGCAAACCCCAGTCCCCAAAAATCATTTAGGTGGTGAATCATCCAGTGAGCAGTCGATCCTCTCAGGCCGGAAAGGCCCTGGAAAAACCTGCGGCCGGTCCCGCCCGGCGCAAAGACCGCTTTCAGCGGGAGCTGCCCCTTTATCTCATGCTGATTCCAGCTGTTGTGCTGGTGGCCATTTACTCTTACGGCGGCATGGTGGGCACCGTGATCGCGTTTCAGAAATTCAACCCCGCCAACGGACTGTTCGGCTCAGAATGGGTGGGCCTGAAGAACTTCCAGAATCTGTTCTCCATGCCCAACTTCTGGCCGGTCATCCGCAACACCATTGTCATCTCTCTGGCAAAGATGGTAGGCAACATCATTGTCCCGGTCACCTTCTCCCTGCTGCTCAATGAGGTGAGAAAGTCCGGCCTCAAGCGCACCTACCAAACCATGGTGTACCTGCCCAACTTCCTCTCCTGGATCATCCTCTCCGGCATCTTCGTGGATATCCTCTCTCCCAGCAGCGGCATTGTGGGCCGGCTTTTCACGGCCCTGGGGGGCAAGGCGCCCTTCTTCCTGGGAGACTCCTTCTGGTTCCCCATTACCATGGTGGTCACCGATGTGTGGAAGAACTTCGGCTTCAAGTCGGTCATCTACCTGGCCGCCCTCACCGGGGTGGACCCGGCCCTGTACGAGTCCGCCTCCATCGACGGCGCGGGCCGCTGGCGGCAGACCTGGCACATCACCCTGCCGGGCATTCTCAGCACCATTGTGCTCATGACTGTGCTCAGCATGGCGGACATCCTCAACGGCGGCTTTGACCAGATCTACAATCTGTACAGCCCTGCGGTCTATTCCACCGGCGACATTCTGGATACCTTTGTCTACCGCCTGGGTATTGAGCGCACCCAGTTCGCCCTGTCCACCGCGGCGGGCCTGTTCAAGTCCGGGGTGTCCCTGGTCTTTATCACCGCGTCTTACTGGATGGCCGACCGTTTTGCCGGCTATCGGATATTCTGAGGGAGGTATTGCTGTATGAAAATCAAGTCTTCACCCTCCCGCAAGCTGTTTATGGCTGTGGACTATGTTCTGCTTACGGTTATGTCTCTGGTGTGCGTTCTGCCCATCATCAACCTGCTGGCCATGTCCTTTTCCAGCAAGGTGGCGGTGGCCTCCAACCAGGTCACCTTCTGGCCGGTGGAGTTCAACACCGCGGCCTACAGCTTCATTCTCACCAACGGGCAGTTTATCACCTCCCTGGGCATTTCGGTGCAGCGCACCATTCTGGGCGTGGCCCTGAACATTGCCCTTATCATCCTCACAGCCTATCCTCTGTCCAAATCCACCACAGAGTTCCGGGCCCGGAATATTTTCTCCTGGTTCTTTGTCATTACCATTCTGTTCAACGGCGGACTGATCCCCAACTATCTGGTGGTGAAGTGGACCGGGCTGATGGACACCCTGCTGGCGCTGATTCTGCCCGGCGCGGTGAACGTCTTCAACATGCTGGTGGTGATGAACTACATGCGCAGCCTGCCCAAGGAGCTGGAGGAGGCCGCCTATATTGATGGGGCCGGGCATATTTCCACCCTGTTCCGGGTCATTCTGCCTGTGTGCACCCCCACCTTGGCCACAGTGACCCTGTTCGCCTTTGTCTTCCACTGGAACAGCTGGTTTGACGGCATGATCTACATGAACGCCACCACCCGCTATCCCCTGCAAACCTATCTGCAAACCGTGGTCATCAACCCGGAGGCCTTCTTCCGGAACGTCACCAATGTCAGCCAGGAGATGGGCACCTACCTGAACCTGGTGAACGCCCGCACCACCAACGCGGCCCAGATGTTCCTGGCCATGGTGCCGGTGCTGTGCGTCTATCCCTTCCTGCAAAAATACTTTACCACTGGCCTGGTCATGGGCAGTGTGAAGGGCTAATAAGTCAAAATAAAAAGGAGAATGCACCATGAACACGCCTGTCAAAAAAGAGGGCTTTATTCAAATCAATATTATTGTCAAAGACATTGAGGCCGCTGCCAAGGCCTGGGCCACCCTGCTGGGCGTCGAGCCCCCCCAGGTGCATGTGAACCACCTGGAAGGCGGCGACAACTACACCTACCGGGGCAAGCCTGTCAGCTGTGACCTGAAGGTCTGCAATATCGACATGGGAAATTTTGTCATTGAGCTCCACCAGCCCGCCGGGGGCGAAAGCTCCTTCCAGGAGTACCTGGACCGGCACGGGAACGGCGTACACCACCTGGGCTTTGAGGTGGGCGGCGACCGGGACAAGATCATCCAGGAGCTGGCCGCAGAGGGCTATGACGTGAACCGCACCCTGGGTATCTACCCGGGCAGCAGCTGGACCATCGTGGACAGCGAGGACCTGCTGGGCGTCAACCTGAACATCAAGCCGGTACGGTAAGGGGGGGACAGGCGTGCGATTCGGCGGATTCATCTTCCAGCCCTGGACCAGCCCCCAGGAGTGGGCCCAGGCCGCTCTGGCGGCAGGCTACTCGGCTGTGTACTTCCCAGTGGACCACACCGCGCCCCAGAGCCTGATTGACGGCTACCGGGACGCGGCCCGGGAAGCGGACCTGGTGATTTGCGAGATCGGGGTGTGGAACAACACCCTGGACCAGGACCCGGTAAAGCGGGAGGAGGCAGTGGACCGGGCAGTCCGCCAGTTGGAGCTGGCGGACTATGTGGGGGCCAACTGCTGCGTGAATATCGCGGGCTCCTACAGCGCCCAGTGGGACGGCCCCCATCCGGACAATTTCACCCCCAAGGCCTTTGAGGACATTGTCCTCACCACTCAGCGCATTATCGACAGGGTGAACCCTCAGAACACCTGCTATTCCCTTGAGCCCATGCCCTGGATGTATCCGGACACCCCGGAGTCCTACCTGGCGTTGATTGAGGCTATTGACCGGCCCGGCTTTGGCGTGCACCTGGACATGGTGAACGTAATCAACAGCCCGGCCCTCTACTACCGCAACGGCGAGGTGATTCGGGACTGGTTCCAGAAGCTGGGGGACCGCGTCCGCAGCTGCCACGCCAAGGACATCCGTCTTGCGGGCAGGCTCACCGTGCATCTGGACGAGTGCCGCCCCGGTGCCGGCGGTCTGGACTACCGGACCTATCTGGAATGTGTGTCCCGTCTTCCAGAGCGCACCTGCCTGATGCTGGAACACATGACCGAGGCCCAGGACTATGTAGAGGCCACCCGCTACCTGAAGGGGCTGGCGGCAGAGATGGGGCTGACTCTGTAACCGGCACAGAAATAGTAGGCGCATTTAAAAATTCGTACATGCCTGTTTTTAAGTTGGGCAGCAAAGCGGGCCTGCTTTAAAAGAGATAAAACACCTCTTTCAAACTGCATTAACGACACAATAGAAAAGGACGGGCAAGAAGCGGCTGCTTCCTGTCCGTCCTTTCTTGTTGTTGCTTTAGCTCGATGAACCACCGGCTCAGCCGGTGAGGATAGAATTGTGAAGAATAAAACGTCTAAGAGCCTATCCCGGAATGAGACGTGGGCAGATTGCGCAATCAGATTGATCGTCAGATGGCGTCAAAATTTTGCAGGCAGGCTGACGCCTGTCAAGAAATTTGGCCGATATATGACGGAAAATATGCAAGCAAGATGCGTGCGGATCATTTCGGGATAGGCTCTGAGGTATAGTAGAGACTGACCCGTTTACAGGCAGAAGGGCGGTTATTGCACTTGGAAAGTCTCTTTTCAGTACCTCTTGAGAGGTAGCTGGTTCCATGCCCTTTTAGGGCTTGTGCATTGATTCTGCATGGGGACTTGCCGCCAAGGGCAGTGAGCCCCCCCAGACAGTCGGGAGTGTCCCTTTCACAGATTTTGTGCAGGGGTAGATATGATCTGTCTACTCCCTGGAGGAACCGGGCCTTGAGAGAGACGGGCGGACACGCTGGCTCGCCTCTGAAAGGACCCCTGGCCGTGCATCAAATAAAATGCGAGACAAGACACTCCCAGGCAGCCCCTGGCCCCAGCTGCCATGTACGGCCCCAGGGGAGGCTTCGCCTCACCCCAAAGCCTGAACCGCCTGGGCGGCCATAAGCACTCCCAGCTCGCCGCTGGGGAAGTTCAACCCGCCCTGCATCCACACCGCATAGGGCTCCCGCAGAGGCGCGTCGGCAGAGAGCTCAATGGAGGACCCCAGGGTGAAGGCTCCCGCCGCCATAATAACGTCGCTGTCATACCCGGGCATGGGGCTGGGCTCCGGGGCCACAAAAGCGTCCACCGGCGAGGCCTGCTGAATGCCCCGGCAAAAGGCAATAAGCCGCTCCCGGCTCCCCAGCTCAATGGCCTGAATGATGTCTGTCCGCATTTCCTCCGGGCCGGGGGTCACCGGGTAGCCCAGCTCCCGGAACAATGCTGCCGCGAACACTGCCGTCTTCAGAGCCTCCCCCGCCGCAAAGGGAGCGTGAAAAGCACCTAAAAACAGCTCCCGGCTGTGGCCCAGGGTGCAGCCCAGCTCCCGGCCGGTGCCCGGGGTGGTCAGCCGGTAGGAGCACAGCTCTACCAGGTCCCGCCGCCCGGCAATGTACCCTCCTGTGGGCGCAATGCCGCCGCCGGGGTTCTTGATCAGAGACCCCGCCATCAGGTCCGCGCCCCGGGCCGTGGGCTCCTCCCGCTCAATAAACTCCCCATAGCAGTTGTCCACCATCACAACACAGCCAGGAGCCCGACGCTTGGCCAGAGCGGCCAGCTTTTCAATTTCAGCCACAGTCAGCGAGGGCCGCAGGCTGTACCCCCGGGAACGCTGGATGTACACCATTTTACACTCCGGGCCGATCTCCCGCTCCAGCTCCTCATAGTCCGGGGTCCCGTCCGGCAGAAGGTCCACCTGCTCGTAGACAATGCCGAAGTCCTTGAGACAGCCCGGCTCCTCCCGTCCCGGCAGGCCAAAGACCCCCTGAATGGTGTCATAGGGAGTGCCTGTGGCGCACAGCACCGTGTCGCCGGGGCGCAGCACCCCAAACAACGCCACAGTGAGGGCGTGGGTGCCGCTGACAAAGTTGTACCGCACCAGAGCGTCCTCCGCCCCAAAGGCCTGGGCATACACCTGGTCCAGCACATCCCGGCCCCGGTCGCCGTAGCCATAGCCTGTGCTGGCGGCAAAGCAGCTCTCGCTGACCCGGGCCTGCTGAAAGGCGGCAAGCATCTTCTGCTGGTTCCACCGCTGGGTCGCTTCAATTTTCTCAAACTGGGACGCGGCACGCTGGCGGGCCCGTTCGGCCGCCTGGGCAAGAGCAGGGTCCAGATTGAAGTACGGGAAATTTTCCATGATAGCATCATCCTTTCTATGAGTGTGTGACAGTCAATAGAAATATCACTTGCGCTCCGGCTAGGGCTTGTTTGAAAATAGAGGAAATGACGAATTTTTACCCAGAAGGGGTTCATTTCAAGGAAAAACCCGCAAGGCAATCTTCCGATTGGCGAGGATTTTTGACGCAGAAAGGGGCCCCTTCTGGGTAAAAAGACGGCCTTTCCGATTTTTCAAACAAGCCCTAAGGCTCTGGGGCGCGGTTCGACAAAAACAGGGGCCCGCCGCAACATTTGGTTTCAACCTTTGCGGTGACTGCCTGAGGACAGAGCCGGCAGCACAAGCGGGTTTTGTTCTGTAATTAAGACGGCAGAATGGGAGTCTCACCCTGGGCCTCTGCGTATCACCAGAACACAATGCCTGCATCAACCTGCCACCCTGCCCTCCAAACTGCGCCACCGCCCTGCGGTCTTGTATCCCCGTCGGGCATAGAAGCTGCGGTTCTTTCCTGCCTCCCGCAAAATGTACAGCCGCCGCCCAGGCAGAGCCAGCTCTACCCGGCGCAGCAAAGCAGAGCCCAGCCCCTGCCCCCGGCAGGCCTCCTCCACAGCCAAGGCGGACAGCACCGCCTCCTCTGGGGTCACAGCGGACACCACCGCGCAGCCAGTGAGCCTCGCGCCCTCAAAGGTCCCAAAGGAGAGCGCAGCCCCATGCCGCAGCCTGTGGGACAGGTCCAGGTGGAAGCTCTCCTGATGCAGGCTCATACCAGCGGCGGACATCAGCCGCCCCATGTGGGGGATGGCGGGGAAGGGCTGCACAAATTCGGGGCCGGGCCCGGCTGCGGCGGGCAGGTCCTTGGCCAGCACCGGGCCGCCGCTGTGGGCGGTCGCGCCCAGCGCCTGGCAAAACCCAGCGGAGCAGGTCAGCGCACCAGGCCCCAGCATCTGGATAAAGGCCCGGGCTTCCTCCGGGTCCTCCGGCAGTCCCGCGGCGGAGAGCGTCCCGTCCAGCAGGCAGTAAGCAGCGGTATCGCTGAGCCAGAACTGGGCAAAGCCCCAGCCCAGGCCATAGGCCCCGGCCACAGCCCGCAGACGGCATCCCAGGGCCGAGCCCTGGCACAGACGGTCAAGCCGGGCCTGGTCCTCAGGGCTCTCCGCAAAGCGAATCATACGCGCCTCCTTGTTTCACATAAGGAAAGAAAAATGCCCCGCTCAGCCGCGAGGCATCTTTTTGGTCAACACAGGCGAACTTACTTGACAAAATACATCACCGCGTTGGCCACCAGCACCAACACAAAAAAGCCGATGGCAATCACCTTGGTCCAGCGGGACAGAAAAGCGTCCACAGACCGGGCCTTGTTTTTGGAGAGGAACGAGTCCGCGCCGCCGGTGACAACGCCCATGTTTTTCTGGTTGCCCTCCTGCAAGAGCACCACCAGGATGATAGCTACCGAGAAAATCAGCAGCGCAATGGCGAAAACAATTTCCAGAACCGTCATGCTTCTTCCTCCTAAATGCCCGTCCGTCCCCGGGCACACATTTCATACCAATAGATTATACCATGTCCCGGCTCATTTTGCAAGACTTCTTTCCCACTTTTCCGCACATTTTCTCTGCAAAAAAATTTTGGGGCGGCTGCATAAGGAGAGGAGGCCGGGCCACAATAGTAACAGCGGCACGGAAGCGTTTGCGTGCCTGGCAGCGGTATTGCCCAGCAGGGCCGGAGGAAATCTCTGAAGAATACGGCGGGCCGGGCTCCGGCTGCTCGCCCACTGACAGAGCCGGACCCGGCCCCGCCAGCGGGCTAATTTTTTGCAAAGCCCAGCGTAACGCTGGACCCAATACGCGGGGCGCTGAGTTGACGAAGTCAACTCATAGGCACAGCCAGTGCTGGCGGCAGCTTGCATTGGAGCTTGTGGTCGCGGTTAGTAGCGGCGGCTTGCCGCAGGCTTTTGGTGGGGTGCTGACTGGGGTGACGCAAGTGGGCAGGCGGATTTTGGGGTCATAGTTCAAAAGAGGTTTTACCTCGCGGGTGAGCTCGTGCTGCCTTGCTTGAAAATCGGTACATGCCGATTTTCAAGTGTGTTTACTATAAATACATGGGGGGCTTTGACGGTCGCGTACATCAGCAGCTCACTTTCGCAACAAAAAAGTAGGGGAGGCATTCCTCCCCTACCGATAGTACATACCCGGAAAATTGTGTGCTTTAAGACTTCTGGTCTCGCTCGGTGATAAATTTCTCCAACAGCCGCAGGACCTCCCGCACGTCGATGGGCTTGGCAATGTGGGCGTTCATGCCCGCGTCCAAACAGCGTTGCACGTCCTCAGAGAAAGCGTCGGCGGTCATGGCAATAATAGGCAGGTCCTGGTCCCCGTGGTCCAGCGCCCGGATCGCTCTGGCGGCTTCCAGACCCGTCATCACCGGCATACGGATATCCATAAGCACCGCCTGGTAATACCCAGGAGCCGAATCCTTCAGCATATCCACGCAAATCTGGCCGTTCTCCGCCCAATCCAGCTCCAGACCATATTCAGACAGCAGCTCGCTGGCAATCTCCCAGTTGAGCTCATTGTCCTCTGCCACCAGCACCCGCCGGCCGGTAAAGCTGAACCCGGACTCAGTGAGCGCCTCGGTCTCCTCCGGCTGCTCCGCCATCTGTTGAAGCGCGGCGTCCCCCGCCGCATACTGGCGCAGGCCGTAGAACAAGGTGGAACGGAACAGAGGCTTGGAAATGAAACCGCTGACCCCCGCCGCCTTGGCGTCGTCCTCAATGTCGCTCCAATCATAAGCGGAGATGAGGATGATGGGGATATGCTCGTCTCCCAGATTTCTCCGCAGGGCGCGGGTGGTGCTGATGCCGTCCATGCCGGGCAGCTTCCAGTCCAGCAGAATAATCTGATAGTCGTCACGCCTCTTGTGGCGGGCCTCCACCATGCGCACAGCCTCCTCGCCCGAGAGGGTCCATTCAGCGTTGACGCCAATGGACTTCAGGGCTGTCACGGTGCTCTCACATAGCTGGCGGTCATCGTCCACCACCAGCATGTTCCACCGGGGAAGGATCATATCCGCCTCAGTGGCCTCAGCCTTTTCCATATCCAGCGCCACATGGAACTGGGTGCCCTTGCCCTGGGTAGACTCCACATCTATAGTGCCGCCCATGGTGTCAACAATATATTTGGTGATGGCCATGCCCAGGCCGGTGCCCTCGGTTTTGTGTACCCGCGCGCTGTCCTCCCGGGCAAAGGAGTCGAACAGGTGCTCGATAAAATCAGGGGCCATGCCGATGCCGTTGTCCTTTACCCAAAGCAGCACCCGCACAAAGCCCTCTCCCTTGGGCGACGGCTCCTGCTGCATGGTCACCTGGATATCCCCCCCGTCGGGGGTGAACTTGATGGCGTTGGAGAGCAGGTTCAGCATCACCTGGTTCAGGCGCACGCTGTCGGTCAGCACGTTCTCCGAGGTGATATTCAGGGTGGTGACCCCGAAATTCTGGTGCTTGGCCTTGATCTGGGGCTGCACAATGCTGACGATGCTCTCCATCATCTCCCGCAGCGACACCCGGTCGTAGCTGAGGGTCATTTTGCCGCTCTCAATCTTGGACATGTCCAGCACATCGTTGATCAGCCCCAACAGGTGGCGGCTGGAATTGGAAATTTTATGCAGGCAGTTCTGAATCTGCTGGGGATTGTCCATATTGGCAGTGGCAATGGCAGTCATGCCCACAATGGCGTTCATGGGCGTGCGGATATCGTGGCTCATGTTGGAGAGGAACTCGCTTTTGGCCCGGGTGGCCCGTTCGGCCCGCTTCTGGGCCTTTTCGGCTTCCCGCCGGGCGTCCACCGCCAAAGTGAGGGCCTGCTCTGCCGCTGCCCGGGCGTCCTCCACAGCCTTCAGCTGCCGCCGGTTAATCCGGGTGTAGCCCACAAAGATAAAGATGAGTACGCCAAAAATGACTCCGCAGCACAGAAAACCCGCGGCCAGCAGCCGCTGGCTGAGCTGGTCGATATTCTCATTGATGGACCCATAGGGCAGCACCGTGAGCAGATACCACTCGGAGGAGGGAAGCTTGGTGCAGAACAGCCTGCGGCGCTCGCCCTCAATGGTGAACTCGGTGGAGTAGTTATCCTCTGTCTCCATGGCGGCGGAAATCTCCTGGATGTAGGTCTCAGGGGTCTTGCCCTCCACCTCGTCATACAGATTCAACGCCCGCTCAAAGTAGCTGTCCCGGTAAGCGTCGCTGGTGCGAATAACAAAGCTGCCGTCCTTGCGGATAATGAAGGAGTACACCATGCTGTCGTTGACTTCCAGCGAGAGAGTCTCGGTGATATAATTGGTAGAAATGGTGCCCACCAAAGCCAGGCTCAGCTGGCCGCCGTCCATCTGGTAGCGGGCGGGCACCCCCAGCAGCACGATGCTGTTGCCCAGGTCGTCGGTGCCCACAGCCACCTTGGTGCTGCCATTGCGCAGCGAGCCCAAAAAGGACTCAGGGTCCGTGATATGGATGCCGGGCCCGTGGAGCATCTCAAACTCCCCGTCCACAGAGAGAAGGGCCAGCTGCTCAAAGCCCCGGGCCGTGCTGCTGGCCCGCAGCTCCTCCACCACCTGGTGCCGGTCCACGCCCTCCCGCTCAAAGTCCGGGCCGATCGACTCCACCATGCTCCGCACCTGGTCCAGGCGCAGGTCGATGGTGGTGCCGAAATGCATGGATATCTGCTCAGAAAGGCTCTTCATATAGGTCCCGCCCACCTGAGAGATAGTGGCGCTGCTCTGCTCCTCCATATAATGGGCCAAAAGGAAGAACATGAGAAAGGTGGCAATGCACAGGCCGATAAAACTGCCGATCAAAAAGCGGTTCGGATTCTCCTTCCCTGGTTTACGCTGGTTCATTCCTGTGTCACAGCCCTTCTTTATAGGCTTTTATGGCGCTTGCGGTCTTTTCAAAGTCCGCAAGCACCTTGGGGTAGAGCTCCTTGGCCTCTGGGGTCACGCCGCCCCGCAGGGCCTCGGTCAGCTGGCTGCTGCTCTCCTGCAGCAGGGAAAAGCTCAGGTTCTGGCACATGCCCTTGATGGTGTGCGCCGCCCGGAAGGCCTCCTCGTAGTTCTCCGCCTCCCAGGAGCTCTGAAGCAGCTCGATGGTCTTGTCGTCCAGAAATTTCAATACAAATTTCTGAATGAACTTTTCGCTGGGCAGCCGGGAGCTGACCTCCTGATAATTGCCGCCCAGATTTTCATAGCACTGCTGAAGCGTCATGGCGATCCCCTTTCTTTTGGTGAAATAACTTTTTTGTCCTTTTTCCGCCCCGCCCTTTGCGGAGAAGCCGGCTTTTCCGGCTACAGGCACAGCCCTTCCGCCTCGCTGCAGCCCAGCGCCAGGTTCATGCACTGAATGGCTGCGCCGGACGCGCCCTTGCCCAAATTGTCAAACTGGGCGGAGACTACGATCCGCTCAGAATTTCCTGTCGCATAAATTTTCAGGCCGTCCCAGCCAGACATGCCGTTTCCGGCCAAAAAGCCGCTGGCCGCAGCCGGGTCGCCGGTTTTGGCAACCTGAATGAACGGCTGGCCCTGATAGTATTCTTCGTAGAAAGCCCCCAGCAACGCCGGGTCCGCCTCCTTTGCCAGCAGCTCAGAATACAAGGGGACAGAGACCAGCATACCGCTGTAATAGTCGTCGATAACCGGCAGGAACAGCGGCGTCCGGGCAAGCCCGGTAATCCGCTGCATCTCCTTCAGGTGCTTGTGCTGCTGCGTCAGGGCATACGCTCTGCCAGAGGCGAGCTCTGCCGGCCGGTCCTCGCCTTCATAGGCCGCGATGGTCCTTTTGCCGGCCCCGCTGTAGCCGGAGAGCCCAAAGCTGCTCACCGGGTAATCCTTGGGAAGAATGCCCCCCGCAATAAGAGGATACACCAGGGAGATAAAGCCTGTGGCATAGCAGCCGGGCACCGCGATCCGCTTGCCCGACTGCACAGCGGCCCTGTGGGCTGCTGACAGCTCCGGGAGCCCGTAGGCCCAGCCCGGCTCGGTCCGGTGGGCGGTGGAGGCGTCGATCACCACGACCTCCGGGTTCTCCGCCAGCGCGGCAGACTCCCTGGCCGCCTCGTCCGGCAGGCAGAGAAAGACAAAGTCCGCGGCGTTAATCAGCTTTTTCTTTTCATTCGGGTCCTTTCTCAGCGCCGGGTCAATCCCCAGCAGCGTAATGTCCTCCCGCCGCTGAAACCGCTCATGAATCCGCAGCCCTGTGGTCCCCTCGCTTCCGTCAATAAATACCTTTGTTTTCAAAAAATTACCTCTCCTGTCCCCAGGGGCCCGCTCCTCACTCAAACTCAATAATCTCAGACTGGTTGGTGTAGACGCTGGCGCCCTTGGCGTCTGTCAGCGAGGTCTCGCTTCCATCATAGAATTTATACTGCCCCCGTCCCGCCTGCTTTACGGCGTAAAGAGCCTTGTCGGCGGCCTGCATCATGGCTGTAAAGTCCGGGCCCATCTGCTCGGTGGTGGCCACGCCCATGCTCAGCGAAATGGTGAAGCCGTCAAAATTCTCTCCCTGCAGGGCGGAGTGGATTCGGTGGATAATGGGCTCCAGCTCCTGGTGGTACTGGAAGAACACCACATACTCGTCTCCTCCCACCCGAGAGACAATATCCCCGCTTCGGGTGGTCTTTTGCAGCTTTTCGGCAATGTGGATGAGCAGATTGTTGCCAAAAAGGTGCCCATAGGTGTTGTTGGCCTGCTTGAAGAAGTCGCAGTCGAAAAAGGCCAGGGCATAATTGTCCGCGGGGTTTTCCCGCAGCCGGGCCTCTGCCTGCTTCTGGGCGCTGGTCAGGTTCAAAAGGCCGGTCAGGCCGTCCAAAGAGGCCCGGCGTTCCAGGTTTTCCAGATAGCTGCGGGAGCTGTGAATGTCCACCGCCTTGCCAATGACCCCCCGCAGCTCAGGGGGCTCATCCTCCGTCCACAAAGACTGCAGCACAAAGCGGTACCATCTCATCTCGCCGTTGCAGTTCATCTTGCCCTCAAAGCTGACAATGGGGCTCTCGGGGGTGGTGCTGTACAGGGCGTCGTGTATTTTTTCTCCCAGGCCATGACTGAAGAACGCCTGTACCCTGGGGTCTTCCAGGGGCTCCATGACAATCTCGTCCAGCCCCAGGTTCCGGGCGCCCCAGGCGTTCAGCGACACCACAGCCGGGGACATGGTATATTCAAACTGAATCTCCTTGCTCATGGCAGCGAAGAAGCTGTACTTCATCCGCTCATGCTCCAACAGGCGCAGGGTGCGGTTGCTGGCGCTGAGCTCGCTGTGCTGAGACATTTTCTCTACAATATTATTCAGGTCCTTCTGAGGCTTCGCGTGCTCCCTGCCCTTGTCGTTAAGCAGTTCCAAAAGGGTGTCGGCGGTCTCCTGCAGGCATTCCAGCAGCAAGGGGTTAAAGCTGCCGCACTCTCCGCCAATAATCATCTGAATGGCCTGCTCGTGGGAGAAAGCGGCCTTGTACACCCGCTCGCTGGTGAGGGCGTCATACACGTCGGCCATGGCCACCACCTGGGCGGCTATGGGAATCTCCGCCCCCTTCAGGCCGTCGGGATAGCCCCGGCCGTCCCAACGCTCGTGGTGCCAGCGGCAGATCTCATAGGCCACCTGCACCAGGGGCTCTCCCTGATGCACCGAAAGCCCCCCCAGCATCTGGGCTCCAACCATGGAGTGGGTCTTCATGATCTGGAACTCCTCCTGGGTGAGGCGGCCGGGCTTGTTCAATATTTTCTCGTCAATGGCGATCTTTCCGATGTCATGCAGGGCCGAGGCCTCGCTGATCAGGGCGATGTTCTCATGGTTCAAACCATAGGCCGGGTTTTTAACGGCCAGCCGTTCCAGCAGCACCTCGGTGAGCCTGCGGACATGGATGACATGCAGGCCGCTCTCGCCGTTGCGGAATTCCACGATATGGCTGAGAATGTCGATCATGAGCAGGCCGTTCTGCTCCTTTTCATACATCTGCTCCGCTACCAGCGATTCCAGCTCCGCCTGCTTGGCGGAGCTGAGCAGGGTGTTGACCACTCTGCGCTGGACGATCTTTGCGTCAAAGGGGCGGCTGATAAAGTCCGTAACGCCCATTTCCAGGGCCTGGGAGATGCGGTCGGAGGTGGTCTCGGCAGAGATCATGATAACGGGGATAGACTCGATCCACCGGCGCTGGTTCATAACCGCCAGCACCTCAAGGCCGTCCATTTCAGGCATAACAATGTCCAGCATCACCAGGTTGATGTCAGCGGCGTTCTTCTGCAGCTCGTTTACCGCCTGCAGGCCGTTGACCACCTCGATGGTGTCGTAATCGTCGCCCAGCATATCTACCAGAATAGAGCGGTTCATCTCCGAGTCGTCCACAATCAGGATCTTCTGCTTCCGTTTCTTCCCTTCCATAGCGGAGCCCCTTTCAAAAACTGAAACTTATATTGTTAGATTATAATACATTCTTATAAAAAAGGCAACCCGCTTGTTTGGAAATACGCAAACTATTTATATTAAAATGTAACCAGGCAGGCCGCGGGGCGCTTTTTCGCAAAAAAAAACAGAAGCCAAAGGCCGCGCGGGAGCAAAAACGCGGCCCACACGGCCCGGCAGCAATCAAGCCGCTCGCCCACTTGCGCCTGGGGCGCAAGCCGCCCCTTTTGCTGCGCAAAAGGGCCCGCAGCCGCAAAGAACCTGCGTCTGCGCTCGCTGCCCTTTTCTGTCCTCATCCGGCCGGCGGAGAGCCGGCCAGGCTTGTCAATACTTCCCCTGCAGGTTCCGGAAGCTTGTGGCCAAACACGCGAAGGGGCTCTCGCCCTGGCAGTCGTCCTGCTCCACCAGCAGATGCTTCACCCCGCAGCTTTTGGCAGTGGCGAGGATTTTGTCAAAGTCCAGGTTCCCCTCCATCACCGGAGCCATCACCGGCTCCCAGCCCTTTACGGCCATGTCCTTCAGGTGGATGCAGGGAATGCGGCCGCTGAGCTTCTCCATCCAGCCGCACACGTCCCCGCCGCCCATCTGCACCCAGTAGGTGTCCAGGGTAAAGCCCAGCTCGTCCGGGGCAAAGCTCTCCATCAGGGTTTCCATCACCAGCTTGCCGCCAAACTTCTGGAACTCCACATTGTGGTTGTGGTACATCAGCAGCTTGCCCGCGGCGGCAATTTTCTTGGCGGCCTCCCGATAGTCGCCGGCAAAATGGCTCAGCCAGTGGGGAGAGGCGTACTTCTTGGGCATCATGCCAATGCCGATGTAGTCGCAGCCCATCAGGTCGTGCTCCGCAATCACCGCCTCGGTGTCGTTGAGAATGCGGTCGGGGCTGGTGTGGGTGAGGACGATCTGAAGCCCGTGCTTGTCGCAGAGCTCCCGCACCCGTTGGGGGGCAATGGGGCCGATGGCCGAGAGCTGGACGGTCTCATAGCCCATTTCCTTTACCTGGGCCAAAGAGAAGTCCAGATCCTTCTCGGTTTGGGTATACTCCCGCAGGGTGAACAGTTGAGCGCCTAAGGTCATCATAAAAAGCACCTCTTTCGCGGGGAACCCCCGCATATTTTTAGCGTTGACCAGATTATACCACACAATAACAAAAAAGAAAACCCTGTGGGCCGCTCCTGCTGACAATTTGCAAAGACTGGGCGCAGATGTGTACGGCCCGGCATTTTACGCTCTGGCAGCCGTTGAGCTCCGCGCCTGCCGGAGATGCGTCTGTGTGATTCCGCCCTATGCCGGAGACAGCCGTAAGAGCCGCGCCGCCAAAATCCCCAGATGTCCAATGGGGGCCGGCAAAGCAACCGGCAGCTCCCCCGCCGGGCCATCCCCAGGCCCCGCTTATTTTTTCATTGACTGCGGCGGTCCTCTGGGGTAGAATAGAGTCACAAAAGCGGCGGGCACAGCGGCGGACGGCGCTGTCCCAGTGGACAGAAGCGATCCCTGGGCAGGCCTGGGACAGAGGGCCTGTCAGGGCGTGTTCACACAAGCGTCCCCGCCCGTCTTTTTGGCGGATTTTTACCATCTTCTGCGCCCAGAATTCTTGAAGTACGCCAGGTGTGTAAGAGCTGCAAGCAGCTCTGCGAATTTTTGACTGGAATCTGCTCAAACATCCGCGCACTCAGCTTATGCGAACACCCCCTGGGAGAAAGGAGCGTTTATGGAACTGCGGGTCCTGCGATATTTTTACACAGTGGCCAGGGAGGAGAGCATCACCCGGGCCGCGCGGCTGCTGCATATTACGCAGCCCACCCTGTCCCGGCAGCTGATGCAGCTGGAGGAGGAGCTGGGCGCGGCGCTGTTCCGCCGCGGCGGCCACCGGGTGGTGCTGACAGAGGACGGGCTGCTGCTGAAGCGGCGGGCCCAGGAGCTGCTGGAGCTGGCGGACAAGACCCGGCAGGAGTTCCGCAGCCGGGAGGAGCTGGCCGGGGAGATTGCCATTGGCTGCGGCGAAACCCGGAACATGGCCTGCCTTTCCCGGCTGATGGCCTCCTTCCGGGAGGAGCACCCTTTAGTGGGCTTCCGCATCTACAGCGCCACAGCCGACGAGGTGAAGGACCGCATGGAAAACGGCCTGCTGGACCTGGGCCTGCTTATGGAGCCGGTGGATGTGCAGCGGTATCACACAGTCCCCATGCCTCTGCGGGAGCGTTGGTGCGCGCTGGTCCGGGAGGATTCCCCCCTGGCCCAGGCGGAGGCTGTGGGCCCCCAGGAGCTGGCCCGCTATCCCCTGCTTCTGGGCTGGCGGGAGCAGGTGCTGGACATGCTGGGGGAGTGGTTCGGAGAGACGCTGTTCCGCCAGGTGGCTGTGCCGGTGCGGTACAATCTCATTAACAACGCCGCTGTGCTGGTGGAGCAGGGCATGGGCGCTGCCATCTGCCTGGACAAGGGCTTTGCCCCCTGCCCCTGCCTGCGGGCGGTGCCCCTGCGCCCCGCCCTGGAGAGCGGCGCGGTGCTGGCCTGGAAACGGGAGCAGGTCCGTTCCCGCAGGGTGGAGCGGTTTATCGCTCACGCGGCCAGCGCCCCCCATCTGCAAATGGAGCCCGGGCCAGAGCCCACAGACAGCCGGAACAAGGAAGAATAGCAGCCAAAAAGGAGCGGGACAGCCCCGCTCCTTCCTTTTTACTGACTTTTTTCGGTGAACTCCAGATCAATGCTTGGCAAACCCGGGGCCAACTCCCGCCTGCCTGGCATCCGACTGGTTCAGGCCCGCGCTCCACTGCCAAAAAGCGCGAACCCGGTATTTAGAGCCTATCCCGAAATGATCCGCACGCATCTTGCTTGCATATTTTCCGTCATATAGCGTCCAAATTTCTTGACAGGCGTCAGCCAGCCTGCAAAATTCTGACGCCATCTGACGATAAATCTGACTGCGCAATCTGCGCACGTCTCATTCCGGGATAAGCTCTAAATTTGCTCGATATTCCAGCCGCAAATCCTGTTGGCACAAGTTCTTATAGTGTGGCATACTCTGTGCTCAGCCCTCGCTGAACTCAGAAAGCAGCAGTCCCTCATTGCGCTCCAACGCCCAGTTGATGCTCCACTGGTTGGCAAACAACAGCAGATACCGCCCCCGCAGGTCCTGGACCTTTTTGGTGTCAGAGGTAAGGTTCAGCTTTTTCAGAGCCTGCTCGTCCATGTCCTCATTGTCCACCCAGCGGATGAAGGAATAGGGAAGGGTCTGCATATAGACCTCCACATTGTACTCGTTCTCCATGCGGTACTGGAACACATCGAACTGCAGGCTGCCCACCACGCCCACAATGACCTCCTCCATGCCCGAGCCCAGCTCCTGGAAGATCTGAATGGCGCCCTCCTGGGCAATTTGGTTGGCTCCCTTTACAAACTGCTTGCGCTTCATGGTGTCCTTCTGGCGCACCAGGCTGAACAGCTCCGGGGCAAAGGTGGGGATGCCCTGAAAGCGCAGCTTTTTCCCCGGCGCGCACAGGGTGTCCCCAATAGAGAACAGCCCGGGGTCAAACACGCCGATAATGTCCCCGGCGTAGGCCTCCTCGATCATCTCCCGGCTCTGGGCCATGATCTGCTGGGGCTGGCTCAGCTTGATCCGCCGCCCTCCCTGGACATGGTCCACCTCCATGCCCTTCTCAAACTTGCCGCTGCAAATGCGGATAAAAGCAATGCGGTCCCGGTGGGCCTTGTTCATGTTGGCCTGAATTTTGAACACAAAAGCGGAAAAATCCTCCTGGAAGGGGTCCGCCAGCGCGTCCCCGGCCTGGCGGGGCAGGGGCGGGGTGGTCAGCCGGAGGAAGGACTTGAGGAAGGGCTCCACGCCGAAATTGGTCAGCGCCGACCCAAAAAACACTGGCGACAGCTTGCCGTGGCGCACCTTTGCAAGGTCAAACTCATATCCCGCCCCGTCCAGCAGCTCCACATCGTCCTTCAGGGTGTTGTATAAATATTCGCCAATGGCCGGGCACAGGGCCGGGTCGTCCAGGGCGTAGTCCTGCTCCTCCACCTCCCGGCGGCCCGCGCCGCTCTCCTCAGGCACAAAGCGCAGCACCCGGCCGTCCTCCCGGTCGTAGACTCCCTTGAAGTCCACGCCGGAGCCAATGGGCCAGTTCATGGGATAGGCGCCAATGCCCAGCTCCCGCTCAATCTCCTCCAGCAGGTCGTAGGGGTCCCGGGAATCCCGGTCCATCTTGTTGATAAAGGTGAAGATAGGGATGTCACGCATGACGCAGACCTTAAAGAGCTTGCGGGTCTGGGCCTCTACGCCCTTGCCCGCGTCAATAACCATCACCGCGGAATCCGCGGCCATCAGAGTGCGGTAGGTGTCCTCCGAGAAGTCCTGGTGGCCGGGCGTGTCCAGAATATTGATGCAATAATTGTCATATTCAAACTGCATGACAGAGGAGGTGACAGAGATGCCGCGCTGCTTCTCAATCTCCATCCAGTCAGACACCGCGTGCCGGGAATTGCGCTTGCCCTTGACCATGCCGGCCAGGGTAATGGCGCCGCCGTAGAGGAGGAATTTTTCGGTGAGGGTGGTTTTGCCCGCGTCGGGGTGGGAGATAATGGCAAAGGTCCGGCGGCGGGTGATTTCGTTCTTGATATTTGGCACAGGAATGCACTCCTTTTTGATATGAAATGGATGAGGCGTGCGGGGTGTTTTACATGGGCGGCTTCCTCTCTGTGGTGATGGCATGACTGAGAAATATCCTGATTGTAAGGGCAAGTGATTGCAAGGGCAAGCGGCCTACGAGGGCAGCCGCCCGCAAACAGGCCGCTCGCCCCCTTGCTCCGCAAGGGGAGGGACATTCCGCTGCGCAAAATGTCCCGCAGCCGCGGAAGACCCCCGCGTCTGCGCTCGCTGGGCCCGGTTAAAAACAGAACCTCCCTGCTATTAACGACCGTCATGTACCTCTTCGTTAAGCGCGTTTACGATATTTACCTCTATTATACGCTATCTCTCTGAAACTTTCAAGCCGCCCGCAGGGTATGACAAAATTTCCGGCAAATTCGTGCTACCTTGTAGCTATAAAAAAGAAAGGAGCGTACAATATGCCTGAAAAACTGCGAAGACCAGCCCTCTGCCTGGCCTTGTGGGGGGCTCTGCTGGCCGCGCTCACCCTGACCGCCCCCCAGGGACAAGCCCAAAGCGCGGCCTCCTCCTCCGCCCAGCCCGTCTGGGCTGAGGAGACCATCTTTCTGGGGGAGGCGGTGCCCCTGCGGCATGAGGGCCAGCCTCTGGCCCAGGCCTGCCGGGAGGCTCTGGGCGGCGGCGAGGGAGAGCTGAGCGTTGCCTGGACAAGCCCCCAGGGCCCCCGGGAGCTGGGGGAGCTGGGCCGTCAGCGGCCAAAAACAGACCAGACCTACCGCCTTTCCGCCTGCCTGCGGGGAACAGACGGCCGTGAGCGGCGCAAGGAGCTGCTGTACCGGGTGCGGGTAGAGAGCGGCGCCGTGCTGGTGCGGGTGGAGGGGAGGAACGCGCCTCTCACTGGCACGGCCTTGTTCCGGCTGAGAGGGCAGGGGCTCACCCTCTACAGTCTGGCCCGGCCCGAGGCGGACCCTATGGGCGGCCCCCCGGCTCTTGAGGCGGAGTTTACCGGCCTGCCCTATGGGGTGTACACGGTCACCGCGATGGAGGGCAGCGCGGCTGACGAGCAGACCTGCGCCCTGGGCCTCTGCCAGGAGGACGACACCGTGGACCCGGCCCGCCGCCATACGGTTCTGCGCTTTGAGGCGGCGGCAGGCCCCCAGCGCTCGGTGGGCCAGAGCTACCGGCTGAGGGCGGAGCCATGAGGGGCCGGGGCATAGGGGCAGCGGCGCTGCTTATGGTACTGGCGGTGCTGTTCGGCCTGTGCTGGCGGCTGAAGCCCCACCAGGAGCCCCTGCGGGTAGAGGCCGTCTGCCAGAACGCCGGAGACCGGGAGGGCAGCCCCGTGGTCTCTATGGACGAGACAGCGGAGGGCGGCGTGGCATTCCGCAACCAGGGGCGGCTGGGGTGCCGGCTGCGGGTTCGGCTGTGCGTGGCCCAGGTGGACGGCAAGCCGGTGCTGGAAGCAGGGGTGATTCGGGACGGGAGCTTTCAGCCCGCGGGAACAGGAGGACCCGAGGGCACGGAATACTGGACAGCCCGGGGCGAATACCTATACTATGAGAACACACGGACCCAGGGCCTGCTTCTGCCGGGACAGGAGACCCCGCCGGTATATACGGCGGTGCGGCTGAACCAGGAGCTGGAGCCCGAGGACCTGGAGACGCTGGAGGTGCTGGGCAGCGAGCAGCAGGTGTTTGTGCTGGCTGACGCGGAGCAGGCTTAGGCCTTGTACCAATCGGATTTGTGCCTGGACTTTCGAGGGAATTTTGCCAAGGCGCAAATCCCCAGGCAGTCTCGCGATTGGTTTGCAACACAGTCAACCGTGCAATTTGCCGAAAAGGCAGGCGCCAACTCCTGTTGGTACCAGTTCTCAGACTGACACTGAGGGAGTGAGGGGATGGGCGGACCCTTTTTCGTGGGGATTCTGGTGTATGTGCTGGCAGCGGTGGCAGGCTCCGGGCTGCTGGCGTGGGTACGGGGCGGAAAAAAGTGAAAAGCAGGCGGCGTCCCCAGCAGACGCCGCCTGCTTTTATAGTTAAGGCAGTTCAAAAGAGTTGATACCTCTTTTGAACCCTGCGGCACAGGTATGCCCGCGCCGCCAGTGCGTTTACTATATTTGCGGCCTCAAAGCCGCCCCTGCCGCAGCAAATGTCCCAGCAGGGCAATGAGAAACCCCAGCGCCGCCCCGCACACAACCTCCCGCACCCGGTGGCCCAAAGACTCGTTGAGCCGGGGAATCAGGTCCCGCAGGTCCGGGTCGTCCTCCGGGTCCTCTGCGTCCAGGTGCTCCACAATGCGGTTGATGGCCTTGGCGTGCAGGCCTGCCGCCCAGCGCACCCCGGTGGCGTCGTACATAACAATCAGGGCGACCACAAAGCTCAGGGCAAACACCGGCGAGTTGAAGCCGTACAGATAGTAGGAGGTGAGCAGCACCGAGCAGGTAACGGCGGAGTGGGAGCTGGGCATGCCCCCCGCCCCAGAGAGCCTCCGGCGGTCGAACTGCTTGTGCTTGACCGTGTCGATGAGGGTTTTAATGCCCTGGGCAGCGGCCCAGGAGAGGATGCTGACATTGATAAGAGGATTTGAGAGGAGAAAGCTGAGGTCCATAAGGGTTCCTTTCCGGGGCGCAGGTGATGGTATCCCTATCATACCCCATTCCGGCGGGGGCTGTCAACCGGTATGGAAAAGACAGGCCGTCCCCAGCGCGGTGTGGGGCGTTCGGCAGCGCGTCCATACATGCCGCTGCTTTGCAGCTCCTTCACTGAAAAAACGGGACAGCCCGCGCCGCTCTGCCCCCTTCCCGCCTTTCCTTCTTTTTCGACAGGTGAGGCTATTTTACGTTAAGAGGGAAATTGAAGCCTTTCCCTCCAAAGACCTGGAAAATTATGTAATAATGGGAGGATAAACCCGAAACGGGAACCTTGAAGGGGGTTAAGGTATGAGCGTATACGCATACCTGAGAGTGTCCAGCGCCGACCAGAACGAGGACCGCCAGCTGCTGGCAATGCTGAAGCAGGAGGTGCCTCCCAGTCATATTTTCAGCGACAAGCAGTCCGGCAAAAACTTTCAGCGGCCCCAGTACCAGCGTATGCTGCGCTGCCTGCAGCCCGGCGACCTGCTCTATATTATGAGCATCGACCGCCTGGGGCGGAATTATACGGAGATACAGAACCAATGGCGGCTGCTCACAAAGGAGAAGCTGGTGGACGTGTGCGTGCTGGACATGCCTATGCTGGACACCCGCAGCGGCAAAGACCTGCTTGGCACCTTTATCGCCGACCTGGTGCTGCAAATTCTCTCCTTTGTGGCGGAAAACGAGCGGGCGAACATACGCAAGCGTCAGGCCCAGGGCATTGCCGCGGCCAAGGCCCGGGGCGTGCGCTTTGGCCGGCCTCCCCGGCCCCTGCCCAAAAACTACCCCGCCGTCTACCGGCTGTGGAAGAACGGCAAGCTGACCGGCTCCGCCGCCGCCCGGGCCTGCGGCATGCCCCTGTCCAGCTTCCGTTACCGGGCCATGGGCTACGAGCAGGGGCAGAAGAAATAAGACCCAGCCAGGGCAGCGCCCGGCACAGACAGGCAAATCAGCCGGCGGCCCCGGCAACGGGCCCGCCGGTTTGCTTTTTGGGCATTCCTGCCTGCGGCAAACACTTGAACATTCCTGCGGAACATGCTATAATGTCCTTTAGGGCTTGTTTGAAAATAGAGGGAATGACGAATTTTTACCCAGAAGGGGTTCATTTCAAGGAAAAAAACGCAAGGCAATCTTCCGATTGGCGAGGATTTTTGACGCAGAAAGGGGCCCCTTCTGGGTAAAAAGACGGCCTTTCCGATTTTTCAAACAAGCCCTAGGAAATACCCAGGACTGGCGGGGCCGCCCCGCGCTGTTTTCTGTGTCAACCCTAATTTTACATATTTATGAAAGGAAGTATTGCACCCATGGCTCTCAAACAGTTTCAGGCGGAATCAAAACGGCTGATGGACCTGATGATCAACTCCATCTACACCCACAAGGAAATTTTTCTGCGGGAGCTGATCTCCAACGCCAGCGACGCCATCGACAAGCTCTATTACCAGAGCCTCAGCGGCAGCGGGGCCGGCCTGAACCGGGAGGATTTCTTCATCCGCCTGCACGCCGACAAGGAGGCCCGCACCATCACCATTACGGACAACGGCGTGGGCATGACCCGGGAGGAGCTGGACAACAACCTGGGCGTGATTGCCAAAAGCGGCTCGCTTCAGTTCAAAAACGAGAACATGAAAGACCGCAAGCCCGAGGACGGGGCGGAGGTGGACATTATCGGCCAGTTCGGCGTTGGCTTTTACTCGGCGTTCATGGTCAGCTCCAAGGTGGTGGTGGAGACCCGCACCCAGAACGGGGCCCAGGCCTGGGCCTGGACCTCGGAGGGGCTGGACGGCTACGAGATTACCGAGAGCGATTACCCCCAGCGGGGCGCCCGCATCACCCTCACCCTGAAGGAGGACGGCGACGGGGAGGACTACTCGGCCTTTTTGGAGCAGTACCGCCTGCGGGAGCTGGTGAAGCGCTATTCCGACTACATCCGCTATCCCATCAAAATGGAGATGCAGAGGTCCAGGCTCAAGGAGGGCACGGGAACCGACGGCAAGGAGCCGGAGTATGAGACCTGGTTTGAGGACGAGACCCTGAACTCCATGACCCCCATCTGGAAGAAGGCCAAGTCTGAGGTGACCGGCGAGGAGCTCAACGGCTTCTATAAAGAAAAATTCATGGACTGGCAGGAGCCCCTGCGGGTCATCCGCACCTCCACCGAGGGCGCGGCCACCTACAGCGCGCTGCTGTTTGTGCCCAAAACCGCCCCCTACGACTACTACACCCGGGACTTTGAAAAGGGCCTGCAGCTGTATGCCAGCGGGGTGCTCATCATGGAGAAATGCGCCGACCTGCTGCCGGACTGCTTCAGCTTTGTCAAGGGCCTGGTGGACTCTCAGGACCTGTCCCTGAACATCTCCCGGGAGATGCTGCAGCATGACCGGCAGCTGAAGCTCATCGCCGGCCGCCTGGAGAAGAAAATCGCCTCTGAGCTCAAGTCCATGCTCACCAACGACCGGGAGAAGTATGAGGAGTTCTGGAAGAGCTTCGGCCTGCAGCTGAAGTACGGCCTGTACGACAATTTTGGGGCGAAAAAAGAGGAGCTGCAAGACCTGGTTCTGTTTACCAGCTCCCATGAGAAAAAGCTTTCTACCCTTTCTGAGTATGTCTCCCGTATGCAGGAGGGCCAGACCTGCATATACTATGGCTGCGGCGAAACGGCGGAGCGCATTCTGGCCCTGCCCCAGGCCGAGGCTCTGATTGGGAAGGGCTACGAGATTCTCTGCCTGACGGACAATGTGGACGAATTCGCCCTGCGGGTGCTGGAAAAGTACCAGGAGAAGGAGTTCAAAAACCTCTCCGCCGAGGGCCTGGACCTGGAAAGCGAGGAGGAGAAGGAGCACAACAAGGCCCTGGCGGACGAGAACCAGTCCCTGCTGGAGGCCATGAAAGAGGGCCTTTCGGGCAAGGTGGAGCAGGTGGTGCTGCGGGGCGGACTGGGCAGCCACGCGGCCTGCATCAGTACCCAGGGGGGCATTTCCAGCGAGATGGAGAAGGTGCTCAACGCCATGCCGGCAGGGGAGAAGGTCCACGCCAAGCGGGTGTTGGAGCTGAACCCGGAGCATGAGGTGTTTCAGAAGCTGAAGGCCCTGGACGGGGACAAGGAGCGGCTGGGCCTGTACGCCCAGGTGCTGTACGGCCAGGCCCTGCTGCTGGAGGGCACCCCCTTGGAGGACCCGGCGGAGTTTGCCCGGCAGGTCTGCCGGCTCATCTGCTGACAGAGGGGCCGCGCCCCTTCGGGAGAGCCGCGGGGTTATTTCCCGCATGTACCGGCATGTAGGCATGTGTTTATATATCGATATACCAAAGTCAGGAGGAATCATATGGCAAAGCGATGGGACCCTCAGAAGTTCTGGGGCTGTTATGAGGAGGTGACGGAGCGCTCAAATTTGCGGGCCATGGCGGGCTACCCTCAGCACGGCAATACCTGCCGGCTGCTGCACAGTGTGGCGGTGGCCTACTACAGCTGCCGGCTGGCGGCTATGCTGGGCATTGCGTTCCACATGCGGGAGATGGCCCGGGGGGCGCTGCTCCACGACTATTTCTTCTACGACGCCCAGGACGGGGACCCGGCCCACAAGGGGCACTGGTCCCGGCACCCGGAGATTGCCTGGCGCAACGCCCGGCAGGAGCTGGAGCTGACAGGCCGGGAGGAGGACATCATCCGCTCCCACATGTTCCCGGTGACCCTGCGCAGGCCGCCCCGGTGCCGGGAGGGGGCTGTAGTTACCCTGGTAGACAAGGGCTGCTCGGTGTATGAGTTCTTCAAGCGCAAGCGGCCCTACCCCCAACTGGCGTCGAGGCTTTAGGGCTTGTTTGCAAATAGAGAAAATGCCGGATTTTTGGCCCCAAGGAGGCGCTTTCTGCGTCAAAAATCCTCGAAAGGCGGCAAGCCTTTCCTGCGTTTTTTCCTTGAAAGCCCTCGTTTTGGCACAAAAATCCGACATTTCTCCGGTTTTAAAACAGACTCTAGGAGGAACGTTTGGGAAAGCCCGCCGCAGGCGGGAAGGGAGTCCGGAGGGACTGGTCCCTCCGGACTCCCTTCGTTCGCTCCCCTTTGGGTTTTCTGTTTATAAAGTATATCTTGCAATTATTGGAATTTTGCGGTATACTGTGATGAGCCGTAGAATCCGGGCGCATAATATAGATGCTTGTCCCGGGCGGCAAAGCGACTACAGGAGGCGGCGGGCTTGCAGAGGCTGTTTGTAAAATACTGGCAAAAATACCGGGAGCTGATCCTCTATGTGTTCTTCGGGGTGCTCACCACCCTGGTGAACTGGGCGGCCTACTGGCTGCTGGTGGATGTGCTCCATATACACTACATGGCGTCGGCGTTTTTCTCTCAGGTGCTGGCGATTCTCTTCGCCTATATCACCAACCGGCGTTGGGTGTTTGCAAGCGCCGCCCGGGGCGGCCGAGCCGTGGCAATAGAGATGGCCAAGTTCTTCGGGGCCAGGGCCCTGTCGCTGGTGATGGACATGCTGGTGATGTATGTGGGCGTGGACCTGCTGCTGGCCAACGACAAGCTGGTCAAGGTAATTTCCAGCGTGCTGGTGGTGGTTGCCAACTATATTTTCAGCAAGCTGTTTGTGTTCAAAAAGAACTGACTGCTTGCGCTGGCAGGGTCTGCCCCTGGCGGCGGAAGCCTTGTGAGAGCCAGCGTCCCAGGCCGCGGGGTTTGGGGCCTGCGGGCTCTCAAACCAGACTCACACAGGAGGAGCCAACATGCCCGGGAAAACCAAGAGAAGCGAAAAACAGGAAAAGCAGGGGTTTGAGGACCTTTCCAGCTATTCGCCGGTGGAGAAGAAGAAGCGGCGCAAGGGGCGCCGGGGCCGGATGGCGCTGCAGTGCGTCGCGGCCTTTCTGTGCGTGGTGATGATTGTGTTCGGCGCGGGGCTGATCTACATATCCACCGATGTGATCGCCGAGCTGACCACCACCACCATCACCAAGGACCCTGCCGCCCTGGGCTTTCATCAGGACGCGGTGGTGGACGACAGCATCAAGAATATCGCCCTGTTCGGCCTGGACTCCCGTTCCAGCGACTTCAAGGGCCAGTCGGACGTGACCATGATTCTCACGGTGGACAACCGCCACGGGGCCATTAAAATGACCTCTGTTCTGCGCGACAGCCTGGTGAACATTGAGGGCGAGAGCTTTGCCCAGGGCCATGTGGACTGGAACACCAAAATCAACGCGGCCTACGCGGTGGGCGGGCCCGAGCTGGCCCTGCGCACCATCAACCAGAACTTCGGCCTGCGTATTGAGGACTTTGTCACCGTGAACTTTGTAAACATGGCCGCAATCGTGGACGCCTTTCAGGGGGTGGAGCTGGAGGTGACCGCAGAGGAGATTGAGGAGATCAACCTGAACCTGCACAATCTGGTGTATGAGGTGGAGGACCAGAAGCAGCAGGACATGGCCGTGGGGGTTTACGATGAGCTGAAGTACCCCAACATTGAGGACAGCGACTATATGTATGCCACCGCCGACGTGGACACCTATCTGCTCAACGGCAACCAGGCGGTGTCCTATGGGCGCATCCGCAATATCGGCAGCGACTTTGGCCGGGTAGAGCGCCAGCAGAAGGTGCTGATGGCCCTGGTGCAGCGGGTAAAGCAGCTGAGCATCACCGACTACCCCACCCTCATCAAAAAGCTGATGCCCTACTGCCAGACTAACCTGGAGCTGGACGACATCATGAGTATGGTGCCTATTCTGGGCACGGATATGACCATGGAGAGCATCTCCATCCCGGACCCGGACTTTGAGACCGACCTGCAGGACATCAAGTATGACCTGGTGTATAACCTGGAAGGAGCCGCCAAGCGCATCAGCGCCTTCATCTTTGAGGAGGGCTCTCCCTACTGGGAGGAGTACGGCAGCGTAGCGGCCACCCAGTCCGCGCCGTCCAGCACAGAGTAGCGGGAGGCCTGAGAGAGCTTCTTCATTCATCACCAGAATAAGGGAATAGGGAAATATGGCAAAACACAATGACCGCCGGGACGCCCGGAAGCCGGAACGGGGGCGTCGGGAGCCCCTTCGGGACAATTACTATTATGACATGCCCCCCCTGCGGCAGTTTGAGGACATTTCCAGCTACAGCTCGGAGAAGCGCCGCAGCAGCGACAAGGCCCGCATGGAGCGCAGCGCAAAAAAGCCTCCCAAGCCCTACCGGCCCCGCCGGAGAATGGGCTTGGGCAAAAGGATTTTTCTGGCCCTGGCCCTGGCGCTGGCGCTGGGGGCCGGGCTGTTCGTCTACATGTTCATGGGGCTGCGGGTGCAGCATCTTCCCCGCAACGTGGGCGCGGACCCCTCGGTAAGGGTGAGCGGGGTGAAAAACATCGCCCTGTTCGGCCTGGACTCCCGGGACTGGGAGAACCAGGGACGCTCGGACGTGGTGATGGTGCTGTCCCTGGACAGCCGGACCCACACCATGAAAATGGCCTCTATTATGCGGGATTCTTATGTGAACATAGAGGGCTACGGCTACGACAAGCTGGCCCACGCCTATGCCTATGGGGGACCCGAGCTGGCCGTGCGCACCCTGAACCAGAATTTTCATCTGGACATCGAGGACTATGTGACAGTGAACTTCTACCACATGGCGGAGATTGTAGAGGCCTTTGGCGGGGTAGAGCTGGAGCTCACCGGGGAGGAGATGCTGGAGGTAAACCGGAACCTGTGGACCCTGACCAAGGAGGCGGAGGACGAGGGCCGCACCGCCCCGGTCAAGGCTGCCGACTACTTCACCGCCCTGGACGGCACCCATAATATGGTAGACGGGGAGTATCAGGGCGGCAAGGTGACCCTCACCGGCGCACAGGCGGTGGCCTATGCCCGCATCCGCTATCTGGACAGCGACGCGGGCCGCACCAGCCGCCAGCAGAAGGTGCTCTCGGGCCTGCTGGCCCGGGCCAAGCAGCGCACGGTGCTGGCCTGGCCGGGCATTGTCCACGGGGTGATGCCCCACTGCGAGACCTCTCTGGACCTGGGGGACATGGCGGGGCTGTTCCCCTTTGCTCTGGGGAATATCACCACCGAAACCCTCACCCTGCCCGGAGAGAACGAGAACGCCTATGGCAGCGAGGACGAGGCCGGAAACTGGATTTACTGCTTTGACGAGGACCTGGTCCGGACCCATCTCCACCAGTTTATTTTTGGGTGACCTGGGGACGGTGTGTCAAATAAAATTACATCAGGAGTGATAAGTATGAGCGAACCGGTATTGGTCATTATGGCGGCAGGACTGGGCAGCAGGTTCGGCGGCGGCGGGCTGAAGCAGGTTACGCCCGTGGGGCCCTGCGGCGAGCGGATTATCGACTACTCTCTCTACGACGCCTGGAAGGCCGGCTTCCGCCGGGCGGTGTGCGTCATCAAGGAGGAGATGCTGCGGGAGTTCCAGGAGGAGATTGGCAGGCCCATAGAGCCCTATCTTCAGCTGGAGTACGCTTTCCAGACCATGGAGGACATCCCCGCGGGCTGCAAAGCGCCCGAGGGCCGGCAAAAGCCCTGGGGCACCGGCCACGCGGCCCTGGTGGGGGCCCGGAAGGTCCGGGAGGTGTGGGGCGGCGCGCCCTACGCGGTGGTCAACGCCGACGACTTCTACGGCGCAGAGGCCTATCAGAAAATATACGGTTTTCTCACCGGCAGCCACCCGGCAGGCAAGCTGGACCTGTGCATGGTGGGCTATCAGGTGGGCAACACGGTGACAGACAACGGAGACGTGTCCCGGGGCGTGTGCCAGGTAGAGGGCGGCATGCTCAAAAAGGTCACCGAGCGCACCAAAATCGCCAAGCTGCCTGAGGGCAAAATCGGCTACACCGAGGACGAGGGGGAGACCTGGACCATCCTGCCCCCGGACACCCCGGTTTCCATGCAGTTCTGGGGCTTTATGCCCCAGGCCACCGAGGCCCTTGAGGGGGAGTATGTGAACTTCTTCCAAAGGGATTTGCCGGGGAACCCCCTGAAGGGAGAGTTCTTCCTGCCCTTTGCCGTGGACGCCATGGTCCAGGACGGCCGGGCTCAGGTGCATGTGCTGGAGACTGCCAGCAAGTGGTATGGCGTCACCTACCTGGTAGACCGGCAAAGCGTGGTAGACGCGGTGGCGGAGATGACCCGGCAGGGCCAGTACCCCTCGCCGGTGTGGGGCGAAAAAAACTGAAAACAGCCTGTGTGCGGCCTGGAAGCCAGCGGTCTTCCAGGCCGCTTTTTGCCGGGTCCCCTGCCGGACTGGCGTATTACACAGAGAAATTCCCTAAGGCTTGTTAGGTTTTACAAAGTTTGAAGTTTTTCTATGTAAACTTTCAAATAAATGACCAAAAAAGACTTGAATTTTTTCGGCAGTGATGGTATTATATTAGTGACAGTTTCTGGAACGACTGAAGAGGGAAGCCCTGCCTGCACAGACGGCGGGCCCCGGCCAGAGAAAGGATTGTGGTCACATATGAACATGGAAAAGACCAGTGCGGAAAAGGCAAATCCAGCCGGCGTTCCGGCAAAGCAGGACGCTGCCGAGATTCCGCTGTTTTTGTTCCACAGCGGAAAGAACCGCCGGCTGTATGAGTATCTCGGCGTACACCGCGCTGTAAAGAACGGTAAAAGGTGCATGGTAGCCCGGGTGTGGGCCCCCCATGCCAGGGCGGTGTCCCTGGTGGGCAATTTCTGCAACTGGGACAGCGCCAAGTACCCCCTGAAAAAGGTGGACGACAGCGTTTGGGAGGGCTATACGGACTTTGAGTTTGCCCCCTTTGAGATGTACAAGTTCTATATCAAAACCGCCGGAGGAGAGGACAGCTACAAGGCCGACCCCTTTGCCAGGCACACCGAAACCCGGCCCGGCACTGCCTCCCGCTGGTATGAGCTGGAGGACTACCAGTGGAAGGACGCCGCCTGGCAGAAGAAAAAGGAGCGGGAGCAGCATTATTCCCGCCCGGTGAACATATATGAGGTGCATGCCGGCTCCTGGCGCAAGTATGCCGACGGCAGTGTGTTTTCCTACGACAAGCTGGGCGACGAGCTGATCCCCTATGTCAAGGAGATGGGCTTTACCCACATCGAGTTCATGCCTTTGACCGAGTACCCCTACGATGGCTCCTGGGGCTACCAGGTAATGGGCTATTTCGCCCCCACCTCCCGCTACGGCCAGCCCGCGGACCTGATGCGTTTTGTGGACCGCTGCCACCAGGCTGGCATTGGGGTGATTATGGACTGGGTGCCCGGGCACTTCCCCAAGGATGCGGCAGGGCTGGCAAAATTCGACGGCACCCCCTGCTATGAGTATGAGGACCCCCGCAAGGGGGAGCATAAGGAGTGGGGCACCCTGGTGTTCGACTTTGGCCGCACCGAGGTGATGAGCTTCCTCATTTCCAGCGCCGTGTTCTGGCTCAAGGAGTACCACATGGACGGCCTGCGGGTGGACGCGGTGGCCTCTATGCTGTATCTGGACTACAACCGCCGGGATGGGGAGTGGATTCCCAACAAGGATGGGGGCAAGGAGAATTTGGAGGCCATTGCCTTTCTGCAGGCCCTTAACGAGGCCGCTTTCTCCGAGGTGACAGACCCCATGATGATCGCCGAGGAGAGCACCGCCTGGCCCATGGTCTCAAAGCCCACCTTTATGGGGGGGCTGGGCTTTAACTACAAGTGGAACATGGGCTGGATGAACGACATGCTCCGGTATATGTCCATGGACCCCCTGTTCCGCAGCGGCAACCACAGCTCGCTCACCTTCTCCTTTTTCTACGCTTTCTCCGAGAACTTCATTCTGCCCATCTCCCACGACGAGGTGGTGTATGGCAAGGGCTCGCTGATCAATAAAATGCCTGGGGACGACCAGATGAAGGCGGCGCAGATGCGGGCCTTTGTCACCTATATGATGGGCCACCCGGGCAAAAAGCTGCAATTTATGGGCACCGAGTTTGCCCAGAAGAACGAGTGGAACTTTGAGAAGGAGCTGGAATGGGGCCTTTTGCAGTATAAGGAGCATAAGGACGCCCAGAACTTCTTCAAGGCGGTGAACCGCTTCTACCTCAGCCGGCCCGAGCTGTGGGAGATTGACTTTGACTGGGGCGGCTTCGAGTGGATTTCCAACGACGACTATACCCAGAGCGTGATCGCCTTCCGGCGCAAGGCCAAGGACGGCAGAGAGCTGGTGTGCGTGTGCAACTTTGTGCCTGTCCAGCGGGAGGACTACTGCATCGGCGTACCCTTCTGGGGTACCTGGGCCGAGGTGTTCACCTCAGACGATGAGGCCTTTGGGGGCGGCGGCGTCACCAATGGCAAGAGCATCCGCACCGTCGACGAGCCCATGCACGGCTGCGGGCAGAGCATCTCCCTGACCCTGCCGGGCTGCTCGGTGTTCTTCCTGGAGTGCGTAAAGCCCGAGGAGAAGCCCGCGAAAAAGGCCGCGCCCAAGGACGCCGTGAAAGTGGAGGCCAAGAAACCGGCCGCCCGGCCCGCAGTAGAAAAGGCCGGCTGAGTTTACTCAAGTCGGCTGAGCTCGCTCAAGTCGGCTGGGCCTGAAACCCTGTGAACAGGCGCTTGGGGGCAAAGGCGGACTGTCCGCCCCCAAGGCGCTTTGAGACAATAGCAAGCCAAAAATCGAAATATTCAGGAGGACGAAACATGTTACCCAAACAAGAGGTCGTAGCCATGCTGCTTGCGGGCGGCCAAGGCAGCCGTCTGGGCGTTCTGACGAAAAACATCGCCAAGCCTGCCGTACCCTTTGGGGGAAAATACCGCATTATTGATTTTCCCCTTTCCAACTGCGTGAATTCCGGTGTTGAGACCGTAGGCGTGCTGACCCAGTATCAGCCCCTGGAGCTCAACGAGTACATCGGCTCGGGCCAGCCCTGGGACCTGGACAGCATGGACGCGGGGGTCCATGTGCTCTCCCCCTATGAGAAGCGGAAGAAAACGGACTGGTACAAGGGCACCGCCAACGCTATCACCCAGAATATCCCCTTTATCGAGCGCTATAACCCGGACTATGTGCTGGTGCTGGGGGGCGACCACATCTACAAGATGGACTATGCCAAGATGATCGCCTTCCACAAGGAGAAGGACGCGGCCTGCACCATTGCCGTGCAGCAGGTGCCCATGGCAGAGGCCAGCCGGTTCGGCATTCTCAACACCAATGAGGACGACTCGATCTACGAGTTTGACGAGAAGCCCAAAAAGCCCAAGAGCGACCTGGCCAACATGGGCATTTATGTGTTCAACTGGGACGTGCTGAAAAAGTTCCTGCTGGCGGACGAGGAGGACCCCAAGAGCTCCAACGACTTTGGCAAAAACGTGCTGCCCGCCATGCTCAACGCGGGAGAGAGAATGTTTGCCTACCGCTTTGACGGCTACTGGAAGGACGTGGGCACCATCGACAGCCTGTGGGAGTCCAACATGGACCTGCTGGACCCCAATGTCCCCCTGGACCTGGGAGACCCCGACTGGCGCATCTACAGCCGCAACCCGGTGATGCCCCCCCACTATATCGCCAAGGGCGCCCATGTGCAGAACTCTACCATTGCCGAGGGCTGCAACGTGTATGGCGACCTGGAGTTCTCCATTCTGTTCGCCGGGGTGTATGTGGCCCCTGGGGCGGAGGTGCACTCCTCCATCATCATGCCCGGCGCCCGCATTGAAGAGGGAGCCCGGGTGCAGTATGCCATTGTGGCCGAGAACGCCGTGGTTGGCGCGGGAGCCACAGTAGGCCAGCGGCCCGAGAATGTGGAAAACAAGGACGAGTGGGGCGTGGCAGTGGTAGGCCCTGGCTGCCATGTGCCTGCCGGCGGCAGCGTCGCCCCCCAGGAGATGCTGGACGCCGATGAGGCCGCGAAAAATTGAAGGCCTGAAAAACAGGATGTAACCCCCAAAAATTAACCCAAATGAAAGGGAGCTGGTCAATATGATGCGCGGCAACGACGTGATTGGCATCCTCTTTGCCTATGTGCATGAGGAGCGTGTAAGAGAATTGACAGAAAACCGGGTGATGGCCTCCATACCCTATGGCGGGCGCTACCGGCTGGTGGACTTTGCCCTCTCCAACCTGGTGAATTCCGGCGTGAACAAGGTGGGCGTAATCACCGAGCAGAACTATCAGTCCCTGATGGACCATCTGGGCTCCGGCAAGTCCTGGAACCTGTCCCGCAAGCGGGAGGGCCTGTATCTGCTGCCCCCCTTTGGGGCCGACACCTCCCGCACAGGCGGCATGGTGGCAAGCCTGGCCTCCATCCACCGGTTTTTGAAGAACTCCAAAGAGGAGTATGTGCTCATCTCCAACTGCGACACGGTGTCCAATATCGACTACCGGGACGTGTTCCGCTTCCACACGGAAAAGAACGCGGATGTCACCGTGATTTACCGCCACGGCACTTCTCCCGATACAGACAAGAATGTGGTCTATACGGTTGACCCAGAGGGCTTTGTGCGGGATATGCTCATTAAGCGGGGCAGCGAGGCCAACTGCAACTATGGCTTCGGCAAGTGCATTCTGCGCCGCAAAAAGCTGATGGAGCTGGTGGACGACTGCATGAGCCGCAATCTCTATGATTTTGACAGGGATTTGATTCAGCGCAACCTGAAGGATTTGCGGGTCTATGGCTATGAGGCGGCAGGCGCGGCCTATACCATCACCTCCTTCCGGGACTATTTTGAAGCCAACATGGCCCTGATGGACCCCAAGGTCCGCACCCAGCTGTTCCCTGTGGACCGGCCCATTTACACCAAGGTCCGGGACGACATGCCCGCCAAATACGGCCTGGGCTCCTCTGTCACCAACTCCATTGTGGCCGACGGCTGCGTGATTGACGGCGAGGTGGAGAACTGCGTGCTGTTCCGGGGCGTTAAGGTGAAAAAGGGCGCAAAGCTGAAGAACTGCGTCATCATGCAGGACTGCGTGGTGGGCGAGGGCACCCGGCTGGACTATGTGGTGGCGGACAAAAACGTGGAGTTCGACATGAACCGCACCATGTCCGGCTATCAGAGCTACCCGGTCTATGTGGGCAAGGGCAGCAAGGTGTAAAACAGCCCTCCACCTTCTATACATTTCAGGCAGAAAGGAAATTCGACCATGAAGATTTTGTACTGTGCCAGCGAAGCTCTGCCTTTTTCCGCCACAGGAGGCCTGGCCGATGTGGCAGGCTCTCTGCCCCAGGCCCTGCGCGCCCGCATGGTGGGCTGCCGGGTGGTGGTGCCCCTGTATGACAACGCCCCCCAGGAGCTGCGGGACAAAATGAAGTTTATCACCAGCATTTCGGTGCCGGTGGCCTGGCGGCGGCAGTATTGCGGCATTTTTGAGGCCAAGATTGGCAGCGTCACCTATTATCTCATTGATAACCAGTACTATTTCAAGCGCGGCAGCCTCTACGGCCATTTTGACGACGCGGAGCGGTTTGCCTTCTTCTCCCGGGCCATTTTGGAGATGCTGCCCTACATTGACTACAAGCCCGACGTCATTCACGCCAACGACTGGCAGACCGCCCTGGTGCCGGTTTACTACCGGCTGTTCTATGCCAACAACGAGTGGTACGCGGGCATCAAAACCTTGTTCACCATCCACAACATCCAGTATCAGGGCCAGTATGGCAAGGATATTCTGGAGGACGTGTTCGGCATTCCCGCCTATGAGAGCCAGCTGCTGGAGTTCAACAAGGATGTAAACCTGATGAAGGGCGCCATTGAGTGCGCCAACTGGGTGTCCACGGTCAGCCCCACCTATGCCCAGGAGATTCTGGACCCCTGGTTCTCCCATAAGCTGGACGCCATCCTCCGGGAGCGTTCCTGGAAGCTGTCGGGCATTCTCAACGGCATCGACACCGTCAACTACGACCCGGAGACCGACCCCAGCCTGTTTGCCAACTACACCCAGGCGGATAAGTCCAACAAGGCGGTGAACAAGCAGAAGCTGCAGGAGCGTCTGTGCATTGAGGTGGACCCGGACGTGCCGGTAATCGGCATGGTAACCCGGCTGGTCTCTCACAAGGGCCTGGACCTGGTGAAGGACGCTGTGGACAATGTGATGGAGTACTCCAACGCCCAAATCGTCATTCTGGGCAGCGGCGACCTGGAATATGAGAACTACTTCAAGTGGATGCAGGAGAAGTATCCCGGCCGTTTTGTGCTGTGCCTGGGCTTTGTGCCCGAGCTCTCCCGAAAGATCTATGCTGGCGCGGACATCTTCCTGATGCCCAGCAAGTCCGAGCCCTGCGGTCTCTCCCAGATGATCGCCCTGCGCTACGGCGCCATTCCGGTGGTGCGTGAGACCGGCGGACTGAAGGACTCCATTACCGACAGCGGCGATGGGGTGGGCAACGGCTTCACCTTTATGACCTATAACGCCGGCGACATGCTGCACAGCCTGCACCGGGCCATCTACGCCTACAACTCTGACAAAGAGGGCTGGGGCGTGCTGGTAGACCGGGCCATGAGCTGCGACAACAGCTGGAGCAAGTCCGCTGGGGAGTACATTAAGCTGTATAAGCAGATTATGGAGAGCTAAAAGCCCATAATCTGCCGAAAAGGCAGGTGCAAGCTCCTGTTGGTACAAGTTCTAAGCCGCCGGCATAGGTCCGGCGGCTTGACTTTTCCCTTTGGGAGGGGTATAATAAACCTTAAGTAAACAGCAAGCATTCCCGTCAATATATTCAGAAATGAGGTTGTGCAAATGGAAGAAAAGAACAACGCCCTCAAGGAGTTGTCCGAAAAGCTGCTGCTGGACCGGGCCAAGCCCGCCCGCGCCGCTGCTTTGGGCTGCGCTGCCAAGGCCATGGACTTTGCCGAGGGCTATAAGGACTTTATCGACGCCTCCAAAACCGAGCGGGAGGCCGTGGACTGGTCGGTGCAGGCCGCAAAGGCCGCCGGCTTTGTGGAGTTTGACCCCAACACTAAATATAACGCTGGCGACAAGGTGTACTACAACAACCGGGGCAAGGCCATGTGCCTGGCTGTCATCGGCAAGCAGGGCGCGGCCCAGGGCGTGCGCATTGCCGCCGCTCATATCGACAGCCCCCGGGTGGACCTGAAGCCCATCCCCCTGTATGAGAGCAGCGAGCTCTGCCTGTTGAAGACCCACTACTATGGCGGCATCAAAAAGTATCAGTGGGCGGCAATCCCCCTGTCCCTTCACGGCAAGATTGTGCGCAAGGACGGCAGCGAGCTCACCGTCAACATTGGCGAGAGCGCCGGCGACCCCCAGTTCTGCATCACCGACATTCTGCCCCACCTGGGCAAGGACCAGAGCGTCAAGAAGCTGGGCGAGGCCTTTACCGGCGAGGACCTGAACGTGCTGGTGGGCAGTCTGCCCCTGGACGTGGAGGGGGAGCAGCTGTATAAGCTGAATATTATGAAGCTCCTCAACGAGCAGTACGGCATTGTGGAGAGCGACCTGATCTCTGCCGAGCTGGAGCTTGTGCCTGCCTTCAAGGCCGCAGACATTGGCTTTGACCGGAGCATGGTGGGCGCCTATGGCCATGACGACCGGGTGTGCGCTTACCCTGCCCTGCAGGCCCTGTTTGACTGCGAGGCCCCGGAGAAGACCTCTCTGGTGGTGCTGGCGGACAAGGAGGAGATTGGCAGCGTGGGCAACACAGGCCTGTGCTCAGAGTATATGAACTACTTTGTCAGCGACCTGGCCCGGGCCGAGGGCCTGGAGCCTCAGCATGTGTGGAGCAAGTCCAGCTGCCTCTCCGCCGACGTGACCGCTGCGCTGGACCCCACCTATATCTCCGCCTTTGAGCCCGGCAACTCCACCTACCTGAACCGAGGCGTGGGCATTGCCAAATACACCGGCAGCCGGGGCAAGGGCGGCAGCAACGACGCCTCCGCCGAGTTCCTGGGCTGGGTGCGGCGCATTCTGGACGAGGCCGGGGTGCTGTGGCAGATTGGCGAGCTGGGCAAGGTCGATCAGGGCGGCGGCGGCACCGTGGCCTATGATGTGGCCCGGCTGAACGCGGATGTTATCGACATCGGCGTGCCGGTGCTCTCCATGCATTCCCCCTTCGAGGTCATCTCCAAGGTGGACTTGTTCAGCGCCTACCAGGCCTTTAAGGCCTATTTTGAGGCCAAATAAGCAGATTCTGGCTGTGATGCGAAAATAGAAAAGCGTAAAAAAGCGGACCGCCTGCCCCTGTGGCAGAGCGGTCCGCTTTTGTTTCTGACAGTGGGCAAAGGCTCCCTTACTGAATAAGCAGTCCCAAAAATGAGAAATGGTTGCATATTTAAAAAAATATATTTTCTTTGGATTTGATGAAATTGCCAGAAATCGACAGCGAAAGATAAGCGGTCTTGTTGTATTGTAAAAGCATAAAAGAGGTGATATAATGAGATAAATGGGAATCTGCCGGACTTGCCCGGGGACGGACTGTGGAGAAGCCGACAAAACGACGAAAGCCGCAGACCCGGGCGGGTGTGGGGAATCTGAAAAAACAATGGGGTGACATGAATGAACGTGCTGTCAGCAGAAAATGTGAGCTATGTCTACCAAAGCAAGTACCAAAAGGTCCAGGCCCTGACAGAGGTGAGCTGCGGCTTTGAGGCAGGAAAATTCTATGCCATTGTGGGCCAGTCCGGCAGCGGCAAAACCACCCTGCTCTCTATGCTGGCGGGGCTGGGCCAGCCCACCGGCGGCCAGGTGCTGGCCGGGGGCGTCCCGATAAAGGAGGCTGGCGGCGAACGCCACCGCCGGGAGAATGTCACGGTCATTTATCAGGCCTTCAACCTGTTCCCGGCCCTGAACCTGCTGGAAAACGTCATGTATCCCATGGAGATCATGAAGACGCCCGCCGCCCAGGCCCGGGCCCGGGCCAAGGAGCTGCTGGCCGCGGTGGGCCTCTCTGACGTGGACCCCAGAAAGCTGCCTGCCATGCTCTCGGGCGGGCAGCAGCAGCGGGTGGCCATTGCCCGGGCTCTGGCGTCCAGCGCCAAGGTGATTCTGGCCGACGAGCCCACAGGCAATCTGGACTCGGAGAACGGCCGGCTGGTGATTGACCTGCTGAAACGGCTGGTGAAGGAGGAGAACTACTGCGTCATTGTGGTCACCCACGACCTGGACATTGCCGCCCAGGCGGATGTGATCTACCGGATGAAGGACGGACGCTTGGAGGAGGAGTCGAGATGTTCGTAATCAAGGACGCGGGCTATCAGCTGCTGCGGGGCAGGGGCCGCAGCCTTCTGCTGCTGGCGGTCTCCGCGCTGCTGTGCGGGTGCATCGCCTTTTACATGGGCAGCATCATCAGCAGCCAGCGGGCCCTGGATACCATAAACCAAAGCACCCCGGCGGAGGTGTATGTCAGCAACTGTGAGGGGGACCAGCTGGACAACCTGAACGTCAGCTATGCCCGCCACGATGTGCTTTTGCCCTGGATGCGTGAGGTGTTTACCACCAGCCAGGGGGTGGGGATTTTTGTGGAGGAGAACCGGCCCGCCGATCCCTTTCACGACGCCTTTTATGAGAACGACACCACCATTCTGGCTGTAAACCGCTGGGAGGCCACTGGGATTCAGAAGACGGACTTCTTTTCGCTGGCCCAGGGCCGGGACATCTCTCTGCTGGAAGGGGAGGAGGGTCTGTGTATTGTTAGTGAGGACTATGCCCGGCGCATGGGGCTTGCGCCGGGGGACAGCTTCACCATGCCGGTGTGCGAGACCAAATATAACTCTTACCGGTCCCCTGTGCAATTATATATCAGCGACATGACCCTGACCGTGGCGGGAACCTTCTCGGCCAGCGCGGCCACAGAGCGGTTGGTAGACATGTATGTCCCGGTGGGCTGGTTCCGGGCCCAGGTAGAGCAGAGCTCCGGCGAGCCCTTTGCCTACACCTCCTTCAAGGGCTATCTGGCTGACTCCATGAAGCTCAACGAGTTCAAGGCCGTGGTGGGGGACTATGGCTTTTATCAACCCTTCTATCTGACCCCGGAGACGGAGCGGGTTGCGAACCTGAGCGAGGGCAGAAGCATTCTGATGGAGGACGAAAACTTTATCAAAACCGCCGAAAAGCTGGCGGAGACGGTGCGGCAGTTCACCAGCTTTCTGCTCCCCTTTTTCCTGGCAGTGGTCTGCCTGGTGACCCTGGCGATTTTTCTGGTGCTGCGGGGGGCAAGGCGCGATATGGCCATTGCCTGCTCTCTGGGCCGGCCCAAGGGGCTGGTCGGGGCCGCCCAGCTGCTGGCGGCGTTGGCGGCGGAGCTGGCCGGCTGCCTGCTCTGCCTGCCGGTGATGATCGGGCTGGCGCGCCTGCCCGCAGGGGCCTCGGCGTCGATCTGCGGGGCGTTTCTGCTGTGCGCCCTGGCCGGAGACCTGCTGGGCCTGTGGCTTTTGCTGCGGTTCGACGCCATTGCCCTGCTGACCGCGTCCAAAGAATAGGAGGGGGAGAAAATGACCATACGCAACAGCTTCAAGCAGCTTTTCCGCAGGCCGGGCAAAACGCTGCTGTTCTTTCTGCTCATGCTGGCAGCCACTGCGCTGCTGGTGTTTGGCGCAGGGCTCTACTACCAGAACAGCCGCCGCATGGAGGCTCTGGACAACTACTACACCACCATTGCCACCATCCGTCAGCCCTATGAGACGGTGGAGAACGGGGCGCCCCAGTATGGGGAGATTGTCCGCCCCGAGGACCTGGAATTTGAGGGCGCGGACTACATCCTTCCGCCGGAGAGCCGGCCCTATATGCTCTCTTACATGCCCGGCCTGAACCCTCTGCGGGTGAGAGAAGCCTCGGCGTTGTTCAACCTGAATGTGGTGGAGTTTGAGGTGCTTGAGAGCGGCAATGGGGAGACCCCTGACAAAGCGGTGGTCACCCGGGACCTGGCGGGCGGGCAAAGTAAGGAGCTGACCTCCTCCGCTGACTGGTTCTACTGGGGCTACCAGGCGCATCTGGCCCTGGGGGACGAATTTTTCCTCGACCAGTCGGGGGACGCCCAACCCCTGGAGAAGGGCAAGCGCTATGTTGGGTCCCTTTATGGCGTTACCTCTGATCTCTACCATGTGGATGACGGCAGTCAATTTGGCCACTGGGCCAGCGAGATTCTCTACTTCACCCCAAGGGAGGCCCCTGAGGCTCTGCGGCAGGCGGGGGCCGGCAATCTGACGGAGGTGACCGGCGATGACTTTTACCAGCCCGGCCAGCCCGGCAGCTTATGGCTAACCCTGGTGGAGGAAACCCGGATGCAGGACTATATCCACCCGGTGCTCGCTGCTTCCAGCGGCAGCCTGATGCCCTGTGTGCGCCAGAACAGCATAAAAATACGGGGGAGAATGATCACAGAGGAGGAGTTTGCCAGCGGGGCCAAGGTCTGTCTTGTGGGCAAGGACATGGCCCAGAGAAACCTGCTGTGGGAGGGCAAAACCGTCAAGCTCTCGCTGCTGGCCAGCATGTACGGCTATAGCCAGAACAGCTACCGGGTCATGGGCTGGACCGGCTTCCAGCTTCCCCAGGGGACCAGCCTGCTGGACAGCGAGGGCCAGATTTTGCAGCCCTTCTGGGAGGAGGAGTACGAAGTGATAGGCGTTTTCGAGCCCAGATATGGGACGGAAGAGCTGGCCTATGGGGACATGTTCATCATCCCCGCCCAGTCGGTGCAGGCCTCTGACGAAGAGCATGTGATTTACTACGGCCCCATGAATAGGGGCAATGCCAGCTTCCAGATTCCCAACGGCGCTGCCGGCAGCTTTGTAGAGAAGATGAACGCCGCCATCCCCGAGATTGCCGCCCGGGTGGTACTGGAGTTTGACGACATGGGCTACAGCCGGGCCATGGACAGCCTGCGGGAGGCCCAGCAGACAGCGTTTCTGCTGTTTTTGGTGGGGTTTCTGGCAGCGGCGGCAATTGTAGCCCTGCTGATGTACTTCTTCATTGTGCTGGAAAAGAAGCGAACCGCCATGGAACGCAGCCTGGGGCTGTCAAACCGCCAATGCCGGGCGTCGCTGCTGGCAGGGGTCATGACAGTCACCCTGTGCGCGGCGCTGCTGGGCAGCACAGCCGCAGGCGTTATGCTGAACCAGGCTGAGGCAGCGGCCACACAGGTTCAGCAGGAGGAAGAGGAGCCGGCGACCCAGTCGATGGACTGGGGGCTGGGAGGCATTTATGATTTCAGCGCCAAATACAGCCCCTGGGCCATGTGGGACGTGGCCGGCAACCAAGCCGACCGGCTGCAGGCGCCGGTGCCCTGGTGGGTCTGCCTGGGGGCTCCCTTGGCGTTGACAGGGCTGGTGGGGGCTCTGGCCCTGGCCCTGGTAAACAGAAGCCTGAAAACCGAGCCCATTTTGCTGCTGAACACCCACGCCTGACAGGGGGAAGGAGCAGTTCCCCCCCGGTGGGGGTAGCCCCCTGCCTCTTGCAGCGCTCACGCCAGTTGTCCTGACAGCAGGAGAAGCGGCGGCCGGCTGAACGCTATTGCGGATGAAAAGGACGGAAATGAACAAGGCCCCAAGGACAGCGCCCTTTGCAGGAGCCTTGTTTCCAAACCGCATAACCATATCCGGCCAAACGGTAGAATCATGAAAAGTCCAGGAGAGTTTTGACGCCTCCTGGACTTTTTTTCTAAAAACGGAAGGGCTGCTCTCCCATAGACGGCCCCATCATCCCTGTTTATGCCTCTGGATACCCTCTTGTTGCCCGATTTTCCGCTGTCCCCGGGTACGCCTCCGTCTTGACCAAAGTATATACCGGCCAGCACAAAAGCGAGATAAACCAAGGGTTTCGGGCGTCGCAGTCCCGCCCCTGAAGTTTTGAAAGTGCGGGTCATACAGCGCAAAAACGGGGGACAGCCAGGTCGAAGCCCTGGTGAAATACCGGCGGCAGGTGCGGAGAAAACCACTGGCGGACAGATATCTCTATAAATGACCTCGCACCTTTCGTAACGCAACGTCAAATCGCCCGCCAAACTGGGGCGTTCCTGCTCCCCCCGTCCCGGTGGCCTGGGCTCCCTTCAAAAGGTCTACTTTTTGATAGTTCTCACTCTACTTATTATTTTAAAACAAAATGGATGAAATTGCAACCCCATTTTATGATATATGCCTCCTATTTGTCAAATAATTTCCTCCTCCCGCAGCAATGTCCTTACATATTAAAAGGTTAGACTTTGTTACAGAAAGCGAGGGTTGACAATGAGTCATTCCAGGCAAAAGCTAGGGCTTGTTTGAAAATAGAGGAAATGACGAATTTTTACCCAGAAGGGGTTCATTTCAAGGAAAAAACCGCAAGGCAATCTTCCGATTGGCGAGGATTTTTGACGCAGAAAGGGGCCCCTTCTGGGTAAAAAGACGGCCT
>CAJUNQ010000064.1 GCA_910587835.1 uncultured Oscillospiraceae bacterium | reverse complement strand
GAAATCTTCCGCATCATGCACACGATAAAGGGCTCCTCAGCCATGATGGAATTTGACAATCTGATGACGGTTGCCCACAGGATAGAGGATATGTTCTTCATTATCCGCGACAAGGGCATGGACGCTGTGGCGGAGAGCCTGCGCCCCGAGCTTTTCGACCTGATTTTCAAGGCCATCGACTTCTTCAAGGGAGAAGTGGAAAAGCTGGAGAACGACGCGCCGCTCACAGAGGATATCGACAGCATTCTGGCGAATATTAAGAGCTTTTCAAATAAAATTCAGGGCGCGCCCCAGGAGGAAGAGGAGGAGCCCGCACCGGAGGCTCCGGCCGGGGAGCCGACCCAGGGCGCGGCGAACTATGGCAGCAGCCGCTTCCCCTATGGCATCCGGGTGTCCTTTGACGAGGGCAGCGGAATGGAGAACCTGCGCTCGTTTATGCTGGCCACGGCGGTGAAGGACGTGGCCGGGGAGGATTCCTTTGACTATTACCCCGAAGACGTGGGGACCAACGCCGAAACCGCCGGGTTTGTGGTGGAGGAGGGCTTCTTCCTGCGCTTTTTGACTCCCGAGCTGCGGGAGTCCGCTGTGGCGGTGGTGCGGGAGGCAGGCAGCGTGGCGGACTATGAGCTGTTTGACTACGCTGAGCCCGAGCCGGAGCCGGAAGTTCCGGCTGCGCCCGCAGCCCCTGCCGCCCCGGACCCGGCTCCTGCTGCTCCGGCTCCCGCCGCTCCGGCGCCGGCTGCCGGGGGGCAGAACGGCAAGCAGCAGAACCACAACAAGGAGAGCCTGATCAGTGTGAACCTCTCCAAGCTTGACGAGCTCAACGCCGTGGTGGGGGAGATTGTCATTACCGAGAGCATGGTTACTGCCTCGCCGGACCTGAAGGGGCTGAAGCTGGATAACTTCACCTCTGCGGCCAGGCAGCTGCGCAGTCTTACCGACCAGCTGCAGGACGTGTCCATGTCCCTGCGGATGGTGTCGGTGTCCGCCACCTTCCAGAAGATGCGCCGGATTGTCCGGGACATGAGCAAGAAGCTGGGCAAGGAGGTCAACCTGGTGCTGGAGGGCGAGGGCACGGAGATTGACAAGACCATTGTGGACAGCATCAGCGACCCCTTGATGCACATTGTGCGCAACTCGATGGACCATGGCATTGAGGAGAACGTGCAGGACCGCATCGACGCGGGCAAGGACCCGGTGGGCCGCATTACCCTTTCTGCCCGGCATACCGGCAGCGAGGTGATTATTGAGGTGATTGACGACGGTCAGGGCGCGGACGACGATGCGATTCTCAACAAGGCCATGCGCCAGGGGCTGGCGGTGCCCGGGATGGAGTATTCCCACAAGGACATCCTCAACTTCCTGCTGATGCCCGGCTTCTCCACCAACACCGAGGTCACCGAGTATTCGGGCCGTGGCGTTGGCATGGACGTGGTGAAGTCCAATGTGGAGGCAGTGGGCGGCACGGTGAGCATCAGCAGCGAAAAGGGCTTTGGCATGACCACCACCCTGAAGATTCCCCTGACCATGGCCATTATGGACGGCATGGAGGTAGCGGTGGGCGAGTCCATGTTCACGGTACCCATCAATAATATCCGTTCCATTGTGCGGGTCACGGGCGCGGATGTTATTCATGACTCGGCCCGGGGCGAGATGCTGAAGGTGATGGACAATTTCTACGCTATTGTCAGGGCCAAGGAATTCTATCAGATGGAGAGCGGCCAGGACGAGGTGGACAACGGCATCATTCTCTGGGTGGAGTCTGGGGACAACTCCTTCTGCCTGTTTGTGGATGAGCTGATTGGCGAGCAGCAGGTGGTGGTGAAGCCCCTGCCCGACTATGTGAACGACTACGGCATCCGCAACTATGGGGTGACCGGGTGCACGATTCTGGGCAACGGCGACATCAGCCTGATTCTGGACGTGGCCAGCATCTACGCCGCCTCCCAGCCAGCGTAACCAGCGTGACCAGCGTGACGCTGGACCCGATTCGCGGGGCGCGCTGGCTTGCCAGCGCTGGGCTGCGTGGGGGGAGCTAAGTCTGTGGCCGCGGTGGATAGGTGGGCTGTGGGAGCGGACTTTTAAGGGCTTTTACATGCCGGCGTGACGCTGGACCCGATTCGCGGGGTGCGCTGGTTTGCCAGCGCTGGGCTGCGTGGGGGAGCTAAGTCTGTGGCCGCGGCGGATAGGTGGGCTGTGGCGGCGGGCTTTTAAGGGCTTTTGCATGCCAGCGTGACGCTGGACCCGATTCGCGGGGCGCGTTGGTTTGCCAGCGCTGGGCTGCGTGGGGGAGCTAAGTCTGTGGCCACGGCGGATAGGTGGGCTGTGGGAACGGGCTTTTAGGGGCTTTGTACTCCGATGTGAGGAAACGTCTTGCGCGGCGGAGGTTTTTGTGCTATACTAGCTGTGTACATCTTGAACAGAAGGACCGGATTTCCCCAAGGGGATCGAGGATACCGGCGCGGTCCCTGCCGCTGCCGAAGGAAAGGATCTGTGAGCAATGCCTGAAGATATTATGACAGCCCAAAGGGCTGAGTATGACGAGCTCGACCTGGAGGGCGGGTTCACTGAGCTGGAGACGGAAAAATACCTGATCTTCCTCTCCGGCGGCATTTATTATGGTGTGGACACCAAGTATGTGAAAGAGATGCTCACCCAGTGGGAGACCTCCATCACCTGGCTGCCCATGCTGCCCCCCCACATCCGGGGGGTGATCAACCTGCGGGGCGGCATTGTCCCCATTATTGACTTCCGCCTGTTATCTGGGCAGACGCCTGAGGATAAGTTCAGCACTGTCATTCTGGATATGGAGGGTATCCTGATCGGCATTCTGGTGGACGAGGTGGACCAGACGCTGGACATTGAAAAAAAGGCCATTCTGCCGGTGCCCTATCAGAGCGGCGTGGACGCCCAGAAGATGGTTACGGGCATGTGCAGCCTGCCGGACAGCGGCAAGACGCTGATGGTGCTGGACTGCACCCAGCTGATGAACGGGCACTGATATGCTGACCAACAAAAGCTCCCAGACTGGGGCCGCTCCCTCCATGACCATAAGCGAAAAGGATTTTACCCGGCTGGTAAATTTTGTACAGAGCAAATACGGCCTGGACCTGCACCAGAAGCGGCAGCTGGTAAACAGCCGGCTCTCCGGCACGGTGAAGAGCATGGGCTTTAACGGGTTTACCGAGTATGTGGACTATCTGCTGAAAAAGGGCACAGGCGATGATGTGAATCAGCTGCTCTCCAGGCTGACCACCAATTATACCTATTTTATGCGCGAGGTGGAGAGCTTCGACTACTTTACCCGCACCATTCTGCCGGAGATTGTGCGCAAGCATGAGCGGGACAAGTGCCTGTCCATCTGGAGCGCGGCCTGCTCCTCCGGCGAGGAGCCCTATAATATCTCCATGTACATCATGGACTATCTGGGCGGCCAGGCCGCGGCCTGGGACACCCGCCTGCTTGCCTCTGATATCTCGCTGGACGCCCTGAACAAGGCCAAACGCGGGGTCTACGAGCTGCCGGACACCATACCCCCCAACTGGAAGCGGGACTATTTCAAGCCAGCGGGGGGCAAGATGTATGAGGTGGCGCCGAAGATCAAGAACAATGTGATCTTCAAGCAGTTCAACCTGATGGACCCCATCCATTTCAAACGGAAGTTTGACGTGATTTTTTGCCGCAATGTGATGATTTATTTCGACCAGCCCACCAAGTCGGCGCTGACCCGGCGGATGTTTGACGCCACAGTGCCCGGGGGCTACCTGATTATCAGCAAGGCTGAAAACCTGCCGCCGGACCTGCCCTATACCCGAGTGGCCACGTCCATCTTCCAGAAACGGTAGCAGCCTAGGGAAGTCGTGCGGACCAAGGAAAGAACATTGAGTGGGAGGGGTCGATTTGCCAAAAAATATACGGGTGCTGGTGGTGGATGATTCCATCATCGCCCGAAAGACGATTATGGAAGGGCTCAGCAAGTCGCCGCAAATTGAGGTGGTGGGCTACGCTATCAACGCCATGGACGCGGAGAACAAGGTGAAGCAGCTGAACCCGGATGTGATGACCTGCGATGTGCAGATGCCCGGCATGACCGGCATCGAGTTTTTGAAGAAGCTGCTGCCCCAGCATCCGCTGCCGGTGGTGCTGGTGTCCTCGCTGAACCTGAAGGTGTTTGACGCTCTGCACGCGGGAGCGGTGGGCTTTGTGCGCAAGCCCGACGGGGTGCAGAGCAGGGCCGCCTTTGTGGATTCGCTGGTGGAGGCAGTGGTGGAGGCTGCCAGCGCCAGGGTGCGCCGGCCTGCGCCCGCAGCGGCGGTGAAGGAGCAGCCGGACCTGACCCAGGCGTTGACCATGGGTCCGCTGAAGGTGCCCCAGCCCTATCTCATCGGCCTGGGGGCCTCTACCGGCGGCACTGAGGCCACCCTAGAGGTGATGAAGCGTCTGCCTGCCGACATACCCGGCATGGTGATTGTGCAGCACATGCCCCCGGGGTTCACCAAAATGTATGCCGAGAGGCTGAACCGCCTTTGCCGCATGGAGGTGCGGGAGGCGGTGAACGGCGACAAGCTCCATCAGGGGCTGGCGTTGGTGGCGCCTGCCGACCTGCAGTGCCGGGTGAACCGCACTGCGACAGGAGAGTATTATGTCTCGTGTATGCCGGGGGACAAGGTGAGCGGGCACAGGCCCTCGGTGGACGCTCTGTTTATGTCCATGGCGGAGAATGTGCGCTGCAAGATGATCGGGATCATTCTCACCGGTATGGGCGCGGATGGCGCGGAGGGTCTTTTGCAGATGCGCCGCAAGGGGGCTTACACCATCGGCCAGGATAAGGAGTCCTGCGTGGTATACGGTATGCCCGGCGTGGCCTTTGAGCGGGGCGCGGTGTGCGAGCAGGCCAGCTGCGAGCGGGTTGCCAGTGTGCTTTTGCGCAGCTTGCAGGCAGGAAAATAGGCCCGGTTACAAAACGAAACCAAAGGTTACAAAAGTTTAATAATTTAAGAAATAGTCGGATGGCCTCTTAATTTTTTAAGGGGGCCATCCGATAGTTTATGTAGAAAGAAATTGGATTTCTGTTGCCATTTCGATCCGGATTTTGACCCCAACCCAGAAAAGAGGGATAAATTATGATCAGTATGCCGCAAAAGATCGGTCAGGTGAGCAGCCCGGTGCGGGTGAACCAGCCCCGCGCCCATGCTCCTGCCGCCGGGGCTGCCCATGGCGGCGAGAGCTTTGACAAGGTGACCCTGAGCGCCAGAGAGGGAGAGGACCCTCACAAGCTGGAGCTGCAGAGCAAGCTCTCGCAGGAGGTGCGTACCGCTACTACCACCGGTACTCTGGCGGCGCTCCGTCAGCAGGTGCAGGCGGGGGAGTACAAGATTGACGCTGCCAGCATTGCCAAAAAGCTGTTGCTGCTGGGGGAGGTTTGAGCTTGAACCCGGTTTATGACGAGTATCTGCGGTATCTGGACGACTTCTGCCAGCTGCTGGAAAAGATGACCCAGACTGCCAAGGAGAAGGGCGCAGCCGCCAGGGTGGGCGACCTGGTGCAGGTGGACGCCTGCATGAAGCAGGAACAGGCCTACAGCATGAGCCTGCGCAGCATGGACCAGAAGCGGGACCGGCTGCACAAGGCCATGGGGCTGGAAGGCGCAACCCTTTCGCAGGTGGCGGGGCATTTTCCTCAGGAGAAGCAGAGGGAGGCCGCCAGAGGGGCGGAACGGGCTCTGCGGCTGTTTGAGGGCTATCAGAGCGCAGCGAACGCTGTGCGCACCACCATGGAGCTGGCCTTGCGGGACATTGAGAAAATGTTCCCCGAGGACTATGGGGCCCCTGCCCCGGCCACATCGGAGGAGCCGCCTCCCCGGATGAAGACGGACTTTCGGGCCTGAGCCCGGCCGGCTGTAGGCGGAGTTTTGAGAATATACCTGGCGCGGAGCAGCTACACAGCCGCGCCCTGACACTTTTCGGCCCGGAGCCTTGGGCCATACCCCAACCAAAAGGAGGTTGACACTGAGATGAGCACCATATCTACGTTCAGCGGCTTTACCATGGCGCGGCTGGGCATTATGGCCTCCAGCAAGGCGCTGGAGGTGACAGGCAACAATATCTCCAACATCAACACCCCCGGCTACACCCGGCAGAAGCTGGACCAGCGGGCGCTGTATATTGGCGGCGCGGACCGGTATGCCTCGCAGTTTGACGTGCGGGTGGGCGCGGGCGCGTTAACCACAGGCGTGTCTCAGCTGCGGGACCCCTATCTGGACATCCGCTACCGCAATGAGGCCTCTAACGTGGGCTTTTACGACGAGAAATACTATGTGCTGGACCAGCTCTCTTATATTTTTGACGAGGTGGCCAAGGGCGAGGACGACAACGGCGTTTTGGAGGCCCAGCTCAGCCGGATTCTGGAGCAGCTGCAGAACTTCAACACCGACCACGCGGGCACCCAGAGCTATGAGAACAATGTGCGGGGCGCGGCGAAGTCTCTGGTCATCTTCTTCAATAACTTTGCCGACCGGCTGGAAACCCTGCAGAAGGACACCAAGAACGAGTTCACGGAAATGATGGGCAACATCAACAATACCCTCAAGAAAATCCGCGACCTGAATGAGTCCATTAAAAAGGCGGAGATCAGCAGCGGCGCTTTGTCTGACGCGGAGCGCAAGGAGGGGATGATTGGCGAGCGGGGCCAGCAGGCTTTGGAGCTGCGGGACGAGCGCAACCAGCTGATTGACGAGCTGAGCCAGTATCTGCCCATTGACGTGACCTATTCTGACGAGCCCATTGGCGCGGGCATGACGGTGGAGAAGCTGACCATCACCCTTTCGGGCACCAACACGGTGCTGGTGGACGGTATTTACAGCGGTTCGCTGTCTGTACAGCAGGTAGGCTTGGATAAGGACGGCAATATTGTAACGCCTCCTGCCACCCCTGACCACCAGGGCGATGACCCCTACCTGCGGCTGACCATCTCCGCGCTGGAAAACAAGCAGGGCGAGGTGATTGCCAGCTATAAAAACGGGAGCAAGCCGGTGAATTTGGGAGACCAGGATTTGAAGTCCGGCTCTTTGCAGGCCAAGCGGGAGATGCTGACTAAGAACGGCGAGTTTTCCAGCGACTATGAGGTGAACAACCTGGGAGACGCCAAGGCCGCTACCAAGCGGGGCATCCCCTATTATCAGAAGGCTTTGGACGCGCTGGCCAATAAGATTGCGAAGATTTTTAACCAGTCAAACAACTTTACCTATGACAAGACCAAGGGTCCTGATGAGGGTGTGAATGCCTTTTTTGAGGCAGATCAAACCACGATTAAGGCAGAATATGCGGATTATGTGAAGACGGCGGGCAACCTGTTCAGCATCAGCGGCGACAGCGATGACGCCGGTGTGGACAGCGACAAGATTACCGCAAAGAATATCTCTATCTCCAACAGCTGGTCGCATGAGAAGGTCAAGATTGTGCAGACCAAGAATGTGAACGACATGGTGGATGTGGACCCGAACGACCCCACCCAGGGCAAAAGGCCTGCCTCCACAGCCAACACCAACATTGCCCACCTGGTCTCTGTGATGCAGCAGAAGTATGACTTTGCGCCGAAGGATGTTGATGCGAATGCTTCCAGCAACACGGTGTATTTTACCGGCAGTTTCCATGAGATGCTGGACTATGTGAACGGTCTGCTGGGCGAGGACACCAAGAGCACAGGGGATATTCTGGACAACTACATTGCGGCGGCGGAGGAGCTGAACCTGGGCCGCGACTCGGTGTCGGGCGTGGACCTGAACGACGAGGCAGTGAACATGATGCAGTATCAGAAGTCTTACTCGGCCTCGTGCCGTCTTTTGACCACACTGGATGAGATTCTGGATAAGCTCATCAACGGCACCGGCATAGCCGGCCGCTAGCGCGGGGTGCCCCCGCGGGCGGTTCGCGGGGCGGGCTGGCACGCCAGCCCTACGGGTTGCGGGGGAGCGAGGTTGGTGGTCGCGGTTTGTGGGCTCTGCTGACCTGTATCGCCCAAAAAGGCGGCTTCCAGTGTCCCCAAGACAGAGCAGCTTATAGGGGGCAACCTATCAGCATCGTGGTAGGGCTCCGCTGACCTGTACCACCCAAAAGGCGGATTCCGGTGTCCCCAAAGACAGAGCGGCTTATAGGGGGGCGACCTATCAGCATCGTGGTAGGGCTCCGCTGACCTGTACCACCCAAAAGGCGGATACCGGCGTCCTCAAAGACAGAGCGGCTTATAAGGGGGCGACCTATCAACATCGTGGTAGGGCTCTGCTGACCTGTACCGTCCAAAAGGCGGATTCCGGCGTCCTCAAAGACAGAGCGGCTTATAAGGGGGCGACCTATCAGCATCGTGGTAGGGCTCCGCTGACCTGTACCACCCAAAAGGCG
>CAJUNQ010000063.1 GCA_910587835.1 uncultured Oscillospiraceae bacterium | reverse complement strand
GCGGTCAGCTTCAAGGAGAAGAACCGCTGTAGTTAGCTACGCTAACTACGCCAATACTTGCGTATTACGAGGATTTTCGACGCAGGAGATGGCTGCTTCTGGGTAAAAAGACGGCGTTTTCGATTTTTCAAACAAGCCCTACGTCATCTATAAGACAAAAGCCGTGGTAAGAGAGAACCACCCAGTCCACCCCAAACAAACCAACAGCCTGCTGATAGCCCGTACAGACAGAGAAAAAACTCTCTCAGGCCCTCTGCCCCGATTGCACCGCTCCCTCCCCGCCTCCATTCTCCCATTGACATTCCTCCCCCGCTCTGCTATAATCATTCTACAAGGAGGGATCTCTATGGACATGATGAGCAGCATCGCCTCTATGGCTACATCCTACAGCCAGACTCAGCTCGCCACCGATTATTCTCTGGCCATCACCAAAAAAATGATGGACACCACCGAGAAGCTGGCCCTGCAGGAGCTGGAACAAATGCTTCCTCCCAGTCCCTACACCTTTGACGTGTACGCCTGAGGCGCAAAGAAAGAGTCTCCCCCACGGGAGGCTCTTTCTTCATTTCTCGCTCTCGCGCAAGGAACCACCAGCCAAGCCGGTGAAAAAAAGCGATAGCATATGGCAAAGGAGAATTCTATCCCATAAAAACTCCTAAAAAGCAGCGGCTGAGCCGTTTACAGGTTGCAATACGGTCAGCACACTTGAAAAGACCCTTTGAGTATCTCTTGAGAGGTAGCCCGTACCATTAGCGTACATCACCCGCGGCTATAATTTCGTCTTTTTTTTAATAACCCACGTCCCGTAACCCACGTCCCGCTTTTCCCGCAAACCGCGCCGGGAGCAGGGGGAATGCCAGGAAAGCCGCTGATTTCCCTGGCTTCAACCCCCAGCTCCCGGCGTTCTCTGTTAAAGCAGCCCCACACAAAAATTGCGCCCGGGCTGCCCAGCCTATTTTTTCACCACATTATCCCAATGGCACCCAAACCACCCGGCCATTGACAAGCGAAGCCAAACAATCCGGCAGAAAGAGCGCAAGCAAATCTCCTTGGGCAGTCTTCACGCTGTGCTGCCTAAAACACGCCGGCTTTACCGGGCAGGCTCCTCCACCAGCACCTGGCAGGCGCGCATAGCCTCCAACGCCCGCCGGTGGCTCTCCGGCGTCACCCCCGCGCAGCAGCTGGCGTCCACCACAACAGGGACCTCCGGCAGCGCCGCCTTGAGAATCATCACATTAGAGATCACACAGATGTCGGTGCACAGGCCCACCACCTCTACTCTTTCCAGGCCCCACCGCCTCTGATACTCCCGCAGAACATCCGCCAGCCCCAAAGACCCGAAGCTCCCCTTCTCAATGGCAGTCTGCTCCCGCAGAGCCTCTATGCCGGGTTCCAGCTCCCAGCCTGCCGTCCCTCTGACACAGTGGGGCACAGGCAACAGCCGCCCCTCCTGGGTTTGCAGATAGTCCGCCCCATGGGTGTCCTTGGTAAAGAGCACCGGCCCCTCAAAGCCCCGAATCTTCTCCTTCACCCGGGGCACAATGGCCCGGGCCTCCGGGGTGCCCAAAGGCCCGGTAATAAAGTCGTTCTGCATGTCCACAACCACCAGAATCCGTTTTGCGCCGCTCATTTTTCCGCTCCTTTCCCGCCGGCCAGTCCGGCGCACAGGTCCTCCAACTGGGGAACGCTCTCTGCCAGCCAGTCCGCCCCCGCCGCTTTCAGCTCTCCCGGCGAGGCATAGCCATATTCCGCTCCTATGGTCCGCAGGCCCCAGGCCCTGCCCCCCTCTATGTCAAAGCGGCGGTCGCCAATCATCACAGCCTGCTCCGCCGGGGGACTGCCCAGAAGCCTCAGGGCCTCCCCCACCACCTCCGCCTTGGAGGGCCGGGAACCGTCGTCGCCCACCACCACAGAAAAGAACGCCTCGATTCCCCGCATGGCCAAAATCCGCCGGGCGCCCTCCTCATTCTTGGAGGTCGCCACCCCCAACGCCGCTACACGGCCCAGCCGCCGGAGCATCCCCTCCACCCCGGGGTAAAGGGGGCTCTGGTTCACGCCCCAGGCCCAGTAGCGTTCCCGGTAAAGGGCAATGGCCTGCTGGGCGGCAGGCTCGTCCATATGACAGAAGGTCATAAAGGAGTGGAGCAGCGGCGGCCCCACAAACTGCCTGAGAAAGTCCTCCGTCTGGGGGGACCAGCCCAGCCGGTCCAGGGCATACTGCACACAGCCGGTAATGCCCGGGCCGGTGTCGTTCAGGGTGCCGTCCAGGTCAAAAAGAAAATATCGAATCATAGCAGGCTCCTTTCCTCACGCCACTGTCCGCAAAGCCCTTCCCGGCAAAAGAATCACAACCCCGCCGGATGTAACCAGGGCTTGTCTGAAAAAATCCCCACCGCCCTCTCACTGTCCCCAAGCAGCCGCTATTCCGCGCAGACCCTTCTCAGCTCCTCATAGAGCGCGTTGCCGTCAAAGGGCCCCACTTCCTCATGGGTTTCCAGCCATTCCCCGCTCACACGGGACATCTCCTCTAAAAAAGGAACCAGACCGTTCCGATCCAGCGCCTGAAAAATGTGCGCCGGAATATGCTCGCCATCATGGATTTTAAAGACAATATCCTGCAAATCAATCAACTTATACGTCAAACTGTGGTCACAGTCCTCATTAGGCCCCATGTCATGCTTCACCGGGAAATTGCTGAACACATAAAGGGCCACTGCCGCCTGCTGCTGCAGCCAGCGCAAGTCGCCCTCATCCACACGGCCATCCTCTACCATTGCCGTTACCTTTTCATACATACTTGTAAATGTACTTGCTATGCGGACTGTCTGATAGCTATCCACCCTGCATCTGTCGATATATTTGCCAACAAACACCGCAAGGCCGCCCATGCTGAAAATCAACAGCACAGCCATAACCGCCGCCCCCAGCCGAAGCTTCTTCACCTGCAGCCCCCCCTCAGCCCAAAGTCCTGAAAAGCCCTGTTCCCATTATACCGCAATCCCCGCATTTGTCAATGCCCCGGGCTTCTCGGGCGTGTCAGAAAAAAGCGTTTATGACGTTGGAACGGCCTCCGGCGGCTTAGGGCGTGTTCACACAAGCGTTCACACACGTCTTTTTGGCAGTTTTTTGCCATCTTCTGCGCCAAAAATTCTTGAAGTACGCCAGGTATGTAAGAACTGCAAGCAGCTCTGCGAATTTCTGACTTAAATCTGCCAAAAACCTGCTCAAAAATCCGCACACTCAGCTTATGTGAACACACCCTGGGAGCTTTGTCCCTAAGAAACCGATCACCGTTGAAATGGTGGACGAAGCTTTTCCGAACACTCACCAAGGCCTTGCATATAAGCTCTTTGCTATGGACACTCCTGGGCTTCTCCCTCCAACCGGCACAATCGCTCTACCCAGGCGTTCAACGCCGCCGGGTCCATCTCCTTCAAGGCCTTGCAGTAAAGGGCAAAGGACGCCGGGTCCTGCCGCTCCATGGCCCCCAGGGCCTTTTTGGGCCCGAAATAGTACCAGCCCCTGGCGTCGCAATAAATTTCCAGACTGTCCCGCAGCAGCCAGTGCCAGCGGTAAAAGCCCTCCGCGTCTCCCCTCACACAGCGGCCCGCCATTTTCCGGCACCAGTCCAGGTCCTGGGCAACCTGCTCCGGCTCCTTGGGGCGGTACGAGGCCAGGTATTCCCTCACCCGTTCCTGCAGCCGAAGGGCCTCGCCCCGCCGGTCCACCAGGATTTTCCCATCAAAGCACTGCACCGCCTCCTGGGGGGCAAAGTCCCCGGCAAAATGCTCCGGCGGGTAGAGAAACAGGTCCAGAACCACCCCCTCCACCACCGAGCCGTCATGCCCTGCCCCGGCCTTGCGGGTCAGAGCCAGAGCGTCAAAGTCGCTGCCCTCGTTCTGACTCCCATCCGCAAAGGAGCCGTACACAATCAGCCCCTCCGGGTCGTATTTCTCCACAATATACTGTACAATCTTCTCCACAGCCCTACCTCACAGGGGCTTCAGCCCGTCAAACAGCTCATCAAACGACCGCATCTCCCGGCAGCGGCCATAAGAGAGCGTCTTGTCCTCCCCAAAGGCCGCCAGCCAGCACTTGGCCAGCTCCTCCACCGTAATCTCCAGGTGCTCCATAAACTGCCGGTACACAGCCCGGTACTCCGGCGAGCCCTCCGCATAGTGGCTGACAATCAAAGTCTCCGTGAGCTGGTCCAAGGGGTAGAGCTTCAGGTGCAGCAGCTCGTGGCAGATCACCTCCTCCGGGTTCTCCCCCCGGGGATTGCGGGCATTGAGCATAAGAATGGCCTTGCGGTCGTTAGGGTCAATTTTAAAGTCGCCGGTTTTGACAAAGGCCGGGTCGTCCACCAGCTCCAAGCGCACATCCCAGCTCTCCGTCAGCCGCAAACGGCTCCGCCACCGCTGAAAAATAGGCTGTAACACCTCGTCACTATAAGTTGTATAATCCATTCAGTTTCTCCCCTTCATCTCGTTTTTTCGTTGCTTGTTCCTCGCCGCACCTCAGGAAAGTGCCTTCCCAACACTCTCACCCCGCGCCAATCCACCTACTCAAAAAAAACTCTCGGCCAGCAACCGTAACAAACCGCGTCAAGAAACCCCGCCTCCCCCACAACGTGAGGGCATGTCCTTTGCCCGACCCCGCGAATCGGGTCCAGCGTCACGCTGGTTTCTTTCATCGCGCCTGTTACGGTGTGCGAAATAGCTGCCGGTAGTCCCGCGCCAATCCGCCTACTTAAAAAAACCTCTCGGCCAGCTACCGTAACAAACCGCGTCAAGAAACCCCGCCTCCCCCACAACGTGAGGGCGTGTCCTTTGCCCGACCCCGCGAATCGGGTCCAGCGTCACGCTGGCGGAACGCTTCTACCTCTACTGCCAGCTGGGGTAGATGCATCTCAAACTTTGGCCCGAAGCGGAAATCCTTGCTGTATTTTCTGGTGGACTCAATCACCTGATGGGTAAATCGTACCGCCAGCCAACAGGCTTCCTCCAAATTCATCCCGTTGAGCAGCCCGCCCAGCAGAGTAGAGGCAAACAGGTCCCCTGTCCCATGATACGCTCCCGGCAGCTCTTCCAGCATACAGAACGTTGGCCGGCCTCCCTTCTCCATGCACACGGCCCCTAGCCCGCCCTCACAGCGCACCCCAGTGAGCACCGCCATCTCCGGCCCCAGCCCGCACAATCGGCAGAGCAGCTCCTCCAACCGCTCCCGGCTCAGGGGCCCCTCCTGATACGCCTCATCCAACAGAGCGGCCGCCTCAGTCAGGTTGGGGGTGACCAGCCTGGCCCGGGCGCACAGCCCCTTCATGCCCTCCACCATGGCCGGGGTCATGGTCCGGTACAGCCGCCCCCCGTCCCCCATCACCGGGTCTACCATAGGCATGGCCTGGGGGAACATGTCAAAAATCTCCCCCACCAGCCCGGTCTGCTCCGCCGACCCCAGAAACCCTGTGTACAGCGCCTGAAACCCGCAGCCCAGCCCCTGCCAGTGCCTGGCTACAGGCAGCAGGTCCTCGGTCAGGTCCCGGTAGGTGAACCCCTCAAAGCCCCCTGTGTGGGTAGACAGCACAGCAGTGGGCATCACAGAGGTCTCTACCCCACAGGCAGAGAGCACAGGCAAAGCCACGGTCAGCGAACACTTTCCCAGGCCCGACAGGTCGTGAATGGCAGCACAGGTCATTTCGCGGTAGACAATGGAGGACATAGAAGCACCTCTTTCTAATAAAATATGGGTTGACAGGGCTTGTATGAAAAACGAAAAGGAAGATGGCCGCAGAAAAGCCAGAGCGCGCCGCCCGCAAGCCAAGGCCCTGGCAGAGCGCAAAGGAAAGCCGGCGGCAACCCCTCTCCCCTTCCAACCAATGAAAGAAGGGGCTTGCCGCCCCCTCCCTCACCGGTATGCTTCAGACTCCTTCAGACCCTGGGGGGTGAGCTCCAGCACCCGCTCCCCCACCTCCTCAATATACTTGCGGTCGTGGGACACACTGATCACACAGCCCCCAAACTCCCGCAGCATCCCCCGAATCACCGGGCCGGAGAGCGGGCTGAAATTCCGGGTGGGTTCGTCCAGAACCAGCACATTGTTTCCATCCAGAATCATCTTCAAAAAGAACAGCTTGGCCCGCTGCCCCCCGGAGAGGGCCGCAAGACTGTGGCTGCACTCCTCGGGGGTATACTTCATGCTGCCCAGATAGGTCTTCGCCTGGGTCAGCCGGGCCTTTTCCCCCGAGCCGTCCGTCAGATACTCCGCCGGGGTCTGGCTCAGGTCCACGGTCTCCCCATAGTCCTGGGGCATATAAGCCGCTTTGATGTCTGTCCTGGGCAGCAGCTCTCCCGCAATATGCCGCAGAAGCGTGGTTTTGCCCACCCCGTTTCTGCCTGTGACACACAGATGCTCCGGCCCCCGCACATGCAGCTCCACATTCTCCGCCAGCAAGCCCCCCTCCGGAGAACGCAGGGCCGGCAGAACCAAATCCAACACCGTCTTGCCCCCAGGCAGGGCGGCGGCAGAGTCAAACCCCACCAGAATGGCCTCCTCCGTGTCAGGGAACTCGGCCATGTCCTCCCGCTCCCGGTCAAAGCGGTGCTCCATAGACTTGACAGACTTCATTTTCTTTTTCAACAGCCGTCCTATTGCGTCCCGGTCCGCATGGCGGATGGCGTCAAGGTCATGCTGCACCTTCTGCTCCATCCGCCGTATTTTCTCCTGACGCTTTCGGTCCTCGGCCCGGTCCTTCCGGGCCAGCTGGGTCTGCTTGGCAATGTGGGCCAACCGCTGGTCCACATACTGCCGGTAACCGGTGCGGGCCAAGGTCCACCGGGGCAGGGTCTTGCGGCGCAGCTGCTCAATGTGCAGAATAGCGTTGGCGGTGCGCTCCAACAGAGTCTCGTCATGAGAGATATACAGCACCGGGGCCTCACAGCCCAGCAGAAAGGCCTCCAGCCATTCCAGCGTGGCCAGGTCCAGGTCGTTGCTGGGCTCATCCAGCAGCCACACATCCGGCCGGCGCAAGGCCAGCAGAGCCAGCTGCAGCTTCACCTTCTCCCCGCCGGAGAGCGTCGCCACCGGCCGGTCCGCATAGAAAAATTCCACCGGCAGCCCCAGCCGGGATGCCTCCCCCGCCAGCTCCCCGGGAGACGCGTCCAAAAAGGCGGGCTCCCGGCAGCAAAGCTCATAGCAGGTAAGGCCTCCCACATCCCCCATATCCTGGGGCAGATACCCCAGCACCAGGCCCCCGGCCTGAATCGTGCCGCTCCACTGAGCGTAGTCCTCCACCAAAGCCGGGCAGGCAATAAGCTTGACCAGCGTGGACTTGCCATCCCCCTCTTCGCCAATCACCGCCATGCGGTCGCCGGGCTGAAGGCTCAGCCGCAGGCCGCTGAGCAGGGGACGCAGGTCCTTTTTCATGGCAATACTCAGATCATTGATTTGCAGTGTTTTCCGAATTTGAGACATAAATATACCCCCTGACTTGCCGGGGGACCGCAAAAAATCAACACCTGTATCCCGAACGCCGGAAAAGAGCAGCCCGTTGACCATGTCAACAGAGCCCGACGAGAGAGACTGGTGAAAAGCAGCGGCCAAACATAACCCGGCACAAAACAGAGCCTCATAGAGAGACTCGGATGATTTTGTGGACATGGGTGATGTTTAAACGCGCATCTTTTCACTCCTTTGCAGGTTATGGGGACATTTTAGCACAGCGGGCCCGGGAAGTCAAGAGGGAAGATGGGGATTTTTATAGAGAAGGTGACAACGCGAGCGAAAAAGTCAAAGCGAAGCAGAGCAAAGGAACGCGAACCAAAAGTTTCGTCCACCTTTACAAAGGTGGCAGAGCGCGAGACAGAGTCTCGCGACCTTGACCTTGAACTTAGGCGGCGCAGAAGACAAAGCCGCGAGGCAGAAGTCTACTTAACTAGAGCGGTTGGGCCGTGGTAAGGCTGCGCCGCCGACTTGCCGCAGGCAAGTCGAACTTAGCGAGGTCGACCGCAGGAAGACCAGCGGCCCTCTCACTGCCGTCTCAAACAAGACGAAAAGCCAACCACCACAGAGAGACCAGCGGCCCACCCGCTGCCGGCTGAAACAGAGCAAAAGAACCCCACAACCACAGAAAAACCCGCAGCCACTAAACCCAGCCAAAAATCCCCCATTGTCCTGACCTGTAGGAAAATCCCAAACAAACCACGATTTCCCTTCTCCACAATCTACAGCTCCAGCGCCTCCGCCAGCCACGCCGCCGCCAGCTGAGGCCACACCCGCACCTGGGCGCAGTCCCGCTCCAGCTTGGCCCGGTATGCCGGGTCCGCCTCTCCCGGCGGGGCAAAATAGCCGTCCATGGCCTCCGGCGCCACCCCCGGCACCTGCCCCGCCTGCACCTGGTCCCGCAGGGCCGCTGACTGGGCCATGGTGTAGGGCTCGCCGAATTCCCCGGCCAGCCAGCTCTCGTCTGCCAGCGAGAGCCCATGCTGCCCCCTGGTGAACACATGGTGGGCATAGGGCGCCCCCTTGGCCTGACAGGCTCCGGCAAACAAATAGCTGTTCTCCACCGGCACCGCCCCGTCCTCCATGGTCTGCCAGAGAAAACAAGGCGGCGTGTGGGCCGTCACATGGTTTTCCAGACTCATATAGTCCAGCTCCTGCTGACAGGCGTCCGGCCCCAACAGCGCGTCAAAAGACCCCCGGTGGGCCAGCGCGCCGCTGGTAATCACCGGGTAGCTGAGCACCGCCGCGTCAGGCCGGGCAGAAATCTCCCGGTAACGGGGGTCCTTGTCCTCCACGTCCCCATGGTGCACACAGAGACTGGCCGCCAGATGCCCCCCGGCGGAAAAGCCGCACACTGCCAGCCTGCCCGGGTCAATACAAAACTCCCCCGCCCGGCTGCGAATAAGCCGCACCGCCCGGGCAATGTCCTGCAAGGGCTGCAGCCCCAGGGGGGCGTTCCCCAAGGGGTTGACTGTGTAGGTGAGCACAAAGGCGTTGTAGCCCTCGTCATAAAACCGCTTGGCCACAGGCTCGCCCTCTGTGGGCGAGACAAAACAGTAGCCGCCCCCGGGAATCACCAGCATAACCGGCCAAGGGCCAGGGCTGTCATGAAGATAGGGGACAAGAAAAGGGACAAAGCCTGCGGACATGGAATAGCTGTACTCTTCTGGAGACCAGATGGGAATAGCGGTCATGGAGAGGGCTCCTTTCGGAAAAGATTGGGTGATTGTTCAAACAGTATACCATGCCCACCGCCGAAAAGCAAGGCTTTGATTCCTTCTCTCCCTCATATTCCAGAAGAATCCCGAGCCCGGGAAAAACGCCGCGCACTTTCCCCTTTTCCTCTTGCTATTCAGGCCAAAATGTTGTATACTTTGTCCAATACATCACAGGAAGGAGCCACAGATTATGAATTACAGAACCTTAGGCCGCACCGGCCTGCAGGTAGGGGAGATCGGCCTGGGCTGCGAAGCCCTTGTCAACCTGAGCATGGATGCTGCCGCCGATCTGCTGGACCTTGCCATTGACGCCGGCGTGAACTATTTCGACCTTTTCAGCCCCGAGCCCCATGTGCGCGGCGCTTTTGGTCAGGCCATGCAGGGACGGCGGGAAAAGTTCATTCTGCAGGCCCACATTTGCTCTGCCTGGATCGACGGCCAGTATAAGCGCACCCGGAACATGGACCAGGTCAAGGCCTCCTTTGCCGACCTGCTGGACCGGCTTCGCACCAGCTATGTGGATGTGGGCATGATCCACTATGTGGACCAACAGAAGGATTTTGACCAGGTCTTTCAGGGCCCGGTGCTGGAATTCACCAAAGAGCAGAAAGCTGCCGGAACCATCCGCTTTCTGGGCATGAGCACCCACAACCCCCGCATGGCCATTCAGGCGGTGAAAACCGGCCTGACCGACGTGATCATGTTCAGCATCAACCCGGCCTACGACATGGTTCCCCCCAACGAGGACCTGAATGTGCTCTTTGAAAAGTCTACTTACGAGGCCCCAGACGTGCTCTCTCGCACCGACCCGGAAAGGCTGGAGCTTTACAGCCTCTGCGAGAGCCAGGGGGTGGCCCTAACAGTCATGAAGCCCTACGGCGGCGGGGCCCTGCTGAACAAGGAGGCCTCCCCCTTCGGCGCAGCCATGACGGTTCCCCAGTGCCTCCACTACTGCCTCACCCGCCCCGGCGTGGCTACAGTCCTCACCGGAGCCGCCAGCCAGGAGGAGCTCCTGCAGGCCACAGCCTACTGCCAGGCCAGCGAGCAGGAGCGGGACTACGCCCAACTGCTGAGCAGCTGCCCGGCCCATTCCTTCACCGACCAGTGTATGTACTGCGGCCACTGCGCCCCCTGCGCCGTGGGCATTGACATTGCCAGCGTAAACAAGTTTGCCGACCTGTGCGGGGCCCAGCATATGGTCCCCGAAACCGTGCGGGAGCACTACCGCGCCCTGTCCGTCAAGGCCGGGGCCTGTATCGGGTGCGGCCAGTGCGAGGCCCGGTGCCCCTTTGGGGTAAAAATCGCGGAGCACATGCAAAAGGCGCAGGCCATTTTCGGAGAATAGGCCCGTCTGAACAACCAAACCCGCGCATAAAACGCATAGCTCCAGCCACCTCCCAAAAGGTACTGCAAAAGACTTTCCTAGAACGTGCTCCCATAAGCGTTCGCACGCGCCTTTTGGACAGATTTTGCCATCTTCTGCGCCAAAAATTCTTGAGGTGCGCAAGGCACATAAGAGTCGCAAGCAACACTGCAAATTCTTGCCTGGAATCTGCTCAAAAATCCGCATACTCAGCTTATGGGGACACGCCCTGGCACACTGACCACTCCCCTACCCGTAAACGTCTCAGTCTCTACCTCCTTCTCGTGTTTTTGCGCCGCATAACTCTCCTTTGCTATCTCGCTTTGCTCGATACTTTATGCTAAAGCTGCAAACCCAAAAGGACGTTTCTCTCTGAAACGTCCTTTTTTCACGGGGCAAAGCCGCCCCCTCCCCATAACGTCAAAACGCCCCCGCCCAGTAGCCCCCCAAAACAAAGAATCCATAAACAAGGCCTCGCTGAGCGTTCAGAAAAGTTTCGTCCACTTTTTCAAAGGGTTCTGGAACAGGTAGCCCGCCGCTCCTTCGGGGCCAACTGGGGTGTGGTTTCATCTTAAAACCACTCGAAAGCCAGCCTTCGCCAACTTCCCTCGCAGCAGCAACACCGCTGATATCCCCCGGGTCCTGACCCAAAAAGCCGGCCTCCTTCCCAGAGGAGGGCTTTTTCTTTCTCTCTGTAAGCAGCCGCATCTCTTCCGCAGCTACTGGGCGTAGCACGGGGGCACGCAAGGGTTCTGCCGTCCTCCGCTGTTTCTGGCAAAAATCTTCTTTTCTTCCATATGAGAGACTAAAAGCAATGACGCTCGTTCCACTGGCAATCCCCTCCTTTTTAAGAACTTTTTTGCCAAGCCATATTCGCATTTTTAGCAGAACGTCATAGTCCGCTTGTGCCACACAGCAATGCGAGCAGGAAGTCGTCATTATACTTGAACTCGCTGTGAATCATCTTCGCTCCGCGGTCCAGATGCGCCTTAAGGTACTTCTGAAAATAGTCATCATCGCTGAGATGGATATCTTCAAACATTTCAATTAGGCCTTTATATAACTCGTCCCATTCGCCAGTGATGATCTGACGATTTAAGTCAAGGCCAAAACTATCCGTTTTAAAATCCGCTTCACATAGTTTCTTTCCACTCTTAATAGACATTGAAATGGATAATTTCGAGAGAACAAACGGTGCGTATTTGGTACTTGCTGTTATTTCTGCGAATAGGTTCATTGTCTTTTTGGATGTCCTTATCCTGAATACCATGTTTATACCTCAAAGTAGGAATCATTTAGAACCATTTAGCAAACGCGTTAACCCATACCCCCAGCAAAAAGGGACCCTGCCAGCAAAAGGCAGGGTCCCTTCCCTATGCCGCCCGCCTGTGGGGGCTAGGCCGCTGAAAATCATGAGTTTGTCCTTCGGGTAGCTTTACTCTTTCGCAAGGGTAAACTGCTCCACCAGATGCTTCAGACTGGACGCCTCTGCCGAAAGCTGTTGGCTGGCGGCGGCGCTTTCCTCCGAGGTGGCGCTGTTGGTCTGCACCACAGAGGAAATCTGGTCGATGCCCTCGGTCACCTGGGCGATGGCTTCCGTCTGGTTCTCCACGGCGTCCACCACAATGTCCATCTGAGCGGTAACATTGCCTGCCAAAGCATTGGTGCGCTCCAGGGCGTCGGTAACCTTGGCCATAGTCCCGTTGCCCTCATTGACAGCGGAAATAGAACGCTCGATCAAATCCTTGGTGGCCTTGGCAGCCTCGTCAGATTTAGAGGCCAAACGGCGCACCTCGTCGGCCACTACGGCAAAGCCCTTGCCAGAGGTCCCTGCCCGTGCGGCTTCCACCGCAGCGTTCAGGGCCAGAATGTTGGTCTGGAAAGCAATATCCTCTATGGTTGCAATGATGACGGAAATCTCAGTAGAGGAATTGGATATTTTTTCCATAGCACTGTTAAGCTCGCCCACATAGTTCACGCTGATGCCCAGCTGCGCCCCTGCCTGCTCCACAAAATGGCCGGCTTCCTCAGCCGCAGAAGACGTGCGCTTTGCGCTGGACGAAATGTCGGAAATCGTGGCGGCGAGCTCCTGCACAGAGCTTGCCTGCATTACCGTGCCCTGGCTCAAAGTCTGGGCGCCGCTGGAAACCTGGCTGCTGGCGGCGGACACCTGCCCTGCGGCCCCGTCAATTTGACGCATGGTAGCGCTCAACTGGACCTTCAGGGTGCGCATGGCTTCCAGGATTCCCTGGAAGCTGCCCACATATGCCTCCCGGTGGGAGGACGCCACATCAAAGTTCTTCCCTGCCATTTCTGTCAACAGGTAGCTGATATCCTGGATAATGGTATGCAGGCCTGCCACCAGCTCCCCGGTAGACCGTGTCAGATCCGCGGTCTCATCCTGTCCCTGGGCCTGGGGCACAGGGGAATCCAGGTCGCCCGCCACCAGCTGCTTCATGCGCCGGGCGCAGGCCTGCATGGGCACGCTGATATTGCTGGAAAGCTTTAAAGCCACTACGATAGAAGCCAGGATCGAGAGCAGGGTAACACCCACATTGATAAACATGCCAAAATATGTATCAGCCAGATAATCCTTTTTCATGGCTGTTATGGCCACGCTCCAACCGTCCGTTCCCCCTACCGGGGCATAGGCTGCAAAGCGGGGCCCATCTGCCGCCTGAAAGCTGCCGAACCCACTGTCTCCCTGGCGCATGGCCTCATGGATATCCGCCAACCCCTGTAAGGAGGAGTCCTTCTGGGCTTCCCGCTCAACATTCTCGGTGGTGATGGTCTCCAGGGTGTTGTCAGCAATGGTGTCGCCATTTTTATTGATCATATAAGCATGGCTGCTGTCGCTGACCTTGATAGAAGAGACAATGTCATTAAGGAAGGTCTCGGGGGGCACAAAATACACTACGCCAACAATATCCCCGCCCTGCTGCCCGCCGTCATACAGGGGCGCGGCCACCATAATAGAGAGCTCGCCGGTGATCTTGCTGATCAGCGGCTCTGACACATAGACGTTCCCTGCCATGGCCTGCCGCACATATTCCCGGTCAGAGTAGTCGTTCCCATCAAATATGCTGACGCCATCCGCGCCCACAATATTGCCGCGCTGGAAGCCGTGCATACTCACCCGCTCGTCTATAATCGCGCGCTTTTCCTCCACGGGCACATCGCTGCCGGAAAGCTGAGGGATGCAGCCCGTGTCCATGGCAACGTTCCGGTAGGCCTCCAGCTCCTGCTGGATGCGCTCTCCTGCCAGCACGGCCGTTTCCCCCATCATCTGTTCCACCGTAGACAAGGTGCTCCGGTAGTTCAGCACCATGCTAAAGGCCCCCACCGTCAACAATGCGATGAGCACGGTGGCGATCAAACATGTTGTGATTTTTCTGCGAATACTTTTCATCATCAATACACTCCTGTTTTGCTTCATCAGGCTTCCCGCCAGGGCCCGCCCATAGCCGCCTTTGCCTGCGCCGGGCAAAGGGAACGCTATCCCGTTTTCAGGCAGGCCATAGCGCGGCTCCCAGGATAGCGCAAAGGCGGAGGCCAGGACACAAGACAACCGCGCTGCCCTGTGTCCCCAGTCCCATCACTGCATATCCCTGGGGGCTACTCTTTAAAACCTTAATTCATTATAGGCCGTCCGGCAGAGGTTTGTCAATGATAGAATGGGAAATCTTGGCTTAAATCAGAGCAGAGGTCCCCTCCTGCTCTCCTTGGGGCTGTCCCGGCCCAACTGGCCGCCGCTTGATCGGCCCCCCATACGCTGCTTTGGCGGTATTTTATTTCACCGCAGCTTTGACATCCCATTCTTATTTCAGTATAATAGAGCTGCACTTATTGCAGGAATAATCAAAACAAGCGCAGTGTCTGCGCTCTCTTTTTTGTGCAGGTATTGAGAGGAAGACTTTTTCAAATGCTGGTATAATTAAGATAGAGGCAAATGTTGTTGACAACGGAGGTGTCTCAATGGACTGGGTCGAAAGGCTGAACCAGAGTATCGCTTATATAGAAGAACATTTGACCAGTGAGATTGACTATAAGCGGCTTGGGCAGATTGCTTGTTGCTCTGCCTATCATTATCAAAGAATGTTCACCTACATGGCTGGTACTACTCTGTCGGAATATATCCGAAGAAGAAGGATGTCATTAGCCGCTGTGGACTTGCAGAGCAAAAATGAAAAAATTATCGATATTGCAGAAAAATATGGCTACCGTTCTCCCACTGCGTTCAACCGGGCTTTCCAAAGCATCCACGGCATAGCTCCATCTGCGGTCAAACAGGATGGCGTATCTGTAAAATCATTCCCTCCCATTACATTTACCATTGCTGTTAAAGGGGGTGAAGAAATGAATTATCGAATAGAGACCAAAGACGCATTTCGGATTATTGGCATATCCGCGCCGCTGTACAAGGAGCTTGAGCAAAACTTTATGGCTGTTCCCAAAATGTGGCAGGAGGCGGCTGCGAATGGAACGATTCAAAAATTGGCCGGTGTGATGGATGCTCCTCCCATGGGCTTATTAGGCGTAAGCGCGTGCCATGATGATGAAGAGTGGAAATATTTCATTGCTGTTTCCAGCACAAAAAGTCACAGTGAATTTGAGGAATACACTGTGCCCGCATCCATTTGGGCAATTTTTCCAGGGTCGGGCACAAACCAATCCATTCAGGAGCTGGAACAGCGTATAATTACAGAATGGCTGCCTGCTTCTGGATATGAGTATGCCAACGCGCCGGACATGGAGGTATACCTGAATCCTGACCCTCAAAACGCGCGGTATGAGGTGTGGATTCCTGTAAGAAAAAGGCAATCCTAATAAGGGACAATATGGAAGAATCCAACCTGTTTATAGACAGCGTTGCCCCGCGCTTTCGCGATTTTGTCAGTCTAATCCATGAATTCCTGCTAGAGTCTGTTTTAAAACCCCAAAATATTGTCTGTTTTGGCCAGAAATGGAGCTTTCGGTGTCAAAAATCCTCGAAAAGCGGCAGCCTCTCTTGCGGTTTTTTCCTTGAAACCCCTCATTTCTGGTCAAAAATCCAGCATTTTTCCGGTTTAAAAACAGAAGAATGCCGGATTTTGGACCACCCGCAGCCCATTTCAAAGCGAAACCGCAAGCTGTACTTGCCTGTATAGCTTGCGGTTTTCGGTGTCGGAGGCGGCCGCTTCTGGGTAAAAAGACGGCGTTTCTTTCCTTTTTAAACCGGCCCTAACATCGACTTGGGCCGTGTTTTTCAATCACATTCGTTTTTTATCATCTGTTGCGGGATTGTCAATCAGCGCCCCATCCTCTCTGAATCGCGACCCGTGGCAGGGGCAGTCCCAGCTGTGCTCGGCGGCGTTGTACTTCAGCGCGCAGCCCATATGCGGGCAGCGGGGGACAGTGGGAGTCAGCAGGTTAACCACAGCCTCCCATCCATTCACAGCCAGTTGTGGGCGGAGTATTCTCCGGGAGGGCTGAAACACCTGGGCGTATTTGTTTTCACAGCCGCTCACCAAGTCTGCCAATAAAGCGGCAGCTGCCATGGAGGAAGTCATTCCCCACTTGTTGAACCCAGTGGCAACATAGAGGTCGGGCGTACCCTTGGCATACTGCCCGATATAAGGCGCCCCGTCAAGGCTCATGCAGTCCTGGGTGGCCCACTTAGCGGCAATCCGCGCCTGGGGATAGCTTTGCCTGGCAAAGGCCTCCAGTCCCTTCCAATCTCCTGGCTTACCAGTCCGGTGACTGCCGCCCCCCAGCAGCAGAAGCCCCTGGTGGTTCCGAAGGGACAGACCGCCCTCTTGTTCATCCACATACATTCCATTTACATCCGGCGCATCCTCCAGGGCCAGTACATAGGAGCGCTGTTGATACAGCTTAATAAAATAGCCGCCGTGCTTATTGAGAATGGGGAAGTGGGTAGTAATGATGATTTTCTTTGCAGAGACCGTCCCGCCCGTTGTGCGCGCTCTGCCGGGCATTAACTCTAAGACTTTGGTATGCTCAAAAATCTGCAGGCCCCGGGAAACTGCCCCCAAAAATTTCAAGGGGTGGAACTGTGCCTGCTGGGGCAGCCGTATTGCTCCGGCTATGGGAAAAGGCAGGGGCAGCTCCTTTTCAAAGGATGCTGAGGCCCCCAAACGTTCCAGCGCGGCAGCTTCCCGTTCGATTTTGTGCCGGTTATTTGTCGAGTAGACGAAAGCGCCCTTTTCCTCAAAGTCACAGGCAATTTCGTTGCAAAGCTCCCGAAACCGGCCCAGCGCCTCCTGGTTTGCCTGCAAATAGAGCCGGGCTGTTTCAACGCCAAATTCCCGGATGAGCTTGTCATAAATCAGTCCATGCTGCCAGGTTATTTTCGCGGTGGTGTTTTTGGTGATGCCGCTGCCAATATGGTCAGCCTCCACCAAAGCATAGTCCACGCCGGCCCGGGCCAACTGATAAGCGCACAGCACCCCAGCCATCCCTCCGCCGATGATCAGCACATCCGTGCGCAGGTCCCTCTCCAGAGGAGCGAACCGGGGCGGTTCTGCGGTTTGCGTCCAAACAGAATCCATTTCATCACCTCGATGGGTTAGGATGGCTGTTCTACAAACAATTATGTGCTGCCCATTCATGAGGCGGCTCAAAGATAGACACATATGCTGCATATGTGTCTATCGGGAGGGGGCCTGCCTTTTCAGTAGGTTTGCTTTGTGTAGGGGGGAAAGGCAAAAGAGCCGTTTTGCCTTCCCCATTTTTGGCTTTTGAAATCCAGACCTCCGAGATGCAAAAAAACCGCGCTCATCGCGCGGTTTTTTGCCCAAATATCTTTTTGGTTTTCCTAGGATGTGCTAGGACGTCACGAATGAGACAAGATCGAAACCGCGCACCTATATTGAACACGATTGTACACGGAATCTCGACATTTACCCCTACTCAGTTTCTTCAAATGGACGGAGATATGCGTCTAAAATCCTATCATGCCTGATATTGGTTTTTTCCAGAAGAACATCGCATTCCGCAATTATATCTTCTGTGTCTAGTTTAGATTCACAGAGTTTTGTTAGGACTGCACGCGCATCAGATATAAGTGATTCCAAGGCCTTGAAGGTTAGCGCATATGACCCGCCTGCTTCAGCAACCTTCGTGGCTTGATTAGTTGGATGAACACTGATGCGAACACTTCTATAGTCTGGGTAGTTCCTCGTAAACCATTCATCCGCAACCAGCAATTGACCATGCTCTTCTTTTGTCAGTGCATTTTGCTCCTTCTTGCGGCTCTTTGCTTCTATTACAAATCCCACCTTATCAGGTAGTAGCCAAAGTACATCTGGCCCCTCGCCGTTATCATCGTGGCGTTCAGCATAAATACCTATCATTTTTGCTAACTCACATAAAGATTGTTCGAACTGGTTGGCTGATGAGTTCGGATTCAAGTACGAAACATTTTCTTCAAATGCTTTCAAAAAGCCTCTATGATCGCGAAATTCATTAATCTGACGTACTATCTCTTCAGATTGACTTTGATGGCGCGGCTGTGGGAGATACGGGGGACGAACTCTGGGCCGAATAAGATTTCTGTTCAGCGCGTACGCTCTTTGTTGCTTATCCTCAGCTAAACTGCTATTTCCCCAGCTGTCAGCAATTCTTGCTGACAGCTGTACCAGCCACCCTCTCGTCTGATTATCAATACTGTTGTTCTTTTCAAGATATTTGTCAATAGTCTTAATTGCTTTTTCATAATGACCATCTTGCCACAGATTAATAGCCTTACGCTCAACACCTGCTTCTTCTAAGTCTTTATTTTGCGAGTCGCTATCGGTAAGTTCAGCGAGACTTTCAGCGTGATATTCAATCCAATCCTTGTCCCGATTGTAACATTGTTGTACGATATTGATAATCCCTTCTATGTCCGTGACTTCTTTGCTGATTTCCTCCCCAATCTCTAATTGAGCTCTTGTGGCGCTCGTTAAGAAAGCAAAATTTGCTTTCTTTGAAATCCATCCGGACAAATCAGTACCGGTAAGAATCACCACGCAATAGTCGCCTGCGCCCCTGGAACCGCGTCCTATCCCTTGCTCAATTCTTTGTGCCATCATCTTAGTGATTGTTTTTCCACCGTATAGTGCACTTGCTTTAAATAATTCATAGTTTGAAGTGCCGGATGGAAGTCCGCTTAACACTAATAAACGACAAGAATCGCCAGGTAAATCCATTCCGTCATATCTGTTTGAAAACACAAATGGCCCTAACTCTTTCTTCTCTTGCAGGGCAATGACCTTCCTTTCGACATCTGTGGTGCCCGTTACAGGCGTGGCTATCTTCCCCCATTGTTGTGCTTTTTGGTCTGATGATGTCAAGACAACTGCGCCCAAATTTGCAGAAGCAGTCTGGTTAAATAGTGCCTTTAATACATTATTTAAGTTTGGTTTGCACGGCATTAAATCCGGAATTAAAATCATTCGCTCACTAATACCGGCTAAAGATCGTGACGAAAGCGTAGTGTTAACCACTGCTGGATCAACATCGAATGTTCTTACGATATCACTATCGTCAGCTATTGTTGCTGACATATAAATTCGATGCGGTGCGTCAAAAAAAGTTGGAAACAAATTTACTAGTGGTTGTATGGGTGTAATAGTAAAAGAACGCCGACTGATCAACGCATGGCATAGATGTAGTTGGTCACGCAGTAAGGCCCACTCGAGTCCAAAGCTATCATTTTTAAGTATTTCTCGAACAACATCCAGTTTTTGGTGCCATGCCCAATATGGGATCTCCAGTATTGCATATTCTTTATTCGAAACGATATCATCAAAAGTGCCCAGTTTACCTACTTCTCCAAATACTTGTCTAAATTGGCTTGAAAGTTCATTGTATATATCATTATCTCTAGAAACCTCTATAGTAAATGACTCCCTTACTACTGAAAATGCAGCATGCGCATCATCCAGTATGATGGTAGAAACATTTTGTGGTGAAGGTGATCCCCTTAAACCAAATTTACTCTTTCCGTTGAACAATGCTCTATAAGTAGCCACCATTATAGCTTTCCCATTAACAAAATCAGCGTTCAGCGGTTCTCCTCTTACATATGGTACAGTGGGAATACCAAGGGCCATGGCCTTCTCAATAGTCTGGCGAACCAGTTGAACTGTTGGAACCAGATAGAGCACTGGTTCACCAGTTTCATTCAAAGAAGACTGTCCGATAAGAAGGCCCACTAAAGTTTTCCCACCACCAGTATGCAGCTTAAGAATAGTATCTTTAGCTTGTCTGTTGGCAAACCATGCATTAAGCACTTCTGCTTGGCTAGTGTATAGATCATTTATTCCTTCAGGCTTCGGAAGCCTTCGAAAGATTTCTACAGGATCCGTAACTACGCTTCTGACTTTTTTCGCTCTTAGTTTATTGAAGTCCATCTAATCCACCTCCGAATATCATTGAAACAAGAATATATTTTACTACAAGTATTATATCACTTTCTACTTTTAAAATCAATTTTTTCTTCTGTTATGTTCCAGTTAAAAGTAAAAGCCCACGGAGGATCCTCCGCAGGCTCTAAAAATGTACTACAGCTATCCGCTACTTCTTCTTAGGTACAATGACCGGTATCTCCGTCCCATCCCTAAACCTAAAAGTCAACGTACCATCAGCGGCTACAGTGACGGATTCTACCATGGAGTTCCACAAGTTCAGGCTAAACTCCTCCAAGAGGGAATCACATTGCCGTAGTTCGTACAGGCATCTCTTAATCTGCTCCTTTCGGCCCTGCTGTGCAAGAATCTGTTGTTTTACGTTGTTAATCTGTTTTTCAAGAGCAGAACAGGCAGCATCCATCTCAGAAAACCGTCTATTGTACTCCGCCTGATCCTGCACATGCCGTGTGTTTTCTTCCATATAAGCGCGAAGGTCATCCAACATCGCAGTGTGCTGCTTTTCCAAATCTCCCAACTGGTTTTCCAAGGCACTGGTATCCGCCAGTATCGGAAGCAGTTTCTCAAAACGAGAAATATATTGAGCCTTATCGCCCAGCAGCCGATTGAAGGCTTCCACAAAAGCGCTCTCAAGGTCGATTTCACGCAAATTTGGCGTAGTACAAACCTTATCTCCCTCATATTTCTCATTGCACCGCCAAATATAGTTGCGATACCTACTCTTGCTGTGCCAGACTTTTCTGCCATAGAAACCACCGCACTCGCCGCAAATGATTTTAGCGGTAAAAGGACTGTTCCGGTGCAGCTGCCGCCTTCCCGGCCTGCGCCGCTTAATCTCGTTCTGCACCAACTCAAAAGTGTCCGGGTCAATAATTGCAGGATGAGAATTCTGTATGTAGTATTGCGGTACCTCGCCATTATTCTTTTTTACAGTCTTGGAGAGGAAATCTACAGTATATGTCTTTTGCAAAAGAGCGTCACCTTTGTATTTTTCGTTTTGGAGGATGCTCGTGATAGTAGACACTGACCACTTCGCTTTACCAGCAGGCGTTGGAATACCCTGCCCGGTCAAATAATCCGCAATCTCACGAACGGTGTTGCCTTCAAGAAAAAGAGTGTAGATTTTTCGGACAATTTCTGCTTCCTCCTCCACAATTTTGGGCAACCCATCCTCACCTTTTTCGTAACCGAGGAAGTGCTTGTAATCCAAAATGATTTTACCGTCTGCCATGCTTTTCCGTATACCCCATGTAACGTTCTCGCTGATAGAGCGGCTTTCCTCCTGTGCAAGGCTGCTCATGATCGTAATCATCACCTCGCCCTTGGCATCCAGTGTATAGATATTTTCTTTTTCAAAATACACCTCTACCCCCTTCTCCTTCAAGCGCCGGATCGTGGTCAAAGTGTCAACAGTATTCCGAGCAAACCGGCTGATGGATTTTGTCAAAATCAGGTCAATATTGCCGGACAAGGCATCTTCCACCATCTGGTTAAAGCCATCACGTTTCTTGGTGTTCGTACCTGTCACGCCTTCGTCCGTATAGACCGATACAAACTCCCACTTCGGGTTATTCTTAATGTATCGGGTATAGAAGTCCACCTGGGCCTCATAGCTGGAAAGCTGCTCGTCAGAATCAGTAGAAACACGGGCATATGCCGCCACCCGGCGCTTATGCTGGGAAATGTCAGCACCTTGAGACAGGCTGATTTTTCTTTCGATCTTATGGACTTTCCTATTAGGCATTTCCATTTTTGCGCCTCCTTTTGGCATTTTCTGCGGCTCGCTCCCGCGCTGCCTGTTTCATTTCTTCCGTCCAACTGTCACGGCGGGATTGATTTTGCCAAGCAGCGACTTCCGTGCGGCCATCCTTAAACACATAGGTAAGCTGATTGGGTGCGGACACAATTATCTCCGTCACACGCGCCAAAAGCGTATCGCGGTCAAACTCGGCTGCCTGCAACATCTCACCGGTTTTCCTGACAAGGATGTCTTCCGGAATCTGTCGGGAAGGGCAGGCCGATTTCCCCCTGTTAACAAAGGTGGGACAAATCCAAGCAGCTTTCATATACTTGCTTCCGGCATGTGTAATACGCCTCCTATAGAATTTCCCACATATGCCGCACCGCAAGATACCAGTGAACGGAAACGCTGTAGGCTGTTTATGAAGCAAGCCACTCTTTTCAGCCCTTCGGTCTATCTCGCGCTGCACACGGTTAAAGGTATCTTTATCAATAATGGGTTCGTGGCTGTTTTCTACATAATACTGAGCAAGTTCACCGTGATTGATCATCCTCTTTTTGCTTATATGGTCAAGATGGTAGGTTTTTTGTAGCAGCATATTGCCCGTATATTTTTCGTTCCGTAGAATCCTGTATACAGTGCTCTCCTGCCATTCTGCACTGCGCAGCGGAGGAATTTTCAGGCGGATCAATTTCTTTACGATAGCATTCTTGCCCATCCCGGAAAGATAGTCAGAGAATATCATCTTCACAACTTCCGCTTCCTCCGGAATAATCTGCAGCGCGCCATCGACCAGCCTGTAGCCCAGCATGCGCCCCGTATTAGGCCGACCCTGTTCAAACATCTTGCGGATGCGCCACTTCATGTTCTCACTAACTGACCGGCTTTCTTCCTGCGCAAAGGACGCCAACAAAGTCAGCATTAGCTCTCCATCGGCACTCAGGGTGTGGATGCTTTCTTTCTCAAAATACACATCCACCCCCAATAATCTCAATTCTCTGACAGTTTCCAAAAGTGTTACCGTATTTCGCGCAAAGCGGGTTAAAGATTTCGTGATAATCATATCAATTTTGCCTTCCCGGCAATCTGCCAGCATGTGCTGGAATTCCAGACGATCCTCTTTGGTTCCTGTCAGCGCCTCGTCCGCGTAGATGCCCACAAGCTGCCAGTCGCCCCGGCTGCCGATATAACTGTTGTAGTAGCTAATCTGAGCCGACAGGGAATGGAGCATGGCATCCTTCCCGGAAGACACACGGGCATATGCAGCCACACGTTTGCGCTGCACCGTCTGCTTAGCGGCCTCCAGTTTTGTGATTTTACGCATCTTTGCTTCCTTTTTTGTATTGACTACAGAAGTTTTACAGCTTATACTCAACAACAAAATATCTTCTTAATGATAAAGGGGATTCCAAACCGGAACCCCCTTTGGGTTACAGCTTCCTGATCCGGTCAACGCCGTAAACGACGCCCAGACCAGAGCCGCAGTCCCAGCTCACGAATACTGTGCCGGTATCGTCTATAGCCCTGACGGTGCCGCGCTCACCGGGCGTGAGCCTGCTATATGGATCATCCATATACATAAGCTCCACCCGGCAGCCGACCGGGTACATGCGGCGAACTCTCGCCACAGTCTCCCGGCTGGGAAAGCCGTTATTTCTCATAAGGTGCACCCCCTTCATTTTGTGTTTACCGTATTGGCGGATGCCCGCTTTTCCAGCTGCTGTTGCCGCTGAGGTTCTGAAGCAGGATTTTGCGGGCCATTTTGTACTCAGCACCCACAAAACCCAGGCGGATCAGGAACAAGCGGAACGTAAACTTTTCATTCTCAACGTCGCGCTCCCTGGCGGTTACCCTTGTTATGTTCTTAGCCATATCGCAGAGCGCGGCTACTAAACGGGTATAAGCATCCGCTTCGCCCGCTTGACCATGCAGAGTAAACCAAGGGAAGAATATTTTCTCGGATGACATCTGGATTTCCAACGTATCCGTGCCGATTGCCTTTTTGAGAAGCTTCTCTTTGCTGCGGATAATCATCTGGAGTTTGCAGTAGGCATCCTCGGAAAAGCCTTCTCGCGGCATTTCTACTGTAAGCTGGTCAGGTTCGTCAACTGGCTCAACTGCTGCAAAGCCACGCGTTTGAAGTTTTTCACGGAGAGTGGCAGCTTCAGCTGGAACCGGTGTAGAAAATGTTACCGTCCCTTCTTTGCTAATCGTGCAGAATCCGACCTGATAGGAAAAAGTGGGTGCTCCTAAGTACACTGCATTTTTACCAAGAATCTCGCTGATAGCTGTCGCCAGCGCTTTGCGGCGCTCGCCGGTTACGTTGTAGTGCAGTTCACGCATGATAAAACTCCTTTGTTTTGATTACTCTCTATTAGTCACTCAAACAGAGAGAAAAAGCAAGTGTCTTTTATGCTTTTCCAGTAAAAATGAAGTTCACGTACTCTTGCCTGTGTTTTTCAATAAAGAGCACTAACTCGTAGAACCCCTCCCGGTTTGCAATGTACTGCACGGTGCGGGTGTCCAGCATATTTGTCTCGCCGGAATCCCGGATTGCCATAATCTGTTCCTTTATTCTTGTGTTCATCTTGCTGCCTCCTTAGAATTCATCACGGCATTTTGCAGAATCCGAGTGTCAAAGCCTGCGCTTTTGTAACCCACCCAGATCGTGTCTAGATAATGGTCAGAGGGTGCGCCGTAAGGATGGCCTTTCTCATTCATGATGTAGGCCATGGCATAAATCCGGCAGCCCCCGACTGTCAGCCGCAGAGTCTCCTTGCGGTAGAGATGGGGCCACCCCTCATAGCGGTCAAGGGAAAGCTCGTCCTGCGGCTGGATTTTCCAGACCAGCACCGGGACTTTACCTCTCATCTCGCGCTCGATAGTCGCTACGGCATTGCAGCTGCCGCCCCTGAACATTAACTTCCAGTTATGTAGGGTAGTTGTACCCACGATCTGTGCCGTAGGACAGCGCCTGCTCATCTGCTCCAAATTAAGGTTGGAGCCGTAGGCAACATAATATTTCCCATCATTCATGGTCTGTACCTCCATTTCCAATGTGTCTGTGTACATTTTCCCGCGAGCCGTACCGCCAGGCGGCATTGCCGTCCAAGTGCTGGTACCAGATGTGTTCGATCCGGCTAAAATCTGTAGGTTTCTGCTGGTTCATCTGTTCCACAAGGTAAGCGTCCATCTTCTTGCAATACCGCATCCTCGCCGGTTCGATCTGCAGGGCTTTATAAAGCAGATCGTTTTTGCTGGCGATGATGTTGACAAAGTTGCGGATGCTCCTGGGCGTGTGGTTGCTGCCATCCAAGTGGATATGAATCCCGCAGGAAGAGTTTGCAAACCCTCCCGCCTTACGCAAACACCGCACCAAGCCTTGCAGAATCCCGATGTCCTGATAATACGTCAGTACCGGGCTGACCATCTCCACGCTGTACTTGCCGGTGGCGGAAACAGTCCCTCGTCCCTGCTTTTTCTGGCAGAGGATACTGGCATCGCTCATGAACTTCCAGACACGGTTGTCGCTGGCTCTCACGGAATAAGAATCATAATGGTCGTGGTTTGCTGTGATAGTTCCGTGCAAGAAGCTTGCGGCGATCCGCGCGGCTTTGTTGCGGGTGATGCCTGTGAACTCGATTTCGATGCCGAAGTGGTTGGTAAACAATGAACTTGTCCTCCTTTCCGACAGACGCAATACGTCAGCTGGTTTTTCGAGGGCATCCGCAGATGCGCCTCTCGCAGTGCGCATTGCGGCTGTCAAATTTGTTGACCGCCAAACGGCAGAAAGCCTCCTTTCTTTGGTTATAGTTGATATTCGGCGCTCCTAAACCGGAGCATATTGGTTGATGTTACTGTGTATTTTGGATGGAGGAGCAAAGCTCCTCCAATAAACTGTGGCTTAGCAGCATAAGCACAGAATACTCGTGGTGCTTAAAGTGGAAAGTAGCTTTGCTTTGGATGCAGCTCCTGCGCTAACACCTGCATAAGTTTCTGGTGTTCCTCCAGCGTGATCAGTCCGTTTTTCAACAGTCGGCTGGCGATGGCGAGCGCCGCGCCGTACTGCTTTTCCTGTTCAAACTGCGCTTTGTCCATTACGGCAGGCCCTCCCCATTTTTACTGAGCAGATAGCATTCCCGCCCACAGAACTTACTGGCATCGGAATATCTAACTACAATGTAAAGAAAATACTCCCGCGTCTCATTATGGTAGTAGTATTAGTCAACGTCTCGTTTCTTCTATGCCAGCTGGCAGTAGATTTATCCAACATAATTGGATATAGCGTGCGAAACCTGTTTGACAGCTTTGCGCAGACCGCCGCTAATGCAGTGGAGGTAGATGGGGTGAGAGGTGTCCCGTTCAACTTTATGGACGTGTTTAGCGGCGTAGTCGGTGCGGCTTCATCAACAGCGGCAATAGCGGGGATTGTTGCCGTGTTCGCTATAAAGATCCCGTGGGAGTTGTGGCTGTTCCCAATCATTTTAGCCGTTATCGGGTGCCTCATCAGCATTTTCTTCTTCCTGCTTTTACTTGGCGTGAGGCAGGCAGGCGTCATTGTCCTTGTTGCGCTGGCCCCCGTCGCCATCGTGTGCTATGCGCTACCGAACACGAAGCCGATTTTCGACAAATGGCGCAAAATATTCGTAGGCTTGCTGTTAGTCTATCCAATCTGTGGCCTCTTGATGGGTGGCGGTCATTTTGCGTCCACGCTCCTGCTATTAGTAGGACACGAGGGCGATGTGGGAGCGTTCTTCACAATTGTAGCCATGTTGCTGTCAGTCGTACCGTTTTTCCTCATTCCCTCAATCTTGAGGAACTCCATGTCTGCTGTAGGCAACCTGGGAGCTAAAGTAACCCAGTTCGGGAAGAATCTTGGCGGTGGTATTACTCGTGGCATTCGTGGCTCTGAATGGGGTAGGAATTTCCAGCGGCAGAGGCAGATGGGTTATGACCTAAAGGCTACGCAGAAACTACAAAGAAAACAGAATTCAAGGCGCGCAAAAGGAAAAGAGCTACGTCCCGGTGCAGCACGCAGGCTTTTTCTTCACACCGCCGCCTATAATCGCGCCGCATCAGAAGATATCCGTGCGGGTGGTGGACAAGAGTTACTGGCCCCGGGTACGCCAGCTTATGAGGCAGCACAAGCAAACGCAACCAACACTCAGCTGGCTGATGATACAAAGGCTCGCCGTAGTGTCTACGAGTCCAGCATGAACACTGGTAATGCTGCCGTAGTGGGCGCAGAATATGGCAGAGCCCTTGAGCAACTCCACGCTAACCCCACCGACCGCAATGCCTTGGTGAATGTCCGTGCCTTGCAGGATATTCTAAGCGAGACAGATGAAGGCCGTGGCCAAGTCCAGAGCCAGATGAACCGGGTACTGAACAATCACCGCGACTTTTACTCCAGCGCCGCTGCCAAAACACAGGATTCCGCCCTCAGTCAAGCAGCCCGACATCTCTCGTCTACATATGGCGGACAGTACAAGAAGACTAACCGCGGTACATTCGCCATGATCAACGACTTTACCAATAAGGACTTCGGCAAGGCGTTTGGCCAGTCCAGCGATGGTATGCAGTACGGGATCTCCGATCAAAACGGTACGGCTCGTTCCAATTACTATGAACAGGCTGGTATGACGAGTTATACGGCGCAGACCCTACCTGAAGCGGATGAAGGAGCTCTGCAAGGCATCAGCAATACGTTGGATGGCATGGCGGCGCTGGAGAAAAATGGTGTTACTTTGAGTGAGCATTCTGCCATGCAGCGCAGTCAGATTGTTGCTACAGCCGGAGATGCATTGGGTAACGCTAATATCCATATGAAGCCAAAGGTTGCGGAACAGTTGCAGAGTATGGTCATCAAGGGTAACTCCGCCCAGACTATTGGCGGTACGAACGCCGGTGCGCTCAACCGTATGGCAGAGAGTATCGAACAGAACACTATGAGTTCTGCTGAGCAGGCTCAGCTTGTGTCCATGGCACACGATGCGCTATCTGGCGGACATGTAACAAACACAGAGAAAGCTGCTGCACTTAACCACATTTTGGCGGCAGCAGGCCAGCCAACTATTGACATCTCTCAGCCTATCAATGGAGCAACCGACGTTGACTCGGGGAGTATTCCAGTTCCTCATGAGGATTCTGTGCCCTCACTATCGCCTGCACCGGCAAGACCAGCTAGTGACGAGATTTTCACCATAAACCCTGATGGAACAATATCCGGCGGCATAAAACCATTTACTATAAGTAATGGTAGGCTTACAGATAGCGGGATCATTCTTCCTCCGGAGCGCCCGAACCGCACCCGGCCTGGTTCCCGGAGCAGTAAACCGGGTCAAAATGGCGGCGAAAGAACTGAATAAGTTCTGATGATTGGTCGTGGTGCAAATGGGTGCAAAAGCCTGTAATCGTGTAAAGTTGCCTCGTAGCTTATAAACAAAAGGCGCTGGAACAAGCCTCCATTTAGCTTGCTCCAGCACCTTAAATTGACTCCAAAACAGAAGAAAACCCCTATTTCTAGGGGTTTTCTCTACGTCACGGCAGATATTTTTTGTATCAAACGTGACGTCCAAACATGGTGCGGGCAACAGGACTCGAACCTGCATGGTTGCCCACCAGAACCTAAATCTGGCGCGTCTGCCAATTCCGCCATGCCCGCGTATTATTCTGCTGTGTCTTTCTATTATACCCTCTTTTGGCCTGGGGCGCAAGGAAAACTTTGCCCAGGCCTTGCTTTTTTTTTCAAAAAGTCGTATTCTATATAAGCTGCCAGCTTATCAGCTGCCTGCTCTTGCCCCGGCAGCGGTCAGTCGAAATATCCTGACCTTAAACAAAACTAATTACAAGGAGAGAACCATCATGTCGAACAAAACCAACGTCCGTTTTCTGGCGCTCAGCGCTGTGATTGCCGCGCTGTACGCCGCCCTTACCTATGCTGCCGCTATGCTTAATCTGGCATACGGCCCGGTGCAGCTCCGCTTTTCAGAGGCCCTCACCGTTCTTCCCGCTTTTACTCCCGCTGCCATTCCCGGCCTGGCTGTTGGCTGTCTGATTGCCAACCTGGGCAGCCCTTTGGGCATGGTAGACTGGGTATTTGGCACTGCCGCCACGCTGCTGGCCGCGCTGGGCACGGCGGCTGTCTCCAAAATTCAGTACAAGGGCTTGCCCCTGCTGGCCCCACTGCCGCCGGTTATTCTCAATGCCCTTGTGGTGGGGTTGGAGATCTCCTGTCTCAACGGGGACGGGGCTTTCACCTGGTCTGCCTTCACGCTGGCCAATTTCGGCTACAGCGCCCTTACTGTGGGACTGGGCGAGCTGGCGGTCTGCCTTGTGCTGGGTCTGCCTCTTGTAGTTTTGCTGGAAAAGGCCGGTCTGCGCAAAATGCTGGCTGCTTCTCAGCTGTGATTTCTCTATAAACAATAAACGAAAAAACCCTTGGGATGTGATTGCATGTCTTCCCTGTCAGCCCTCAGGCGGCGGTTGGCCGCTTGGGTAAAAACCGCTCCGCCTGTGCGGGTAATTGCGGCCAGCTTTTTGCTGCTGGTTCTGCTTGGCTGCTTCTTGCTGACGCTGCCGGTCTCCTCTGCCGCAGGAACCCTCACCCACCCTTTAGACGCTCTTTTCACCGCCACCTCGGCCACCTGTGTCACCGGGCTCTCGGTGGTGGACACCACTGCCCACTGGTCTCCCTTTGGCCAGGGGGTTCTTCTGGCGCTGATTCAGTTGGGGGGACTGGGCCTTTCCACCTTTGCCACTGGCTTTTCCCTGCTGGTCCGGCGGCGGCTGGGCCTGCGGGAGATGGTGCTCACGGGCGAGGCCAGCGGCAGCGACATGCCGGACGCAGCGGCATTGCTAAGGCTGATGCTGGGCTTCACCTTTTTGTGTGAGGGCCTGGGCGCAGGCCTGCTGATGCTCCGGCTGGTTCCCCAGTATGGGGTGCAGGGGGTATGGCCCTCGGTATTTGTGGCGGTTTCGGCCTACTGCAACGCAGGGTTTGACATTCTGGGCTTTGTGCCGGGGAACAGCAGTCTTACCGCCTTTGCCGGCGACCCCCTGGTCTCGCTGACCATTTGCGGGCTGATTGTCACCGGCGGGCTGGGCTTTGTGGTGGTGCGGGACCTGTATCTGTGCAAGCTGCGGGCCCCCTTGCGCCGCCGGGGGGCCGGGCGGCTGAACTTTCACTCGCAGATTTGCCTGCGGGCAACGCTGGCCCTGGTGGGGCTGGGGACGCTGGGCTTTTTTCTGTTGGAGTATGACCAGACCATGTCCCACCTGAATGTATTGGAAAAGCTGGTGGCGGCGCTGTTCCAGTCGGTAAACACCCGCACGGCAGGCTTTGCCTCAGTGGACATTGGAGCGCAGACCAGCTTTACCAAGGTGCTCTCGGCGGCGCTCATGTTTATTGGGGGCTGTCCCGGCTCCACGGCAGGGGGGGTAAAGACCACCACTCTGGTGGTTTTGCTGGCGGCGGTCAGCTCCACGCTGCGGGGGCGGGGGGAGGCCTCGGTTCTCCGGCACCGGTTCGCGCCCGGGGTGGTGTACAAGTCCCTGACCGTGGTGCTGCTGGGGCTGGCGGTGGTGTTTGCCGACGCCACGGCCCTCAGTCTGCTGAACCCGGAGATTCGGTTTATTGACGTTCTCTACGAGGCGGCTTCGGCCTTTGGCACAGCGGGGCTGACAGCAGGAGTGACCACCCGGTTGGAGCCTGTCTCGCGGTTGATTCTGTGCGTCACCATGTTTATTGGCCGGGTGGGGCCCCTGTCCTTCGGCCTTTCCATCTGGATGCGCGCCAAGCCCTCTCCCGCCATCCTCCCCGAAGGCCGCATGCTCATCGGCTAACCCAGCGTGACGCTGGACCCAATTCGCGGGGCGGTGAGTTGGTGGAGCCAACTCATAGGCACAGCCAGCCCTACTGAGTGCGAAAAGCTGGGTTGGTAGTCGCGGTTTGGGGGTGGCTGCTGACCAGGTGGGTTTTGAGAGGTGTGTGCCAGGTGTGTCAGCTAAAAACAGGGGCTTATATATACGAGGTTAATATTTTTACCCTCTATATTCTGTTGACACACCTGACACACCTGGTGATTCAGCACGTCTATGGCTGCTCGTGCAGGGGGGCTTTTGGAAGGAAAGACATTCTGCGAATAGAGGAAGGAGCTCGTTTGTTATGGAAAGCAAAATGGTTCTGGCGGAGACAGAGCGTTTGATTTTGAGGCGGTATCAGCCAGGGGATCTGCAGGATCTGTTTGAATACCTGTCTGATGAAAGGGTGGTGGAGTTTGAGCCCTACAAGCCCATGACTCTTGAGGAGGCAAGGGACAATCTGGCGTGGCGCATAAGCACCGACGAGATGATTGCTGTGGAGCTTAAGCAGACCCACAAAATGATTGGCAATGTCTACCTGGGCAAGCGGGATTTTGAAGCGTTGGAGCTGGGATATGTGTTCAACCGGGGCTATTGGGGGCAGGGCTATGCTGCGGAAGGCTGCCGGGCTCTGATTTGCCGGGCGTTTTCTCAGGGGGCTCACCGCATTTACGGGGAGTGCGACCCCTGCAACCAGGCCTCTTGGCGGCTGATGGAGGCCTTGGGCTTTCAGCGGGAGGCCCACCTGAGAAGGAATGTCTACTTCTGGAAGGACGAGACCGGGGCCCCTGTGTGGAAGGACACCTACATATATGCCAAGCTGAACCCAGGGGAATAGACCTTTAGGGCTGCTTAAAAATAGAGGGGATGACAGGGTCCAGGCATCTGCTCTTATCATCTAAAGAGACCGGCGTTCAGCATGTAAAAAGCTGAGCGCCGGTTTGTTTTGACAGGGCAGACTGGACTTCCTGGTCAACACTCAGCCGCTGCTGTCATATAAATGGGGTATACCCCTATCTGACGGCTTCCATGCTGCCCGGCCAAGTCCCCCTGATTTGCGGGTGTACCAGGGCCAAGCCCCATACTGCCAGAGAGAGGTTTTGGGCAAGCCTGCCGACAGTATGGGCAGACCGGGGGAGCGCCGCCCATACCCTTTGATGGGCCTGCCGCCGGCCAGCTCACAAGGGCTGGGGGAAGTTTGCCGGAACCGCCATGTTTTCGCTTTTCTCCTCTACAAGGGGCTTGCAATTTGGGGTTGAAATGTGCTACAATAAGACGGTTAGTGTGCCCTGCTTTTTTCTCTACCCGCATTATTTGCCCGTCCGCCTCTGGCCGGGCTCGAGAAAGGACGTTTCCCTATGAAAAACAGCATCAAGCGCTCTGTTTCCATCCGTGTGGTGGCTACTTTGTCTGCCACGCTTCTGCTCAGCTTTCTTACCAGCTTCAACATTTTCCGCATTCAGACCACCCAGGCTGAGACCCAGCAGGCAAACGCCCTGCTGCAGCGGGCGCAGCAGGCAGAGACCGCCCACTACAAGTGGGCCTCTGGCCTGAGCAACGCCCTTTATGCCGGCACGGAGTTCACTGGCAGCATTGACCCCACCACCTGTGTGCTGGGTCAGTGGCTCTATGGCGAGGCCTACACAGAGGACCCCCAGGTGCTGGCTCTGCGCTCTCAGCTGGAGCCCCTGCATAAGGAGCTTCACGAGTCTGCCACCCATGTGCTCAACACAATGGAGACCTCGCCTGAGGAGGCTCAGGCCTACTATCAGGACACCATTCTCACTAATCTCTCCACCCTGGTGAGCCTGCTGGACCAGGTGGTGGAGCGGGGCGGGGAGCTCAGCGAGGTGTGCAACGCCAAAATGGACAGCACCACCACAACCATGCATGTCACTGCGGGCGTGTGCCTGCTGCTGGCTCTGCTGTGCCTGATCAGCCTCATTCAGTTTGTGATGAGAAAGGTCATCAAACCCATTCTGCACATTACTGAGCGCAGCCGTCAGCTTCAGGAGGGGCGTTTGGAGCTGAAGCTGGACTATGAGTCTCAAAACGAGCTGGGCGACCTGTGCCGCATCCTACGGAACTCTATGGCTCTCATTGACAGCTATGTGGCGGATATCAACCAGATTCTGGACCAGGTCTCTCAGGGAGACTTCAATGTGAGCACCTTCACCGACTACATAGGTGATTTCCGCTCCATCCAGACCTCCATTGACAGCTTTACCTCTACGCTCTCTGCGGCTTTGGAGGGGATTAAGGCTGCGGAGCAGCGCATCTCTCAGAACGCCGACCAGCTGGCCAGCAGCAGCCAGTCTCTCGCCCAGGGCGCCACAGAGCAGGCCAGCTCGGTAGAGGAGCTGTACTCTACTTTGGACGATCTGTCCCGCAGCGCGAAAAAGAATGTGGAGATGGCTGCTGAGGCCCAGAGCCGGGCCACTCGCACTGGTCAGCAGGTTACGGCCAGCAGCAGCCAGGTCAAGCAGATGGTGGCCGCGATGGAGGACATCAGCAGCACCTCTCAGCAAATTGGCCAGATCATTGCCACGATTGAGAACATTGCTTTCCAGACCAATATTCTGGCCCTGAACGCCGCGGTGGAGGCTGCTCGTGCGGGCGACGCGGGCAAGGGCTTTGCCGTGGTGGCCGGCGAGGTGCGCAGTCTGGCGGCCCAGTCTGACCAGGCGGCAAAGGCCACGAAGGACCTGATTGACAACTGCGTGCAGGCCGCTGAGCGGGGCAGCGCGCTGGTGGGCGATGTGTCCTCCTCCCTGCACGAGACCCTGGAGCTGGTCACCCACTCGAACCAGGACATTGGCGTGATTGCCGACGCGGTGCGGGGCGAGGCTGAGGCCATTGAGCAGGTTACTGAGGGCATTGGGCAGATTTCCGCAGTGGTGCAGACCAACTCTGCCAGCAGTGAGGAGTCTGCTGCTGTAAGCGCCGAGCTGTTCTCCCAGTCCAACCGGCTGAAGGCCGAGACCGGGCGGTTCCAGCTCAAGGCCTAAGCCATGTATGACCCACTCACCTCCCGTGCCATTGACTTTCTCTGGGAGCTCTCTATAAACAACCAGCGGCCCTGGTTTCAGGAGCACAAAGAGGAATACCGCAGGGTGTTGGAGCATCCCTTTCGCTCGCTGGCCCAAGAGACTGCCGGGCTGATGCAGGCGCACTGGCCCAAGTATGGGTTTCAGCCCAGAATTTCCCGCATTTACCGGGACGCCCGGCGGCTGTTTGGCCGGGGACCCTATCATGACCATCTGTGGTTCTCTTTGCAGCGGATGGAGGCTGCCTCTCGGGGCCCTATGCTCTGGTTTGAGCTGGGCTTGGAGGGCTCCTCTCACGGCCTGGGCTTTTGGGACCAGACCGCAGCTCAGGCGGAGGCCTTTCGCAGGCACATGGACCGGGACCTGACCCGTTTTGAAAGACTGGTGAACGGGATTCCCCACCGGGAGCAGAGCCGTTTGTGGGGCGAGGAGTACAAGCGGCCCAAGGGGGACAGAGGAGAGCTGCTGAACCCCTGGTACAACCGCCGCCATTTGAGCGTAGGGTATGAGAACTTTTTTGGTGACAGGCTCTTTGACAGGCAGCTGCCGGAGCTGCTGGCAGAGTCCTTCTCTGGCCTGATGCCCATGTATGATTTCTTTTTGGAGGTTTGGGCCGCGGAGCCCGGGCCTATGGAGGAGCACAGGTAGGCAGCGTTTCGGTTGTGTTCAATGAAAAGAAGCCCCCCTCTCAGTCTAATGAACAGGGACTGAGAGGGGGGAGTTTTTTGCTTTTGGCAGTGTCCCGACAAGAAGCTGTGAGTTCACTGGTGACTCCGCAGGTTTTTGCCTTTGGACTGCGAATAAGGCTCTGTGGTCAGTTCTTGTCTTTTCTTTGCAGCAGGACAGCTCCAATAATGATTGCGCCCTTGAAGGCTGCGCTCAGGTAGGGGTCTACGCCAATCAGGTTCAGCAGGTTGTTCATCACCGCCACAATCAGTGTGCCGAACACCGTGCCGATTATAGAGCCCCGTCCCCCAGACATGCTGGTGCCGCCTACAATCACCGACGCAATGGCATCCATCTCAAACCCGCTGCCTGCGCTGGCATAGTCCATAGAGCCAATGCGGGAGGTCTGGATCACTGCCGCAATGGCCACCAAAAAGCCTGTCAGGGCATACACCCGGCGCTTGACCTTGCGCACGTTTACCCCAGAGAGCCGGGTGGTCCGCTCGTTAGAGCCAATGGCGAACACATAGCGGCCAAAGCTGGTCTTCTGAGAGATGATGTACATAGCCGCCGCCAGCACCGCCCAGTAAATAATGGGCATCAACTGCTGGCCTCCAATGTCGAACCGGGCAATGGCCTTATAGGCGTCGGGCAGCTCGGTTTTTTGGGCTTTCATGCAATACTGGGTGACGCTGCGCAGAATCTGCATGGAGCCCAGCGTGGCAATAAAGGGGGGCATTCTGCCATAGGAGATGAGCAGGCCGTTGCCCTCGCCCAGCAGACTGCCCAGGGCCATAGCCAGCACCAGGGCCAGCAAAATGGCGGAGATGCCCCCCAGGCCGATGCCAGCCAGCCAGCCGCCGGCTCCGGTGTTCAGCAGCACCATCAGAAAGGCGCCCACTGTGACATACACCGAGCCCACAGACAGGTCGATGCCGCCGGAGATGATTACAAAGGTCATGCCCAGGGCAATGATGCCAATGCCCGCGTTGCCCCTTAGCAGAGAGACCCAGTTTTGCAGCCAGTTTTGAAACCACTGGCCAAAGGTATCAAAGCTGGTGTTCATGCTCAGGGCCAGGGTTTGCACAATCACCATCACCAGCAGGGCCATGCCAGTGCTGAACAGGGGGCTGCCCCGCCACAGGTCCCGCAGCCGGTGCAGTATGCCCATTGCGCCCTCTTTTCTCTTTTCCGCTTTATCCATTTGCCGCCATCCTCTCTTTCTGTTCTCCTTCGCCGCCGCCAGTGGCCAGCCGCATAATCTCCTGGTCGTTAAGGGCCTCGCCCTGCAGCTCGCCCTGCACCCGGCCGTGGAAAAGCACCAGCGCCCGGCTGCACAGGCGGACAATCTCCTGGGCCTCGCTGGACAGCACCACCACAGCCACGCCCTGAGCGGCCAGCTTCAGAATGGTGTCGTATATGTCCTCCTTGGCGCCCACGTCCACACCCTGGGTGGGGTTGTCGAAAATCAGCACCTTAGGCTCTGCGTTCAGCCATTTGGCCAGCACCACCTTTTGCTGGTTGCCGCCGGAGAGGCTTCCAATCCGGTCGCTTTGGGCGCCCATTTTGATTCTCAGGGCCTCTGCCTGCCGCTGAAAGTCCTCCCTCACCTGCTTCCAGTTGAGAAAGCCCCCCCGGCCCTGCCTGGGCCAGGTGACAATGGAGCCGTTCTCCAAAATGTCCATGTCCTTGATGATGCCGTTCTCCTTCCGGTCCCGGGGCACATAGCCAATGCCCAGGGCCACTGCCTGACTGGTGTTCCTTACAGTGACAGGCCTGCCCTCTAGGTACAGCTGGCCCTGGTATTTGCCCCCGCTGCCAAAAATGGCCTGGAACAGCTCGCTTCGGCCGTCTCCCAGCAGGCCGGTAAAGCCCAGCACCTCCCCTGCCCGCACCGAGAAGCTGACGTCCTCAAAGCGCCGTTCCTGGCTCAGGTGCTGGGCCCGCAGCACCTCCTGGCCCAGGCTGTGCTCCTGCCGCAGAGACTCGGTGCGCACTGCATGGCCCACCATGTGCTGGGCCAGCTGGTCCACAGTGGTGTCGGCCACGTCTCCGGCAGCAACCATAGCCCCGTCTCGCAGCACGGTGTAGCGGGTGCACACAGCCATCACCTCCTTGAGCTTATGGGAGATGAACACCATGGCCACCCCCTGGCTTTTCAGGGTGCGCATCATGTCAAACACCCGGTCAATCTCCGGGTCGGTGAGCGAGGTGGTGGGCTCGTCCATAATAATGACAGCTGCCTCCATGAGCAGCGCCCGGGCGATTTCCACAATCTGCTTGTAGGAGGCGTCCAGGTCCCGCACCATGACCCTGGGGTCCAGGTCCACGCCCATGCGGTCAAATACCTCCTGGCAGCGCTGGCACATTGCCCTGCTGTCCAGCAGACCGGCCCGGCCCTTCAGCTCGCGGCCAATAAACATGTTCTCAAAAATGGCCAGGTCGTTCACCAGGTTCAGCTCCTGGTGGATAAAGGCCACTCCTGCTGCCAGAGACTCTGCCGGGGTGCGGAAGCGCACGGGCTGGCCGTCCAGCCGCAGCTCTCCCTGGTCGGCGGGGAGCACACCCCCCAGAATGTTCATCAGGGTGGACTTTCCCGCGCCGTTCTCTCCCAGCAGGGCGCAGATTTCGCCCCCACTGACAGTAAAATCAATGTCCCTCAGCACGTTGTTGGCGCCGAACGACTTGTAGATGTTCCGCATTTCCAGTGTCATAGGCCATCCTCTCCCTCTCTTTGCAAAAAGGCTATGACGAGTGCGCCATAGCCTTTTTTCATTGACGGGCCGCGCAAAGCCGCGCGCTGCTCCGCCGGTATGGTCAGGCTGCTGCCTGGGCAAAGGTTTGCTGCCCGGGCAAAAGCCGCTGCCCGGGGCAAAAGCCGCTGGCAGATACCGCTGGCCCCTCAGGCCTCCCTCTGGTCAGCCTGGCAGGGGGGGTAACGGCAGCCCTGCTTTGTCATACCTGGTTTTCAGTTTGTTTTGGAACAGACCGCCCGGCTTAGTAGGGAGACTTCTCGTCCAGATAGTCGGCGCAGTTCTCACGGTCGACCACAGTGGTGGGGATGATCTTCTCCTGGTCCACGGTCTCGCCCTTGAGCAGAGCCACGGCCATGTCCACTGCGTCCTTAACCATGTCGGGGCTGTACAGAGCGGACTGAATCCAGATCTCCTCGTTCTCGGGCATCATGTTAAAGTACTCCTGGCACCCGCCGCCGCCGGTGACCACCTTGATGTCCGTGCGCTTGGCCTCAGAAATGGCCTGCAGCACGCCAATGGAGGTCTCGTCGTCCATAGAGAACACAGCGTCGATCTGGCTGTTGCCCTGAAGAACATCAGCAAAGTCCTTCAGGCCAGCCTCGCGGGTAAAGGCAGTCTCATAGTACAGCAGCTCCATGTCAGGGGCAATCTCCTTGATCTTCTCCTCAAAGCCCTGCTTGCGCAGCTCGGAGACAGAGCCAGAGGAGGGAACCTCAAGAACAGCCACCTTGCCAGTGGCGCCAATCTTGTCCACAATGTACTGCGCGCTCTGGGCGCCCATGTCCACATTGTCGCCAGCCACATGATACACGCCGTCCACATCAATGACAATGTCGAAGTTCACCACAGGAATGCCGGCGTCAATCAGACCCTTGATGGGGTCCTCCATGCCCTCCCACTGGGGGAAGGCAACCACTGCCTGGGCGCCCCAGGTCTTCAGCTCGTCGATCTGGTTGGTCATCTCCTCTGCGTTGCTGCTGGTGAGCAGGCGGTACTCCACGGTGTCGCTCAGCTCCTCGCAGCGCTCCTGGGCGTAGTAGGCCACGCCAGCCACCCAGCCGTGGGTAACGGCAGGTGCCAGAATGCCCACCTTGAACTTCTCGCCAGAGGCTGTCTCAGAGGACTCGGCCTCAGAGGACTCCTCCGTGGTAGAGGACTCGTCCGCTGTGCTGGACTGGGAAGACTCGGGCTGAGAGGCTTCGCTGCTGGAGGCGCTGGAGCTGGACCCGCTGTCGTCGCCGCAAGCGGCAAAGCAGGTGCACAGCAGCGCCACAGCCAGCAGCAGTGCAAGAACTTTCTTCATGTTGGTTTTCCTCCTTAAAATAGAACCACGAATTGGTTTTTTCACAGGCCAAAGGCCCATGTTATGGACCATTATAGCAAATCGGTCTGGAAATTTCAAGCCATATTCCGTAAAATCTTCCTCCACAGCTGCGCGAGTATGCTGGGGCGGGGGCAGTCCATTTATTTTTTCAAATGCCAGAAAATGTCTTTTATTCCTGTTCCTGATGCGCTATAATAGAGGTATCGCCGGAGGACGTTCCGGCAGAGCAAACGGTCTATATCCTATTTATCATGCTTGTAAAAGCAAAAGGAGAGTTTATTATGGCAAAAATTATCGGCAGGCCCGCCCCTTCCAACATGCCCTGGCAGGACAAGCCCGCAGGCTGCGACAAGCCCGTTTGGCGTTATGACCAGAACCCCATTATCAAGCGGGACGCGATTCCCACCTCCAACAGCATTTTCAACTCTGCTGTGGTGCCCTTTGGCGACGCTTACGCCGGGGTCTTCCGCTGCGACAACCGGGGGGTAGAGATGGACATCTTCGCCGGTTTCTCTCAGGACGGCATTCACTGGGACATTAACCATGATCCCATTGTCTTTGAGGGGGAGAAGGACGTGGTCCGCAAGGAGTACCGCTATGACCCCCGGGTGTGCCTGATTGACGGCAAATACTACATCACCTGGTGCAACGGCTACCACGGCCCCACCATTGGCATTGGCTGGACCGAGGACTTCAAGACCTTCCATCAGCTGGAAAACGCCTTTTTGCCCTATAACCGCAACGGCGTGCTGTTCCCCCGGAAGATTGGCGGCAACTTTGCTATGGTCAGCCGCCCCAGCGACACCGGCCACACCCCCTTTGGCGATATCTTCTACAGCGAGAGCCCGGACCTGTGCTACTGGGGCAAGCACCGCTGGGTGTTTGGCACAGCCAATGGCTGGCAGAGCAAAAAGGTAGGCCCTGGGCCCACCCCCATTGAGACCGACGAGGGCTGGCTGATGATTTATCACGGGGTGCTGAACAGCTGCAACGGCTTTGTGTACCGGTTTGGCGTGGCCCTGCTGGACATTGACCGGCCCTGGATTGTGAAGGAGCGGGGGAACTTCTATGTGTTTGGGCCTGAGGTGGAGTATGAGCTCACCGGCGATGTGCCCAATGTGACCTTCCCCTGCGCTACCCTTACCGACCCGGAGACCGGGCGCATCACCATTTACTATGGCGCGGCGGACACGGTGACAGGCCTGGCCTTTACCACAGTGGACGAGCTGTTTGCCTACATGCGCAAGTACCCCATGAATGTGGGCGACCAGGAGAACAAGTAAGCGTTTCCCGATGATTACAGAAGGGAGAGAACGCAATGAAAGCTGCTGACTATATCAGGAAATATCTGGCGAGAGCCTCTCTCATTGTGAACCTCCTGCTTCTGCTGCTGACGGCTTGGCTCTTGCTTGTGCTGGCGGAAAAGCGGGAGAGCGCGTCTCTCATTCCCATTCAGGATGGGTGGGCCCGGGATGACAGCTATATTGGGTACATGCGCCAACCCAAGCCTATGGCCGGGCAGGATGGGCCGTTCTTGCCAGATGGATTCGAGCTTGATTTTCTGGAACGCATTCCCAACGATTCCAAGGAGCCCGGATATGATCTGGTCAGACTTCGGCTTTATGTGGCGGATGAGGATTGCGCGAGCATGACTATGCGGCCTGTCAATTTTTCCTTGCTGTGGTATTGCGGCGAGGACGGCTTCTGGTATGAGCGATACAATCCCAATTATGCCAATACGGCCTTTTTCCAGCAGTTGCCTGTGGGAGACAGTGTTCTGGAATATCACGTCCCGTCGGAGCTTCTTTCAGCCCCTGGAAAATACGCCATTCGCTTCCCAAATTTTGGCGCCTGTGTGTTTTCCTTGGGATAGTTTTGCAATGGCGCATCACCATGTACTATGGCGCGGCTGGGGGGCAAGGGAGTCTGACACGAATGTGCGTTCGATTTTTCTTGACATTTTTGGGGCTCTATGGTACGATTCTGTTAGAACAAGCGTTCTGATTATTGCAAAGGAGTTGTACCGGATGAGCACAACAAAGCCCTATCGGAACTATCAATATGAGACGGAGCGTTTTCTTCTCCGCCAGGTGGAGGAGGCCGACGCCCCGGCCCTGCTGAAATGCTATGCCGACCCTGCCGCTGTGGCCAGGATGAACGAGGATAACTGTATGCGGGGCTTTCTCTGTGAGACAGAGGAGGCGCTGCGGGCCTATATCCGCATTTGGCAGAGCGAGGACTATGCCCGCCCCGCTGTAATCGACAAGGCCACCGGGGAGCCAGTCGGCACCCTGGAAATTTTCGGCGGCGAGATTGGTGTGCTGCGGGTGGACCTGCGGGCAGACTATGAGACCCCGGAGACGCTGCGGGAGCTGTATACCCTGGCAATGGAGTGGTTTCCCAAGGACTTCCCCATGGGGGCCATGGTGACCAAAGCGTCTGTTAAGGCCCCCCACCGCCGGGCTGTGCTGAAGGAGCTGCGGTTTTCCGGGCCGGAGAGCTTTCGAGGGTATGAGGACTACTACCGGATGGCGGTCAGGCAGCTGGGGCTGGCCTATTGCGGGCTGGCCTGCTGCCTGTGCAGCGAAAACTCGGACTGCGCCGGCTGTCAGAATGGGGACGCGCCCTGCTTTAAGGACTGCGAGAACTTCCCCTGTGTGCGGGAGCGGGTGCTGGCCGGGTGCTGGGAGTGCCCGGATTTTCCCTGCGGCAAGGGGATGCACAGAGACAATCTGCGGGCCAGGGCCTTTGTGCAGTTTGCTAGGGAGTATGGCCCGGACAGGCTGATGGAATGCCTGGAACGCAACCGCTGGGCTGGGGTGGTCTACCACCACCCGGGGAAGCTCACCGGAGACTATGACCTGCCCACAGAGCAAGAGATTTTTCAGCTTTTGCTCCACGGGCCAATGGGCGGCGGTTAATCTGGCTGCCCTGCCGGAAAAGGCCAGCTGTCTTGGCTGGCCTTTTTGGCATGTTTGCCTGGGGGGCATTCGGGTAAGTATACCCGGGTAGTAGACCGGGGTAGTAGTATGCCCGGACCATTTTTCTGGCTGGGGCGGCACAGTAAGGACAGTCAAAATAAAAGATAAAGGATGATGCACATGCGCAAAAAAGCGCTGGCACTGCTGAGACAATATAATGAAAGCGAGGCCCTGGTCCGCCACGGCATGCAGGTGGAGGCCATTATGCGGTTTTATGCCCGGCAGGCTGGGGAGGACCCGGAGTATTGGGGCTGCGTGGGCCTTTTGCACGATGTGGACTATGAAAGGTATCCGGAGGAGCACTGCAAAAGGGCTGTGGAGATTCTGAAGGAGAACGGCTATGACGAGGCCTTTATCCACGCGGTGGTCAGCCACGGGTTTGGGCTGGTGACCGATGTAGAGCCCCAGCTCTACATGGAGAAGGTGCTGTACACCATTGACGAGCTCAGCGGGCTGATTAACGCCGCGGCCATTATGCGCCCCTCCCGGTCTGTGATGGACCTGGAGGTGAAAAGCGTGAAGAAGAAGTTTAAGGACAAGAAATTCGCCGCAGGGGTGGACCGGCAGGTGATTCTGGACGGCTGTCAGCGTTTGGGGGCAGAGCTGGACCAGGTGATGGAGCAGTGTATTCTCGGCATGCGTGAAAACCATGAAGAGATCGGCCTGTAAGGAGGAGGAGCATGCCTAACGACAGCCGCTTTGCGGTGCTGATTGACGCGGACAATATCTCGGCCCGGTATATCAAGCTGATTCTGGACGAGATCTCCAAGGACGGCATTGCCACCTATAAGCGCATTTACGGGGACTGGACCAACCCGGCGCTGATTTCCTGGAAATCGGCCCTGCTGGACAATTCGGTGATTCCCATTCAGCAGTACAGCTACACCACAGGCAAAAACGCCACAGACTCGGCTATGATTATTGACGCTATGGACATTCTCTACTCCGGCCAGGTGGAGGGCTTCTGCCTGGTGTCCTCTGACAGCGACTTCACCCGGCTGGCCGCCCGGCTGCGGGAGTCTGGCATGACGGTGGTGGGCATGGGGGAGAGCAAGACCCCCAACTCCTTTATTGCCGCCTGCAACAAGTTCAAATATCTGGACATTCTCTCTGCAGCGGACGAGGAGGAGCCGGAGGAGCCGGTGAAAAGGCTCCCTGCGCCAAAGGAGAAGAGGCCGACAGCCAAAAAGGCCCCGGCCAAGCAGGCCCGGCAAAAGGAGGAGCCTCCCCGGCAGCCTCAGCCCCCCCGGGAGGAGCCCAAAACCAGCCTGCGCACCATCCGCCGGGCGCTGCGGAGCATTGTGCGGGAGAACTCGGAGGAGGACGAGTGGATGATTGTGGGCAAGGTGGGCAATCTTCTGCTTAAGCGTTACCCGGACTTTGATGTGCGCAACTTTGGCTTCTCCAAGCTGACGCCCTTTCTGGACTCGCTGGACATGTTTGAGATTAAGTCGGAGCGCAAGGACAACAGCGGCTCGCCGCAGATGTATGTGAGGCTGAAGGGGTAGTAAGGAGGCAGAGGATGAATACGAAAAGGCTTGCGGAGGAAATCGCCGCCAATCTGGGGCAGATGCTGGGAACAGTCCAATTAGCGGCTGTCCGGTCTGTCTATATCTCCGGTTCCTATTGCCGGGGCGATTGGCTGGATCACAGCAGCGATTTGGACGTTAACATTGTCCTCCGCGACACAGCCCAGTCTGTTCAGGACAAAGATATTCAGTGGATACAGTCTTCGATTGAAAAGGGGAAGGCTGGCCGCAATTTCCCCTCTCAGTGCCCGGGCGGGGTTGACTTGGGCCTGATTTCTGAGAAGTATATCCCCAAAACACAGGCAGAGGCCAGCATTCCCTCGCCCTATTCCCCGTTTTCCACCACCATGTTTGACTTGAAGGCGTACCATTTGACGCTGTACGGGGAGGACCCTGAGGAATTTCTGCCTCCCGTCCCTGTCCCCTCCAGCTGCGCAGGGGCTTGGCTCCGCTTTCTGTGCGGGCGGCAGACAGACTCCAGCCCCAGGGCAATGTTCGGCGCGTATAAAGCGGTCACTGCCGCACAGCTGCATTTTGGTGAGCCTACGCTGAACAAATACCGTATGCTGGAATTGTACCAGAGGTATGTTCCTGATTTTCCGGACAAGCCCTTTGGGGAACAGGTCATACGCAATTATATTGGCTCCTTCTATCCAGAGCGTCCCCCGCTTCTGCTGCCTGCGGCCCGGTACGCGGCTTTTATGACAGAGCTGGAACGGCTTGTTGAGAGCAGTTGACGGAAAAAGCTCCCTGTATCACCCGATACAAGGAGCTTCTTTTCTTCTATTCTGTCAGCAGCGCCTCAAAGGCCAGCCGCTCGCTGCCGTCTGTCAGGGTGATTACGCCCCGGTATGCCAGCCCCGCCTTGGCCATGACCCGCTGCATGGGCTGGTTGTCCCGGTGGGTGTCCCCCCGGACAGCCTGCACCCCCCGGGCCCTTGCCTGGCGCTTCAGCTCCTCAAAGAGCTCTCCCGCCAGGCCCCGGCCCTTGGCGTTGGGATCTACTGCCGCCCGGTGGAGAAAGCCGTATTCACCCCGGCCCAGCCAGCTGCCGTTGGCAATTACGTCGTAGGTGGGCTCGTGGCCAAAGCTTAAGCAGGCGTAGGCCACGACCCGGTGGTTTTCTACGATGACATATCCGTCGCCCGCCGCCACATCCCGGCGGACGTCCTCCCCATTGGGGTAGCCGTCCTGCCACTGGTCCACCCCAGCAGCGGCCAGGGCCTGCCGGGCCTGGTCAAACAGCCGGGCAACTGCGGGGATGTCCTCCTCCCGGGCCAAACGCAGGGCGGCCATCACAGGGCCTCCACCTTCAGGCAGTCGTTCTGCGCGGTGACAGCCACTGCGCAGAGGCCCATGCCCTCCTGCTGGGCAGCGCCCTGCTCTACCAGCAGGGAGGCGATTTTGTCCTCCACCTCCCGGCGTATCCGGTTGCGCAGGTCCCGGGCCCCGGACTTACCGCCAATGGAGCTTTTAGCCAGCGTCCGGCAGGCCGCCTCGTCATACTGGAACTGAATGCCCTTCTCCTTGAGAGAGTCCACATACTCTGCCAGCATCAGCCCGGCGATTTGGGTGAAGTCCTCCTCTGTCAGGGGGCGGAACATGACCACCTCGTCAATGCGGCTGAGGAACTCTGGCCGCAAAAACTCGCTCAGGGCCTTCTGGGCCTTTTCCCGGCTCATGTCGGCGGCGGTTTTGGCAAAGCCCAGGGCGCCCTCCTTGCGCTCGCTGCCCGCGTTTGAGGTCATAACAATCACGGTGTTTTCAAAGCTCACGGTTCTGCCGTGGGCGTCAGTCACCCGGCCCTCGTCCAGAATTTGCAGCAGAATGTTCAGCACATCCGGGTGGGCCTTTTCAATCTCGTCAAACAGCAGCACCGAGTAGGGCCGCCGCCGGACCTTTTCGGTGAGCTGACCGGCCTCGTCGTAGCCCACATAGCCCGGGGGCGAGCCAATGAGCCGGGACACCGAGTGCTTCTCCATAAACTCGGACATGTCCAGGCGGATCATGGTCTCCGGGGTGTCAAACAGCTCCTGGCTGAGCACCCGCACCAGCTCGGTTTTGCCGGTGCCTGTGGGGCCCACAAAGATAAAGGAGGCAGGGCGGCGGCGGGGGCTGACCTGCACCCGGCTGCGGCGCACTGCGGCAGACACAGCCTCCACAGCCTCCTCCTGGCCGATGATGTGCTTTTTCAGCGCAGCCTCCAGGCCGGCCAGCTTTTTCAGGTCTCCGGCCTCAATCTTCGCGGCGGGGATGCCGGTCCACAGCTCCACCACATAGGCCAGGTCCTTCTCCTCCACCGGGGCGAAGACCCCTTCGCTCCGCAGCCGGTCCAGGCCCTCCTCTAAAGTGGCGATGCGGTAGTGGGTTTTAGCCAGCTCCTCATAGTCCACCGTGGCATTGCCCGGGCTGGAAAGAGCCTGCTCCCGCACCCGCTCCTTGCCCAGGCTCTGCTCCATCTCGTCATACTCGGCCAGCCGGCTGTTGCGCAGGGCGGCGCAGGCGCAGGCCTCGTCCAGCAGGTCAATGGCCTTGTCCGGCAGATAGCGGTCGTTGATATACCGCTCGGCCAGCACCACAATTCGCCGGGCCACAGCGTCAGATACAGTTACCCGGTGGTAGCTCTCGTAGTAATTCTTGATGCCCAGAATCACCTGCACCGCATCCTCCAAGGAGGGCTCGGTGACAGTCACCGGCTGAAAACGCCGTTCCAGGGCAGCGTCCTTTTCAATATATTTCCGGTACTCGTTAAAGGTGGTGGCCCCGATGACCTGAATCTCTCCCCGGGACAGGGCGGGCTTGAGGATGTTGGCGGCGTTCATGCTGCCCTCGGCGTCGCCGGTGCCCACCAGGTTGTGGACCTCGTCAATAAAGAGGATGACATTCCCGTCGGCCCGCACCTCCTCTACCAAGCCCTTGATACGGCTTTCAAACTGCCCCCGGAACTGGGTGCCGGCCACCAGGGCGGTCAGGTCCAAAAGCTGGATCTCCTTGTCCTTCAGCCGCACGGGAACGTCTCCCTGGGCAATGCGCAGGGCAAGGCCCTCGGCCACAGCGGTTTTGCCTACGCCGGGCTCGCCGATGAGGCAGGGGTTATTTTTGGTGCGGCGGGAGAGGATCTGCACCACCCGCTCAATCTCCTTCTCCCGGCCGATAATGCTGTCCAGCTCTCCCCGGCGGGCCCGGGCGGTCAGGTCGGTGCAATAGCTTTGAATATGCTTGCGCTTTTTTTTATGCACGCTCTCCTTGCGGTCCCGCACCCCCTGGCCGGGAAAGCCCCAGCTGTTCTGGGGGCTGTCGCTGCCCAGCACCATTCCGGGGGACAGGGTGGCTGCGCCTCCGGGGGAGAAGTCCTCTTCGTCCTCCTCCCCGTCGTTTTCCAGGGTGTCCATTTGCATCATCTGGGTCATCTGCTCTGTGGCCTCCTGAAACTCCTCCTCGGTCATACCCGTGTGGCGTTTCAGGGTGTCCATCATGTTGTTCATCAGGTCGTTGACAGGCTGGATGCCCAGCTCTTTGGCGCACACAAAGCAGTAGCCCTTCATGTCCTTGCTGTCGGTGGACTGGGACACGAACACAGTGGCCGGCCTTTTGCGGCATCGTGTACACAGCATCATCATAAATATCCTCCCTCTTGCCGGTCCGTCCCGGCTGTTCCGAGAAGGGGAACACGGGCCATGCCGCGTTCCCCTTTGTCCGGCATTCCGCCAGTATGATATCAAAGCTTGGGACAGAGCCCCTGTGCTGGCGGCAGTCTGCTTCCGGTCAGACCCTTGAGCCCAATTATACCACGGAAGCTTCGCCATTTCATTAACAACCTTTTAACTTTTCCCGTCTGCCCTGGTTTTATGAGTGAAAAAACCGCTTTGCCGGAAAACAAGGCGGCTCCCCTGGCTTACGGCCGGGGGAGAGGCGGATTTCACCTGCTGCAAAGGGGGAGCTCTCCCTCTTGGGGCACTTCCTCGATTTTCCCCTTGTCCACCCAGTGCAGCCTGCCTATGTGGAAGACGCGAGCCTCTGTGACAAAGACAGCGCTGTTGTCCTCCATGGCGCAAATGGGCAGCTGGTGGGATATCTCCTGCAGCTCCTCGGTCAGCCGCCGGTCCTTGGGGTCAAAATGGGGCTTTACCGTAAGGTCTGCCAACCCCAGGCCCGGGTACGGGTGAGGGGAGTCCTTGGTGTCCAGCGAACGCCTGGCCATGTTGATAGCCCCGGCGCTGACTCCCAGCACTACCCCGGAAAAGTCCCGGAGCACGGGGTCCAGCCCCAGCCTGTGGAGCAGCTGCCGCTGCTGCCCCGGGTGTCCGCCCATCAGAAATACACAGGAGGCCTCCCGGACAAGGGCCGCGGCCCGGGCAGCCTCCATCCGCTGGTCGACCACAGTATGGCGGGCAAAGCTGAGCCTATATTCCAGGAACATCCCATACATCCCCGCGCAGTCGTTGTCGTTTCTCTCATAGTCCTCTGGCCAGGCGCTGACAAACACCAGGCTCTCCCGGCAGGCCATGGCCTTGCTAAGCGCTTCGGCCACCTCCGCCGGAAAGCGGCGGCTGGGAAAGCCGCTGAAAAAGCCCAACAGACGCTGTTTCATGTTTTGTCCTCCTGGGGGCCTTCCCCGGTTTTCTCCGGGTCCTCGTCCCGAAGAATGGACAGGAAGATTTGAAAGTAGCGAAACGCCGCGTATGCCATCATGACCCCTGTGGCCCCCAGCAGCCCATAGGCCCACAGGTGGACTGTGTGGGGCTGTGCCAGAGCCAGGCCGTCCATGGCCACAATAGCTGCCACGGACACATAGAACATCACCGTGGCCACCTTGCCATACCATTTGGCCGCGCAGGGACGCTTGTGCTTTTTCAGCAGCACCAAAGCGCAGCACAGCATCAGCAGCTCTTTGAGAATAAACAGCAGCAGCAAGGGCCGGATGGCCGGGAACCGCAGCGCGATGCACAGGGCCACCACCCCTTGGGTCAGCTTGTCGGCAAAGGGGTCCAGCATTTTGCCCAGGTCGGTGATTTGATCAAAGCGTCTGGCCACCCAGCCGTCCAGCATGTCCGTCAGGCCGGAGAGCGCCAGCACGCCGGCAGCGGCGGGCACATTGCCCCGCAAATAAAACACCGCAAAAAACGGCACAATCAAAATGCGGGCCGCTGACATGGCGTTGGGTATGGTTACAATTCGGTTGGATGCTTTTTTCTCCTGGGCCATGGGGGCGCTGTCCTTTCCTTTTCCCTTCCGGACGCTCCGGCTTCTGATTTCCTTCTCTGTCATCTCCATATTATGCCTTTCGTTCTCCTATGTATCTTCTGTCAGCTGAACATGGCCTTCAGGGGGTTCAAGTCCACAAAGGTCCCCGCAATCAGCGAGCTGTTCAGCACCTCCCCCACCTGATACTCTGTAGATGCGTCCAGCAGCGGCATGAACACGGTAAGGGCCGCTACCACAATCCACACGCTGAGCAGAGCCAGTAAAAAGCCGAACACCCCGCCCAGCAGGCCGTCTACTGTGCCCAGAATGGGCAGCTTGAGCAGCCTGCCCACCAGCGCGGCCAGAAAACGCACCACGACCATAAACAGGCAGAACAGAACAATCACGGCCAGCACCTTTAAAAAGCTGATGAGCACCGGCGCGAGATAATTGGTGATCATCACTGCGGCCTGCTCGGTCTGGGCAGTGATCTCTCCGCTGACAGAGGAGGCGGTTACGCCGGCCTCCTCCAGGGCCCGCACCAGAAACTCTGGCAGCGAGGCCAGAATCTGCTCCACAGCGGCAAGGGCGTTTCCGGCTCCCAGGTCATCCAGGGTGCTGCCGATTTTCTCAATCATGGCCCCCCGGAAGAAATTGTCGAACAGCCACCGGGCGGCAGCCCCGCCCAGCACCGAGGCCAGACAGACGGCGATTACCGAGCCGAGAAAATGCACCGCTGACCGGATAAAGCCTCTTTGAACTCCTACAAATACGCAGATCAGGCACACGCCCACAATGATGGCGTCCAGCACATAGCCCATCCCAGGTTCCTCCTTTTCACGCGCCTTCTCTGTCCTGTCCGGCGCTGTTAAAGTAGATTGTAACACAAAACAGGGGTTTCTACAAGAGGGAAACCCCTTACAGTTCTCTTTCAATCAACAGAAGACGGCTCTGGCTGGGGGGAGGAGGGGGCATCGGCCTCTTTGCCGTTTGCGCTGACCGTGCGTATTTCGCTGACGCCTAACACATAGGCCCGGCTCTCGCTGGAAAGAGCAATGCTTTTGGCGTCCGGGCCAGCGTCCGCCCGGCCCAGCTCCATGCCGGTGACGTAGTCGCAGAAGATGACGTCGCCCCCTGCCAGCATACCCACCACGCCCCCGGACACGGACAGGGCCTCGATGCGGGTGTCCCGGTCGATGCGTACCGGGTTGGCCTCGTTGTAGGCCTCTGCTCCATTGTAGATGAGCAGGGCGCTGTCGCCTGCGTGCTCGTAGGCGGAGATGGACAAAAACGCCCGGCCCGCGCTGAGGGCAAAGGCCGTGAGCTGGCGGCCCTGGTAGCTCACCTCTGTAAACTGGTAGTCGGGAGAGGTGGCGGACAGCATGGCCCCGTCTCCCACGCTGTAGATGACGCCGTTTTCTCCCCAGGAGGCTGCCAGCAGCAGATTGTCCCGGGTTTCATACTGGGCCACAGGGTCTGTTTGGGTAAAGTCAAGCACAGTCAGCCGCGAGACCATTTCCCCCTTTTCGCTGCACACAGTGCACACGGCCCCGAAGCTGCCGTCATGATTCAGGGCAATAGCGGTGATATAGTCGTTGGCAAAGGGGTATTCATATTGCAGGCTGCCGTCGGGCATGTAGACCTCCAGCTTGGAGGCTCCGTGGCTTCCTTCCAGTCCCAGGGCATATTTGCCGTTGGGGGCCGCGCTGCCGCAGATGATGTCCTCGCCGCTGACAGCCTCTACCGCAACCCGGCCCCCAGACACCAGCAGATAGCCGGTGCTGCCGCGGTTATAGAGGAGGTATTTTCCCCCCGCAGCCTGCAGCACAGGCCGGTTCAGGCTGTGGCGCAGAGAGAACTCCTCTTTGCCGTCTCCGTTTACCGAGGTGAAGGCGGTGTTGCTGAGCACCAGCACCGAGCCCCCGGCGGACAGGAAATTTCCCTCATACACGTCTGCGCCGGTGATGCCCACAGGGTAGCCGTCGCCTGCGTTAGGGCCCTTCAGCTGCAGCCGGGCCCATTCCTTCATGTGGTCCCAGGTCAGATACTCCCGGTTGACCCAAAGGGAGAGGCCGATTACCACTGCCAGCAGCGCCAGGGAGATATGGTACACGGCCCGGGGCAGCTGCCGCCGCTCCCGGTTTCGGGTATACTCCTCCTGGCTGGCCTCCTCCTCATACTCATACTGGGCCAGAGGCTGGCTCATTTCCTCGGGGGGTTCCCCGCTGGTTTGGGGCTGCGGCTCCTCCTGCCGGTAGTCCTTCAGCCGGATGACCTTGGTCTCCTGGTCTCTGCTGTGCTTGGGCATATGACTGCCTCCCTTCTGGCTGAGCTGTGGTTTGGGTGTGACGGCGGAATAAAGGGTGCTGGGGTTTTGCGGACCTGGATGGCTTTGATGCTTGGAGCAGTGGGGGGCTATTTTGTATTGTATGGGGCGGTGGCCTTTGGCGGGCGGTTGGCCCGTGAGGAGATACCTCACACGGCGTTTGGCGTGGGTGGCGGTTCGGTGGCTCTTTCTTCGCAAGCTTTGCTTGCTCAGGCGGCCCCCGAGGCCAGCGGCAGCGTCCCACCCCGCCCTCCCCCAACGCTTAGGGCTTTAAGGGCATTGTCGAATGTCTGCTAAAGCGGTCATTCGATAGGGAACCCCTTACGGGGGGTGAGCGTCTGCCGGTGGCAGACAAGCTGCGAACCGACCGAGGCGAAGCCGAGACCCCTACGGCAAACGTCCCACTGGGACGTTTGCCTACCCTCCTGCGTTTTTTGGGGGGGGTAAGGACAAGTTCGCCTCCGGCGGCTTAAGAATCTTCAAAGACTTTTTGTTCGCGCACCAACCACGTTGGTAGAGGTGACTTTTCTTCCCGCGATGTCGGCTTTCTGTCACCAGAGTCACAGGCAAACGTCCTAAAAAAAGTCCGCTGGTTTAACCAACCCCCAAACCGCGACCACGAACCCCGCTACCCCCTCTCAGTAGCGTTGGCGTGCCAACGCGCTCCGCGAATTGGGTCCAGCGTCACGCTGGGTCGCGCTGGTAGAAGACTTGGTTTAGGTAGAGGCCGCTGGCTGGGGCGGTAGGGCCTGCGGCCCGCCGGTCCCGGGCCGCTATTACCCCGGGGATGTCCTCTGGCTTTAGCCGCCCCTGCTGTACTTCCAGCAATGTCCCCGCCATAATGCGCACCATGTTGTAGAGAAAGCCGTCTGCCGCTACGGTGAATACTACCAGGTTCCCCCGCCGCTCTACCTTTGCCGCTGTGACGGTCCGGGTCAGGTCTCCCTTCTCCCGCTTGTCCAGGGTGCAGAAGGAGGTGAAATCGTGCCGGCCTGTGTAATGCCTTGCGGCCTGGTCCAGCAAAGCCTCGTCAATGGGATACCAGTAGTGCAGCGCCCGACCCCGGAGAAAGGGCTCCCGCACCCGGTGGTTCCATATCTCATAGCAGTATTCCTTGCCCTGGCAGCTGTATCGGGCGTGGAAGTCCTCCGGCACCTCCCGGCAGTCCCGCACAGCAACGTCATCGGGCAGCCAGTGGTTCAACGCCGCCGGGAACCGCGCCGCCGGAATGGCGCATTCTGTCTTCAGGCTGACGCAGAACATCCGGGCGTGCACCCCGGTGTCTGTGCGGGAGCACCCCTTGATGTCCTCCCGCCGCCCGGTCACCTGGTAAAGCGCCTCTTGAAAGGCCCCCTGCACGGTGGGGGCGTTCTCCTGAATCTGCCAGCCGTGGTAGGCTGAGCCGTCGTAGGCAAGGGTGAGCAGCAGGTTGCGCATGGGAGTGCCTCCTTTTTCTAGAGCCTGTGCGCGGCGGCTTCAGGCGTGTTTATCTTTTGGTATAGATCAGATCGGTCATCCCATTATACGACTGGACTTGAAGCAGCCGGAGCGGGATCTCCCGCGTTCCGCCTTTGAACAGCCGGACACCGGAGCCCAGCAGGGTTGGGATGACAGTAATATGGTAGCGGTCGATGGCGTCCGCGTTTACAAGCTGCTGGACAAGATTGGCCCCGCCGCATATCCAGATGCCCTTGCCTGGTTCCTTTTTCAAGGCCTCTGTCAAATGGACAGGGTTGCTGTGGGTAAATCGGATTTTCTCGGTAGAGGCATGTCCATTATGGGTAAACACATACGTTGTAAAATCCTCATATACCCAGGCTTCGGGAGAGAGCTCTGTGACAATTTGACGGTATGTGTTCCAGCCCATAAGAATCGTATCGATCCCTTCCACAAATCGGGAATAAGAATCTGAGGTTTCTTCTTCGCTGCTTTGTCCCTGCAGCCAGTCTACGCCGCCCATGCTATCGGCAATATATCCGTCCAGGCTCATTGCAATAAATAAAGTGGTATTTCGCATGGTTCTTCTCCTTTCTTACCGGAGCTTAGCCCCCGGCAGAGCCAGGTTCAGGGCAATAAACGCCCCCAGGGCCAGCGCCGCCGAGGCAAGAATCAGCCAATCCTCATGGCCAAAGCGCAGGACCTTCATTTTGGTGCGGCCCTCGCCTCCGTGGTAGCAGCGGCTCTCCATGGCCGTGGCCAGGTCAAAGGCCCGGCGGAAGGCGGAGATGAACAGGGGGATGAGCACCGGCACCAGGGCTTTGATCCGCTGGACGAGCCCGCCGCTCTCCATGTCTGCTCCCCGGGCCTTCTGGGCGCTCATGATTTTGTCTGTCTCCTCTAAAAGCAGGGGCACAAAGCGCAGGGCAATGGTCATCATCATGGCGAACTCGTGCACCGGCACCCTTAGCTTGGCCAGGGGCTTCAGCAGCCGCTCGATGGCGTCGGTCAGCTGGGTGGGGGAGGTGGTGAAGGTGAGCACCGAGCTTGCCAGAATCAGGGTGACAATTCGGATGGACACAAAGGCGCTGTTCAGCAGCCCGGCCTTGGTGATTTTCAGAAAGCCCCACTGCCACAGGGGCTCTCCCGCGCCGTAAAAGACGTTGAGGACCGCGGTAAAGACCACAATGAACAGAATGGGCTTCAGGCTTTTCAGGTACAGCTTGAACGGGGTGCGGGACAGGGCTACGCCCAGAAAAATGTACCCCACCCCCAGGGCCAGGGAGAGGAAATTTGCCGCCGAGAAAATAAGCACAATAACAAACACGGTCAGACACAGCTTGAGCCGGGGGTCTGCCCGGTGCATGGGGGACTTTGCCGGAAAATACTGCCCCAGTGTGATATCAGAAAGCATGTCTGCCACCTCCCTCTCTTGTCTGCTGGGTTTGCGGCGCAGACCCAGTCTGCCCCTTTTGGATGAGGCAGGGCATGAGCTGCTTCAGAGCATCGTCTACCGTGAGGACGCCCGGGTCTACCGGCCAGCCCTGCTTTTGCAGCTCCTGCATGATTTTGGTGATTTGGGGCACCCGCAGGCCGATTTTTTCCAGGTCCTCCCCCCGGGAGAACACCTCTTTGGTGGGAGCCAGGGCCTGCTTGTGCCCGCCGCTCATTACCAGCAGCCGGCCGGCCATGCGGCCCACGTCCTCCATGCTGTGAGACACCAGCAGAATGGTGTTGCCCCGCTTTTGGTGGTACTGGCTGATCTGGGCCAGCAGCACGTCCCGGCCCCGGGGGTCCAGTCCGGCGGTGGGCTCGTCCAGAATCAGCACCTCCGGGTCCATGGCAATGACCCCCGCAATAGCCGCCCGCCGCTTTTCGCCCCCGGAGAGCTCAAAGGGGGACTTTTCCAGAAGCTCCTCCCGCAGGCCGGTAAAGCGCGCGGCCTCATAGGCCCGATCTCTGGCTTCGCTGTCGGAAAGGCCCTGGTTTTTGGGGCCGAACATAATGTCCTTGAGGACAGTCTCCTCAAAAAGCTGGTATTCCGGGTATTGGAACACCATGCCCACCTGAAAGCGCACGGCCCGGATTTTCTTGGGCTCGGCCCAGACGTCGTGCCCGTTGAGCAGCACCTGGCCGGAGGTGGGGCGGATGAGGCCGTTGAGGGTTTGAATCAGGGTGGACTTGCCGCTGCCTGTGTGGCCGATAACCCCGATGAACTCCCCTTTTTCGATGGAGATGGACACGTCCTCTACAGCGGTTTTCTCAAAGGGGGTGCCCTGGCCGTAGATGTAGGTCAGGTTTTTGGTTTCAAGTATTGGCATTGGAATCTTCTCCACTCCTTATCACAGTGTCGTCCCACAGCTGGGCCTCAATGTAAGAACAGGGCTTCGCCGCCTCCCCAAAAAGGCCGCCACACTGGGAAAGCCCTCCATCCGGGCCACAAGCCGCTCCAGGGTCAGCTGCCGGATGGCCCCAGTCCTCTCATCCTGGGCGTAGCTGTCCCTCAGGGTAAAGCTTACCCTGGCCGGAGGGATTCTGCCCAGCCTTATCCGGTAGGAGGGGCCGTTCCCGAACCAGCCCTTCAAGTACCCGCTCCCCCTGCAGCACAAGGGACAGGGGGTGCTTTTCCCCTGGCCCCTGTTCTTCGTTGGCATGGCGGCTTCCTCCTTTTGCTTCCACGATATGCTCACTATCCCACCAGCCCAACGGACAGGGCCTTGCCCGGCATATCCGCGCATATGCCCAGGCCGTGGTCTGTAAACATTCCATCCAAATCATAGTCAAAATAAAGCTCTCCATTGGGGTATACATCCAGGAACCCAAGGGAAATGCGGCTCAGAAACTCCGCCGCTGTAATAGGGGGAACCTCCTCCTCTGTGCCGTCCCCCCATATCTCCACCATCCCGTCCTCGCCGGACATTTCCTCTACCGCCCGCTGCCTGAGCTTTGCGTCCCAGTCCGCTGCCTCTGCCATGAGCCGGCGGAGATTCTCTAAGGCGGTTTCCGCGGTCAGGGCTCCGTCGTCACAGTACAGGCTGACAGATACCTCTTGGCCCAGCCAGTTGATTTCCCCCTCATAGAGCCTGGATTTCTGCGGGTCCTCCAAGGTGAAAACACCCAGCCCGTCCTGTATCACCAGGGGCTCCGGCTTTTTCCGAAAAATGCTCCAGATAGACATCGCGGCCTCCCTTCAACGTCACTCTTTTACAGCACCTCATATCTCCGCTTTTTTCGCTCGCTGTATCTGTCCCAATTCTCCCGCTCCATAATCAGGGGCGGGGCCTCCCACAGGGCGCGCTTCTTCCTTACCCAGAAAGTCCGGCCCCGGCAGATGTCCAGCAAATCGCTGAATATTTCGTCCTCCGGGGGATGCCAGTGAGTCAGCTGGCGCTTCCGTCCCCGGCTGTCTGTCCACACAGTGGCAATGGCATCAAAACATGCCCAGACGGTGACGCCATTGGGCAGCCGCCATAGGATGACATCCTCCTTCAGGGACAGCTCCCCTGGCGGGTGCTCATCGCGCAGCCGTTCATGCAGCTCCTCCATGCTGCGGGGGATAAACCCGCCCGTCTCCCCCGTTCTCATGGCCTATCCGGATGGGGGCAGGGGATGGTTTTTGGAGGGGGCCCGAGCCTCCCGCTCCTCACCCGCTCCATATACCCCCGGATACCTGCCTCCTCGGCCTCATCATAGGCATAGCCCAGGTGCGCGGCTGTGGCTCTGGCAGCTTTGCCGAACAGGTCCAGCATCTCAAAGGCAGCCTCCCACATATGGGCAAAGTCCCCGTCTGGGTAGGTCCTTACAAAGCTCTCATACATCTCTTTGGGCAGAAGCCGCTGAAAATACTTGCCCCCCTTGCCCACAGAAATCTCAAACCCATGGGCCGCGCCCACATACCAGCTCAGCATCAGAATCAGCATGTCCCGCACAGGGCGGTTCAGCATATCCATGCCCAGGGAGAGCTCCTCTCTGGCAATGGCCTTGGCCACATTGTTCAGGCACCAGTGGAACTCGTTGCAGCAGTCCGCAAAAATCCGCTCCTCTGGCCTTTTCACATGCCAGAAGTCCGGCTTCACCGCAATTTCCGGAAAGTCTCCGTCCTTGTCCAGCAGCAGCACAGCGGGCTCTCCATCGTCCACATAGGGGTCCTCTGTCACCTGCAGGTCGATGCGGTTCCCGTCCGGGAAGATCATCAGGTAGATATAGCTGCCGTCATTTTCCGGGGGAATGAGCTCCATGCTCTCCGGCCTCTGGACCAGGGCGGGCCTGCCGAACTTCTCCTCAATCCAGGCCATATTGTCCCAGTAGTCGGGCTTGACCCGGCGCACAAAATAGCAGATGTCAAAATCCTGATAGGCATCCGGCGCGCAGTCCGGGTTGGCCCGGGAGCCCACCATCAGCACGCTACGGATGTTCTCGTCCTCCTGGGCCACCTGTAAAATCAAGTCCAGCATTTCCTCTGGGGCTCTCATGGTCATGCTCTCCTCTCTGGGTCAAGATGCCGGAACAGCTCCACGCACTCCTCCACGGACAGGGGCGAGCCGGAGAGCTCTACCCCTGCCGCCTTCAGCCGGTAGCAGAGCTCTGTGGCCTGGGGCACGTCCAGGCCGTGACGCTTCAGGCGTTCCACATCGGCAAACACCTGTCGGGGACTGCCGTCCATAAGAATATTTCCCTCATCCATGACAATCACCCGCCCGGCCTGGACCGCCTCGTCCATGTAGTGGGTGATGAGGATGATGGTGATGCCCTTCTCCTGGTTCAGCCTTTTGATGGTCTCCATTACCTCGGCCCGGCCCCGGGGGTCCAGCATGGCGGTGGGCTCGTCCAGCACAATGCACTGGGTCTCCATGGCAATGACACCTGCAATGGCCACCCGCTGCTTTTGCCCGCCAGAGAGCTTGTGGGGGGCATGGGTCCGGTAGTGGTACATGTCCACCGCCTTCAGGGCGTCGTCTACCCGGCGGCGGATTTCTTCGGGGGGTACCCCCAGGTTTTCGGGGCCAAAGGCCACGTCCTCCTCCACAATGCCCGCCACCAGCTGGTTGTCCGGGTTTTGCAGCACCAGGCCCACCCGGCGGCGCACGTCCAGCTGGCGGTCCTCCTCCCGGGTGTCGATGCCGTCTACCAGAATGGAGCCCTTGCCGGGCATGAGCATACCGTTGAAGAGCTTTGCCATGGTGGACTTGCCGCAGCCGTTGTGGCCCAACAGCGCCACAAATTCCCCCGACTCGATTGTCATGCTGACCCCGTGGAGTACCTCCCGGCCTTCGCCGTCCTCGGTCTCGTAGCCGAAGCGAAGGTCTTTTACCTGGATAAATGCCACAGCCTTTCTCCTCTCATCTGGATTTCTCTATCCTATAAACGCGTCAGTCAAACAGAACGGGCCAGTTCTCTGCCTGATACGCTTGAAAACACATCTGAACCTGCTCTCTGCTGCATTTGGCCTCAGCCAGAGGCGGCAGATCTTTCAAAGAAAAATACCCGATTTGTTCGGTCTCAAGGTTCGGCGTGAAGCTGCCGCCGAGGAGCTCGCACAGGTAGAAGATTTTAACCACCCCATAAGCATACGGCGGTTGATTATGCTTGTTCCGGTCCTGTACGGCGATCAGCCGTTTGACCGCTACGTCTGCCCCGGCCTCTTCTTTTGCTTCTTTCACCGTGTTCTCCGCCGGGGACAGGTTGAACTCGCACCAGCCACCGGGTAAGGACCAGAGCCCCCCTCTCTCCTGAACCAGCAGCAGCTTTCCATCTTGAAACACAGCGGCCCGGGTGTCTACCTTAGGCGTTTGGTACCCCGTTTCATTGCAGAACAGGCCCTTCACAAGCTCAAGCGGCATACCGGTCCGATGCGCCATCATTTCCGCGGCGATTTCCCGAATCCGCTGGTAGCGCTCCCGGTCAAACTCGTCTTTTCCATAGAACAGGCCGGCCTGGGCCAAGCTCTGCAGTTCCTCGGCCCATTCCGCCACTTTGTCCTTCATCTGCTTATCTTCCTCCCCGCCTCTTCCGCTTCTTCCACCAAGTATAACAGCCTGAGGCAAAAAAGTCCAGAAACAAAATGGGATACATGGGCAGCAGGGGGACATGGGTCAGGCTGTTCTCCACAGTGCGCTCCAGGGCGGAATAGCCCAGGGCCACGGCCACCGCCGCCAGAATGAACCAGACCATGGGCTCTACCTGGGGCGGCTGCCTGCGCCTCAGCGACGCAAACAGCAGGACGCTTAAAAAAACGCCTGCCGCCAGCAAAAGCAGCAGCCCCATGGACTGCCTGCCCGACCACAGCCACTCGTAGAGCATGGCCGAGGCCCAGGCCCCGCCTATGCCCAAAAGGCTCCATTTCAGCATGTTGGCTCCTCCTGTGTTTCGCCCGGCCAGGCGTTCAGCTGCTGTTGCAGGCAGTCTAAAAACCGGCCGAGATGGTATCCGTCGCACACGGCATGGTGCGCCTGCACTGCCAGCGGCAAAAGGCAGCGGCCCTCGGGCAGCACGGTATACTTCCCCATGGTGAAAATTGGCAGCAGATACCGAAAGTCCGGCAGGTTGAGCTGAAAGCTCTCAAAGGCCGTCCAGGGAATCATGGAGACGTGAAAGCTGTTCTCTGGCACATTGGGCTTGGGGCTGAAGCCCGACGCCTGCTCGTGTAGCTGGACATCCGTCTGATAGCGGCGGAGAAACTCCGGGTATTCTGCTGAAAACTCTGTCCAGATACTGGAAAAGCTCTCGGTTTCCCTGTGAAAAATGGTATAGCTGGGGTGCATCTCCTGATACACCACCAGCGTCCCGTCCGGGCGGTAGGCTGTGCGGAAGGGCTCGAACCGGTTGACTGTCTTTGTCAACAGGTACAGCATAGCCGGGTAGAGCTTGTCCTGGGTTTGCCGCAGGGGGGTGACGTCCAGCTTTACTGTCATACTGTAGGTACAGGGCGCTGCGGCGGTGTAGTGCTCAAAATACTCCCGCCGGTTCCAGGCGTTTATTTGAATTTCCCGGTACTCCATCAGGCGGTTCCCTCCCAGATGGCGGTGTTGCCGCAGGGAAGTACCATGCCGGAGGCTGTTGCCGGCAGGCCGATTTCGTCCGCCGACACCCGGCCCCCCAGCCGGGGCTTGACCAGTACGGTGAGCAGATACTCCATCACTGCGGGGGAGAGGCCTGTTGTGTAAGAGTTGAGAATGAAAAACAGGGGCTTTGGGGACAAAAGGGACAGGCACAGCCGTAAAAGGCCGCTGAGCTGCTCCTCAAGCCGCCACACCTCGCCCCCCGGCCCCCGGCCGTAGGAGGGCGGGTCCATGATAATGGCGTCGTAGGTGTTGCCCCGGCGCTGCTCCCGCTGGACAAATTTCACGCAGTCGTCCACCAGCCAGCGCACCGGCCTGTCGCTCAGCCCCGAGGCGGCGGCGTTCTCCTTGGCCCACTGGACCATGCCCTTGGCAGCGTCCACATGGGTGACAGAGGCCCCGGCCTTGAGGCAGGCCAGGGTGGCCGCCCCGGTGTAGCCGAACAGGTTCAGCACCCTTACCGGGCGTTGGGCCCCTTGGATTTTTTCCATGGCAAAGGCCCAGTTCACCGCCTGCTCAGGGAACAGCCCTGTGTGCTTGAAGCCCATGGGCTTGAGCCGGAAGGTGAGGCCCTGCCAGCCAATGGCCCATACCTCGGGCATTTTTTTGTAGGCCTCCCAGTGCCCGCCCCCCTTGCTGGAACGGTGGTACCGGGCATGGGCCGACCGCCAGCGGGGGTCCTGCCGCTCTGTGTCCCAGATGATCTGGGGGTCCGGGCGGATGAGGAGAATGTCCCCCCAACGTTCCAGCCGCTCTCCGGCGGAGGCGTCGATCAGTTCATAGTCCTGCCACTGCGCTGCTCTCATAGCCTCCCCTTTCCTTTACGGAGCAGGCTGGCCCGCCTGCGCCAGCCTGCTCACGGCCTCTTCCTGGGTGGCTACAAAAAAGAAATCCTTTCCCTGGTTGGACTCGTAGATAAAGTCGTGGAGGGGCTTGCTGGTATACCGGGAGAAGTCGCCCCAAATGGCCAGCTTGAACTGATAGTTGATATATTTTTGCAGAATTTCCCCGGCCATGCCGCTGCTGAGAATGAAGAACTCCTCGGCCACCAGCTTTTTGGGCAGGGCAATTCGCTGGGACCCTGTCTCGTATTTTACGGTCATGGCCAGGTCCAGGGCCTCCTGGGGGCCGGTGATGAGCTTCTCCGGACCCTCGGCCAGGGCAATAAGAACGCCGTTCTCTGTGATCGTTTCTATTTTCATGTGCTTTTCCTCTCTAAGAACCTGTATTCACAGGCGTTGAACGCCGGAGGGACGGGCCTTTTGCCGTCCTGCTGCGTTAAAAAAATTGAAATACGGCAAGTATTCCTGCGATTTTTTGCCTTGCAGGGCGACAAAATCCCTCGCCACTCCGGCATCCTCCGCCTATGAATACAGGTTCTAAGTTAAAATCCTCTCCCCCAGTTTTTTTGAGGGGAAGAACTCATACAACGCCGCCCGCTGGATTCTTCCGGAGAACCGGCGGAAGCGTTCTCCTAAAATATCCAGACCCCTGTGGGTGTTCTCCCGGCTGTCGATCAGCATGGTGGTGTGGGCGGTCCAGCCCTGCTCGTCGCTGAAGGCCTCCTTTAAGGCCAGCAGCTCCCGGTTCACGTCCGGGGCCAGAAAGAGCACCTCCTGTCCCTGAAACAGCCCTATATGGTTGAAAAACACCTCTATGGGCTCCATGCTCAGCTGGTCCAGCTCTTTCAGCAGCGCCTCCCTGCGGTCCAGTCCAAAGGTCCCCAGGGTGACGTGAAAGGGGATGCCCATGGTCTGCCGCCCGGTGAAGCCCTGGGACAGGATGGCCTGCTGGTACTCCCCCAGCACCCGTTGGGTCTGCTCGTCAAAAATGCCCAATACGCAGAGAAATTTGTCCATACCGGCCCCTCTTCACTTGGTCCCTATGGCGAACAGATTGTCCTTGCCCATGCCCAGCACATAGGGGTTTTGGTCGTACACAAAGCAGAAGTCCAGGAAGTCCCGCCTCTGGGCCGGGTCCTCCATGATCTTCCGCAGAATCTCCCGGGATATGCTGCGGGCATAGGCCCCGGGCCCGGCCATGCGGATGTCCTTCCAGCCCAGCCGCTCTAAAATATCTTGCAGCTCGCCGGGCAGAAAGCCGTAGGTGATGCACCAGGGCGCGCCGCCCCGCTCATACTCCGCGATCTCGGCTTCTCCGCCCAAGACGCCCTCTGCCAGCAGCCTTTTCGCCCCTGCCAGGTCAAAGCGGAAGCTCTCCGCCATCTCCTCCCGGTGACTCAGGCACCACTGGACAAAGGGGTCGGGGCAGCTTTCGTCCAGAATAAAGCGGCTTTTTTGGATGGGGTCCGCCAGATAGGGCAGAGAGCCCAGCCGGGAGCTGACGCTGAGCAGCAGCTTCGTTTTGCAGATGCGGCTCAGCTCTCCAATGACCTTTTCCTGGTTGGGCCAGGTGTAGGACACAGGCGCGTCAAAAGAAATAACCATGTCAAACTGTTCGTCTCTGTAGGCGGACAAATCCTCTAAAGCCCCCTGGATGAACTCCATATTGTCCAGCACCCCAGCCTCTGCGGCCAGCTCTCTGGCCTTGTCAAGCATGGGCTGGGAGATGTCGAAATGGGTGACCTTACACCCCCGCTTTGCCAGCAGAATGGAGAACCGCCCGCACCCGGCCCCGCCGTCGAACACAGTCTCTACCCCGTCCAAAGCGGCCAGCACCTGGCGTTCCAGGTGGTCCTTCTGGACAATGTCGTCCATAAAGGTGGCTTCCCGCTGGCTTTCCCGCTCTCCCTTGTCGGGCTGGTTCCACTGGCGGGCTGAAATTTTCTGGCTGTAGCTTTCGCGCATATTTTACAGTCCTCTCTGATGATCAGCAGAGCTCCTCTCGGATGACCTGGGCCACCTCCTCTGCCAGGGCCTGAATCTGGTCCTGGTCCTGGCCCTCTACCATGACCCGCAGCAGGGGTTCGGTGCCGCTGGGGCGCACGATAATGCGGCCCTCGCCGCCCAGGGTCTCGCTGACCCTTTCAATGGCCCCCCGCACCCGCTGGTCGGTGTAGAAGGCCAGCTTGCCCTCTGGGGTCACGGTGATATTGATCATGGTCTGGGGATATCTCTGCATGGCTGTGGCCAGGGAGGAGAGCTTGCCCTGCCGCCGGTGCATCAGGCTCAGCAGCTGGCAGGCGGTGAGCTGGCCGTCGCCGGTGGTGGCAAAGTCCCGGAAGATCACATGGCCGCTCTGCTCACCGCCAAAGCTATAGTTTTCCAGGCGCATCTGTTCCAGCACATAGCGGTCGCCCACCTTGGTGGCTTCAAAGCGCATGCCGTTCTCCTCGCAGAACTTCTGGAAGCCCAGGTTGGTCATAATGGTGCCCACTACGGTGTTCCGGTTCAGCTTGCCCCGGCTTTTCATGTCCAGGGCGCAGATAGCCATAATGAAGTCGCCGTCTACAAAATTGCCGGCCTCGTCCACCATCAGGCAGCGGTCCGCGTCTCCGTCAAAGGCCACGCCCGCATCCAGTTCGTGGGTTTTGACATACTCGATGAGCCCCTCCATATGGGTGGAGCCGCAGTTGTCGTTGACATTCACGCCGTCGGGGCTCTGGTTGAGCATGGTGACCTGTGCGCCCAGCTCGGTGAACAGGGTCTCCGCTGTGGCGCTGGCCGAGCCGTTGGCGCAGTCGATGGCCAGCCTCATGCCGTCCAGGGCAAAGTGCACGGTGCTTTTCACATGCTCGATATAGTCCCGCACCGCGTCCTCTGCCCGGGAGACCGTGCCCAGCCCCTCGTCCTGGGGCAGCTGGCTGGAGATGTCTGTTTTGCCCAGAATAATATCCTCAATGCGCTCTTCCAGGTCGTCGGGCAGCTTGAAGCCGTCGCCGGAGAAGATTTTAATGCCGTTGTACTCAAAGGAGTTGTGGGAGGCGGAGATCATGATGCCTGCGTCCGCCTTGTACTTCTCCACCAGATAGGCCACCGCCGGGGTGGGCACCACGCCCAGAGTCACCACGCTGGCGCCGATGCTGCAAAGCCCTGCGGCCATGGCGTTTTCCAGCATGTCGGAGGAGAGCCGGGTGTCTTTGCCGATGAGCACCCGAGGGTGCCGGTTGGATTTATTGGTGAGCACCTGCGCCGCTGCCCGGCCCAGCTGGGTCGCCAGCTCGCAGGTCAGGTCCTTGTTCGCAATGCCTCTGATTCCGTCTGTTCCAAAAAGTCTGCCCATGTTAAAACACCTCGCAAAGTTTATTTTCTTGTTATAGTATATCGCCCTGTCCGGGGCAAGATTCCATTTTGCCCCGCAGCCAGGCATGGGCCGCCCGGGCGGCCTCCGCCGCGGTCAGGGGGCCTGTGTCCAGCCGGTCATAGCTGACGCTGCCAATCTGGTTGTGCTCTATAAAATACCGGTTATAGTCTACCGAGCTCTGTATCCAGCCAGCGTCTTCAATGCCCCGGCCCGCTGTCATTCTCTGCCGGAGCTTTTCCTCCGGGCACACCAGGGCCAGCACAAAAACGCCGGTGAAGAACCGGAGGCCATAGGTCTTGTTCAGCATGTGGATGTTCCCGGCTCTGGACCACACCACCGGCCTGCCGCACTGCATAATATCCCGGGAGAGGGCCTGGGTCTGCTCGGTCTGGACCAGGTAGTCCTCCTCGGTCTCGTGGGGCATCAGGTTATAAAAGAAATCCGCATCCAGGCACACAAAGTCCTGGGTGAGGCCCTGCAGGGCCTGCAGGGTGGTGGTTTTGCCCACTCCGCTGGCTCCGGTGACCACAAACAGGGGCAGCTTTAAAAACTGCCAGCTGTGGCCGCATTTGGGGCAGGTGATTTTGTTCCCGTCTACGGTTTTATCCCAGTCATAATTGCCGCATTGGGGGCAGATGCCGACCATGCTGTCTCACTCCTGTTCTGCCCTGCGTCCGGCAAGGGCAATCATCTCCGGCAGGACTGCCGCCGGGTTTTTGCGCCAGTTGTACATTTCGTCCACTTCCTCCCGGCTTGGCCTGCGGCCGTTTATGAGCTCCTCATTCTTTACAAAGAAGGGGCGCTCATAATCTGGCTTTGGCATGATTTCCTCCATGTGCAGGAGCCGGACGCCTGCGTCCAGCATGGCGTTCACGATATCCTGTATGCGCCAGGCAAAGTTGACGGTGGTCTCGTCCTCAAAGGGGCCGGTGCTGTCATAGGGCTTTACTGCCTTCAAGCCCTCGCCAAAGGGACGCTGGAAGGGGTGGAGCTCATACATCACATAAAGGCCGCCGGGCTTCAGGATGCGGTGGATATTCTGATACATGGACGGCAGGTCGTTGAGCCACACATGCACTCCGTTGGAGGTGTATACCAGGTCATACGCCTCGTCCTCTATCCCATCCAGCCGCAGGGTGTCCTCCTGCCGAAAGGCAGCGCGGTCTCCCAGGCCCAGCTTCTCCGCTGCTGCCTTTGCCGCTGCCAGCTGGTTTTGGGAGATATCGCAGGAGGTCACCCGGGCCCCATAAGGGCAAAGGCCAGCACCGCGTGATTGTCCCCGCTGGACGGCACGCAGACCCGCTGGTTTTTCAGCTCCGGCAGGTACTCTTTCAGCATGGCCCACACCGCTGGGGCAAAGGCGCTCTCGGGCCTGGCTTTCAGGCGCTCCAGCACGCTGTCTGACAGGTTGAAGGCCATATACTTCTCAGAATATTTCTCCCAGTCCTGCCGGTTTTTCTCTACAATATCTGTCATGGCTCTCACTCCATTCTCAGCTGAAGCTCCTCCTCCGCCCGCAGCCGGGAGGGCAGAGGCAGGCCCAGATGGGCGCAGGCCGCAGGGGTGACGCAGCGGCCCCGGGGGGTTCGGGTCAAAAAGCCCACCTGCATCAGATAGGGCTCGTTTACGTCCTCGATGGTGATGGCCTCCTCGCCAATGGCCGCCGCCAGAGTTTCCAGGCCTACAGGCCCGCCCCCATAGTTTTTGATGATGGCCCGCAGCATATTCCGGTCGCTCTGGTCCAGGCCCAGCTCGTCGATCTCCATGCGCTCTAAGGCGATTTGAGCGGTGTTGAGGGTGATGACCCCGCCGCTCATCACCTCGGCAAAGTCCCGGACCCGCTTGAGGAACCGGTTGGCAATGCGGGGGGTGCCCCTGGACCGGGAGGCCAGCTCAATGGCAGCGTCGGCGTCAATGTCCGCGTTGAGAATTCTGGCGCTGCGCTGGACAATCAGGGCCAGCTCCCGGGGGTTGTACAGCTCCAGACGGAGCACCACCCCGAACCGGTCCCGCAAGGGGGCGGACAGCTGCCCCGCCCTGGTGGTGGCCCCCACCAAGGTAAACTTGGGCAAGGGCAGGTGGTAGGAGGCGGCCATCTGGCCCTTGCCGGTGATGATGTCCAGGGCAAAGTCCTCCATGGCAGGGTAGAGAATCTCCTCCACGGTGCGGGGCAGGCGGTGGACCTCGTCGATGAACAGCACGTCGCCGGGGGAAAGATTGGTCAGCAGCGCGGCCAGGTCTCCGGGCTTTTCAATGGCCGGGCCGCTGGTGATGCGCAGGTTGACTCCCAGCTCGTTGGCCACAATGCCCGCCAGGGTGGTTTTGCCCAGGCCGGGGGGGCCGTAGAGCAGCACATGGTCCAGGGTCTCCTTGCGGCTTTTTGCCGCCTCGATGTAGATTTTCAGGTTCTCCTTCACCTTGTCCTGGCCAATGTACTCGGCAAAGCTTCGGGGGCGAAGGGGGTTCTCGGTCTCCTGGTCTCCGGGGATATAGCCGGTGTCGGTGAGCCGGTCCTCCAAATTCAGCTCGCCGTCCCGGGCGTCCCAGTCAATGCCGTATGCCTCAGGGCCGGGGCCCTTACCGCCGCTTTTTTCTATCATGGGCTTTCACCTCGCTGTTGTGACGCCGTATGCCGGGGCCTACAAGGCCATCAGCTCGCGGCGGGTCTCTTTGTCGAACTTTTCCAGGGCGTACCGGAACGCGGTTCTGGGCATGAGCTCATGGCGTTCTTTCAGGTAGGCCTTTACCTTCTCCGGCTCCTTTTCGGACAGGCATTTCAGCATCCAGCCATAGCCCTTTTGGACCAGCTGGTGGGAATCTGCCAGCAGGGCGTTGGAGATGCGGAAGGGGTCTATGCCCTGGTAATCCTCCCGCAGGATGGAGGGGATGAGGATAACGGCCGAGGCCCTGCGCACCCAGAAATCTCCGTCCCCGGTCCACTGGCAGACTTGGGGGAACAGATGCTTTTGCCTGCGCAGAAGCTCGCCGAAGGCATGGGTACAGAAATCGTCGCAGTCGCCCCAGCCCCGCACATATTTTTTCAGCCAGCCGAAAAACACCGGGTAGGTCTCTCCGTCGTATTGGGCGCGGATGCGGTAGGCCCAGTCAAAGGCCATAACCCCCAGAGCCCAGTCCCTTTGCTCTAACAGCTCCTCACAGAGGGGCAGCAGCCGGGCCGGCGTTTTCTCCTCTATGCTCCGGTAAAGCCGGGCGGAAAGCCGGCGGATGTCCCCTGTGGCAATATGCTTTCCCGGCGGAGCCTGCTCCCCCAGGGCGCGGACCTCTGCCATTGCTTGCAGCGCCAGCTCATTCATTGCAAAACCTCCTGGCCCGATTGTATTTTGCGCGGCCCCTGGCTGTTTTTTATCAGGGGCTTTGTCGTTTACAGATGGGGCCGCGTTACAGGCCGAAATGCTCCTCCAAGGCTGCCAGGGTCTGCTGGGGCGTGCGGGCCTCGCTGCGCACCAGGGTGAAGAAGCCCGCCTCCTCCCAGGACCGGTAGGCCTCGGGGCTGTTGATGGCGGCCAGGCAGGCCCGGTAGTTCTCCATGGTCTTCTCCGGGTCTGCCGCCTGCTGAATCTGCTTCAGAATAAACTGCTTCTCCGGGTCCTCCCGCTGAAAAAAGCGCTCGACCGAAAGGCTTGGGGGCGCAAGCAGAATGGCTACTCGTTGGTAGTCTGACACCTCCCGCAGGGTCTCCGCGGAGAGGTTGGTGTCCACAAAGATTTTTCTTCCCGCCTCTGCCAGCTGAATGAGCCGGACCAGCTCCAGGTCCTCGGCCTCGCGGGAGCAGCCCGCCACCCAGCTGCTGTAGGCCTGGGGTGTGCGGTTCACAAACTCCTGCCAGTCCCTCATGGTCTGAAAATAGCAGAGATTGGGCTGGTGGGCCGTGTCCACGGCGTCCATCAGGCAGTCGTGATAGTTTTCGCCGCAGCAGATTCCCCCATGCTTCTCCGCCAGCATTTTTACCATGGTGGACTTGCCTGCGTAAGCGGTTCCGTTGATGAAATAGACCTGCTGAAACAGATGCTTCAGCACATTGCTCTGTATCTGTATGCTCATTCTGCGTCCTCCTGCTCCTTTACCAGATGGACCTCCCCATCCTCTTGATAGCCCAGCCCCTGGTACAGAGACCGGGCGGGGGCGTTGTCCCTGCCTGTCAGCAGCGCAAGGCTGCGGACCCCATGGTTCCTTTTGCAGTGGGCCTCGGCAAAGGCCAGCATGGCCCGGGCCAGGCCCCTGCGCCGGTAAGCCTTTTCCACAAAGACCTCGGTGACCTCAGCCCCGGCCTCCCGGTAGCAGAAGGAGCGTTTGAGCTGTATACACACAAAGCCTGCCAGTTCGCCGTCCACCTGGGCCACCACGACCACCTCCTGGGGGTTGCGGGCCAAAACCGTCTCCATGTCCGCAGCCCCCCAACCGCTGCCGGGACTGTTGAAATGGTCGTTAAGCGCACACAGCGCAGCCGCGTCCCGGGGCTCTGCCAGCCGGATCATCCAGACCGCCTCCTTTTTATGCTGTTCTCCTGGGGCCTTCTCACCAGAACAGCCCGATACCGATTCCCGCCAGAAGCGCAGCCGCTCCCACAGCCCCCAGCACACCGCCGGCGATGCGGGAGGCCCTGGCGTCGGACTCTGGGATGCAGGACCGCTCCGGGTGGGCAGGGTCATACAGAATATAAATCTGGCTATGGACCTGGGGGATTCTGCCGGCAAGGGAGGCCCCTGTCCCCTTGTACCGAACGCCGTTCACCTGATACTCATACACCGGGTGCCCTCGTCCCCTTCATACCGCTTTGCCTGAAGTCCGGTCACAAGGGCTATGGCGTTGGCCGTGCAGCACCGCCTTTTGCGGGCGGAGACCGCGGCAATGATGACGGCTGCGGCCAGAAGCGCGCAGCCCAGTCCGCACAAGGCCAGCTGACAAACAAGCCCGCTGCTTTCATCCTTCCAGCCCCTTTCCCAGCCCCTGCGGGCGGATTATCTCTTTTATCCAGGCGTTTCCATATTTTAACAGGTACGGGGTCACATTCTGTCTGCTCAGGGCCCGCGCCACCAGGTCCTGGGGATATTGAGCAAGGCACTGCTCCATGCTTCTTTTGGTGACTGTGTTCAGCTTCTTCAGTAACATGGCATCCTGTTGCTTGCGCGCCGCGTCCTCTGGCGGGTAGCCTGTGCCAAAGTCTCCGGCAAACAGTTGGTTCAGAGTCAGCTGCAAATTCAGCTCTCCGCACCAGCCAAAGCCCAGCCCCAAGGGCAGGGAGGCGGCGTTGCCCCCGTTGATCCGGCCGAACAGGAAAGCGTCCTGAGGGGTGGGCACATAGCCGCACAGCACCCCTGGCAGGCTGTTGCAGGCCAGCATCATCCCCTGGCCTGAGGAGCAGCCTGTGACCACAAAGTCTGCCGCCTTGCAAGAGAGCAGCAGGCTTGCCAGCAGCGCGGTCTCAATATAAGAATACGTCTCCTCCTCCTGGGGGAAGACTCCGAGGTTCGCCACCTCGTGGCCCTGGTTTTCCACGGCCCGAAGGGTGCACTGGTACAGCAGCGGATTTTTCTCCTTCTGGGACGAGGCCTGCATCACCGCGATTCTCACAGGGCCTCCTGCTTCTTCTCCGGCTTTTTGCGGCCGAACCATTTCTTTGCCGGGGGCTTGGGGCTGGGCTTCAGCTCCACAAAGACCACGCACCGTTTGCCTCCGCTTTTTATGGTCTCCCATAGCTCGGCCTCAATGTGGGGGCCGAACACCTGGCTGAACAGCTTGCGGGCGTGCCCCAGGGTGCAGTAGCACCAGGCTTTGGGGGCAGGGCCCTCTGCCCCCTTGAGGCAGGAGCAGTAGCACTCGGGGTAGCAGTAGAGCAGGCCTCCCTTGATTACCTCGATTTTCGCGTTCTTCTCCTTCCAGTTGTGCAGCCGGGCGAACTCATTCAGGTCGCCCCCCACCTGGTTCAGATAGCTACGCATCCGGTTGGCCAGGGCGGCGCTGTCCTCGCAGTAGCACCGGGCGCGAATGGCCGCAATGGTTTTTTCGCTGTAGTGTTCTTCCAGATAACGGCACACGGCCAGGGCCCACTGGTATTTTTTTAGGTCATCCGCAGACTTGGACAGGGGATGCTGCTGGGCCAGCTCCTCTGCCGCGCCGCCGCCCCCCAGAGCCAGCAGCGCGTTATACAGCCGGATGGCGTGGGCGTTGTCATTACTGGGCATATCGCATAACCTCCTGGGCGGGGGATTCTCCGCCGGTTGATGATGAATTTTCTTTTTATGGCTTTTGTGGACTTGGATGGATTTGGAGCTTGAGACAGCGAGGGGGAGTGGATTTGAGTATTGTATGAGGCAGTGGAGGAAGGGCAAGCTAGCCTCCGGTGGCCGGCTTCCTCTTTGATGAAGCCGGAATCTTCAAGAATTTTTGCTTTCTTCTACTTCTTCCGGCCTGTCAGCCACCATACCAGGCCGCCGGTCAGGAACAGCCCCAGGAGAATGCCCCCCTCTAACAGCAGCGGCGTGTACCAGGGCGCTGAGTTGGCTGCGTACAGCTCCGGGTGGGATATCACGTCCTGCCACAGCCACAGGGAACGCCCCACAAACACGCCCAGGGCCAGGCCCAGCACCGCCTTGACTGCCTTTTGGACCTTCTCCTTCACAGGGACACCTCCTTATTTGCTTCCAAATGATTTCAACGCCAGCCGGATCAGCTCCTCGGCGGGCAGCTGGCTGTCCAGCCTGCCTACCGCCGCAGCAGCCTCGGAGGGCGTATAGCCCAGCGTCACCAATGCCTCTGCGGCCTGGGCCGCGTTTCCGGCGGCAGAGGGCCCTCCGGGCTCTACGCTCTCCCAGCCGCTGCTGTCAAAGCTCAGGCCCTTCACCTTGTCCTTCAGCTCCAGCACAATGCGCTGGGCCAGCTTGACCCCCACCCCATTGGCCCGGGTGAACCGCTTCGCGTCCCCTGCCGCTGCCGACAGGGCCACGTCCTCGGGACTCAGCTCGGAGAGGATGGACAACGCCGCCTTGGGCCCTACCCCACTGATGGCGGTGAGCAGCTTGTAGCAGTTCAGCTCCAGCTGGGTGCAGAAGCCGTACAGGTCCAGCGCGTCCTCGCGCACATTAAGATAGGTATACAGCGTGGCCTCCTCTCCGGTGCGGGGCAGGGCCCGCAGGGTGCCCATGGAGACCGCGCAGCGAAAGGCCACGCCCCCCACGTCGATTACCGCCATGCCGGGCTCTGTGTGAGCCAGCTTTCCAGTCAGACTGTAAAACACCGAAATTCCTCCGTTTTTGCCGACCCTTTCAGGTCATATTCTGTCCAGCAGTCCCCGGCGCAAGGGAGACCCCGCCGCCTGCCCGTGGCAGATGGCCATGGCCAGCGCGTCTGCCGCATCGTCGGGCCTGGGGATTTCCGGCAGGCCCAGCAGCCGTCGGGTCATCTCCTGTACCTGGTGCTTTTGGGCCTTGCCATAGCCGGTGACAGCCTGCTTTACCTGCATGGGGGTATACTCGAACAGGGGCACCCCTGCCTGGGCCAGGGCCAGAAGAATGACACCCCGGGCCTCTGCCACCCCGATGCCTGTGGTTTTGTTGTTGATGAAGAACAGCTTTTCCACCGCTGCGGCCTGGGGCCGGAACGTCCCTAAAAGCTCGGTCATGCCCTCATAGATTTCCTTGAGCCGCAGGCCGAAGTCCACCCCCGCCTGGGTGGTCACCGCGCCGTACTCCAAGGGCCGGTAGCTGGCATTATACGCTTCAACTACCCCATAGCCCACAATGGCGTAGCCGGGGTCAATCCCTAAAATGCGCATACCCTCACCTCGCCGGAGCCGCGCCTTCGGGCCATATCCAGGCCTGAATCCGCTCCACGCTTTTCTCCACAGGCTCCCGCCCGTCTACCCGCAGAACAGGTCCTGAGAAGAACCGCAGCCATTTTTCCACGGTATCCTCCGCCCTGCCGCTGACGAACCGGAAGAAAGCCTCCTCCTGCTCATACAGTTCGCCGCCGGGCAGCATTCTGTCCCCAAATTTCTGATAGGACCGTTCTCTGACCCGCCGGAGCCGCAGCTCCCGGGGCGCATCGACCCATACCGCGTACTGGAACCGGGCGCGCACAGCCTCGCTGTAGTCCCCTTTCACGGACGTGAACACGAAGTCCGGGTGATCTGCGGTTTCCTCCAAAAGGAGGCGTTCTACCTCCTCCCGGTCCCGCTGGACTGCGTAGAGATATGCGGGGTCATTTTTGGGGAAGTACAGCTCTTCGTTGTCGATATAGTGAAAGCTCAGCTTATCAGCCAGAGCTTTGCCCAGGGTGCTTTTTCCTGCGCCGTTCAGGCCGCACAACAAGATTCCTGTTCCCATAAGCGTCTCCTCTCCTGGGCGCGCGCCCCACCGCCGCCAAGCTTCATCTTTATAGTATACCATAACCAGCCCCGCCCGTCAAAAAAAATTCTCTCTCTGCGCATGTTTGAGACTTTGCGCGCCACAATATTCCACAAAATCATCGAAGAGACAGGATGTGCCGACCCATGAAGAAAACAACGAAAATTCGCCTTTGGGCCTTCTCTCTGGCCGCGCTTACCCTGACCGCCGGTTTCTGGTTGGACGCCTCTCTCAGCCGCCAGAACGCGGAGACCCGCCTGGAATATGTCTACCGCCGGGCTTTGGGAGACCTGACGGATTATGTCTCGGGGATGCAGTCGACGCTGCACAAGGCCATGTTTGCCGGCACTGCCCCCATGCAGAGCGCGGTGGCCGCCCAGCTGCTGGAGCAGAGCGGCGGGGCCAAGGCGGCCATGGCATCCCTCCCCTTTACCCAGGAGCGCAGCGAGCGGGTGAGCCGGTTTCTCTCTCAGGTGGGGGACTATGCCCTGGCGCTCAGCCGCAAGACCCTCTCTGGCGGGACCCTGGAAAAGGCCGACCTGCAGGGGCTGGCCGCTTTGCGGGAGTATGCGGGCAAGCTGACCGGGGCCCTTACCCAGCTGCAGGCCCGGCTGACAGCGGAGCAGGCCGGGGTGGTAAACACGGTCAGTCTGCTGAACAATGTGGGGGAGGTGGAGGAGCTGGCCCTGCTGGACGACGACCTGGACCAGGTGGCGGAGGAGTTCGCCTCTTTCCCCACCCTTCTCTACGACGGGCCCTTCTCTGACCATATTTCCCGCCGGGAGCCTGCCGGCCTGCAAAACCGGGAGCCTGTTACCCAGGAGGAGGCCGCGACTCTTGCCGCCCGGTTTCTCGACTGCCCCCAGGAGGAGCTTGCCTTTGCCGGAGAGGGCGGGGGACAGCTGGGGGTGTGGTCCTTTACCTGGGACGGGTCTATGGTGAATATCACAAAGGTGGGGGGCGAGCCTGCCTACTACCGCCGGTCTGCCACCGTGGACAGCCCCCGCATGGGGTATGCCCAGGCGTTGGAGGCGGCAAAGGCGTATCTGGCCCGGCTGGACCTGCCGCCTATGACGGAGAGCTATTATATTCTCAGCGATGGGCTGTGCGCCATCAACTTTCACACCAGCGTCTCGGTGGGGGAGGAAACCGCCCTGTGCTACCCGGACCTGGTGAAGGTAGTGGTTGAGCTGGGCCAGGGCGGCGCTGTGGAGCTGGACTGCACCGGCTTTCTTATGAACCACCAGGACCGGCGGATTTCTCCCCCTGCGGTGACAGAGGAGGAGGCCCGGAAGGCCCTCAGCCCTGCCCTGCAGGCGGACGGGGCCAGGCTGGCGGTGATTCCCACCCCGGGGCTGGACGAGGTGCTGTGCTGGGAGCTGCACTGTACCGCGTCGGACGGGACAGAGGTGCTGAGCTATATCAATGCCTGGACAGGGATGGAAGAACAGCTCTATCTGGTGCAGAGAGACGAGCACGGTGTGCTGACCATATAATATATTTTATAAAGAAAAGGAGGGCTCCCTGGCCAGGGCTGCTGTCGGAAGCGGCGGGGGTGTAGGGGGCCTACGGCGATGCAGGGTCAACAGGGCGGGATGCCAGGCTTTTCGTGTCTTGCTGCCCGTGAACCAATGTCAAAAGCGGGACACAGGGGGGAGCCCCCGGTGTCCCGCTGCTTTGGGAAGGGATGTCGGGAGGAAGGGGCTCGGGGTGTACTGGGAACAGCTGAAGCGGGATTGGAGAAGCTCACTTTTGGTTCTGCCCAGGCAGCGCTTTCTTTGCTTGAACCTTTTTTCATTCTTTGCTATACTGTTTGGAGGCGGGGAGTGTGCCCTGCCGGTCCGACAAAACAGAAGGGATGGATATAAATGAAAAAATACGCGCTGGCTTATGCCATGAACGAGGGGCTTCCCCTGTTCACCAAAGAGGACCTGCAATGTCTGACCCACATCAACCTGGCCTTTGGGCTGGTGAAGGACGGCCTGTTGGACATGAGCCAGCTGACCAACCTCTCTCTGATTGAGACCTTTCGGGCCTGGAAGCCGGAGATTCGAATTGTTCTCTCGGTAGGCGGCTGGGGGGCGGGGGGCTTTTCAGCCATGGCCATGACCGCACAGGGCCGGGAGGCCTTTGCCCGGTCCTGCCTGGAAGCGGTCCAGCGGTATGGGCTGGACGGCATTGATATTGACTGGGAATACCCCTGCAGCGGCCAGGCGGGCATTGACTGGGACCCCCGGGACAGAGAGAATTTTACCCTGCTGCTTCAGGCGCTGCGAGATCAGCTGGGCCCCCGCAGCCTGTCCATTGCCGCAGGGGCCGGGGAATATTTTGTGCGGGACACGGAAATGGAAAAGGTGGCCCGCCTGGTAGACTATGTGCAGATTATGACCTATGACATGCGCAGCGGCTTTACCCGTCAGGCAGGGCACCATGCGGCCCTGCGGGCCGGCAAGGGGGACGGCAGCGGCCTGAACACGGTGGACATGGTAGAGATGTTCCACAGGGCGGGGGTTCCCCTGGAAAAGCTGGTGATTGGCGCGGCCTTTTATGCCAGGAAATGGTCTGGGGTGGAGGACAAAAACCACGGCCTCTGCCAGCCTGCCCAGACCGGCGGCGAGGGCGGCCTGCGGTATAGCGACATTACCGAGAGCTTTATGGCGCAAAATGGGTACGCCCAGTATTGGGACGAGGAGGCTCAGGCGGCGTATTTGTGGAACGGCAGCAGCTTTGTCAGCTATGAGACCCCGGAGGCCATTGCCCTGAAATGCCGTTATGTGAAGGAGGCCGGGCTGCTGGGTATTATGTACTGGGAGCACGGCTGCGACACCACCCATGAGCTGGTAAAGGTGATTGGCAGGGAACTGGGGGACTAGGGCGTCCATATAAGCGTTTGTGTATTGGGGGGACATGGCCGGTTTTGACCGGGGCCGGGTCAAGGCAGTGTCCCGCTGAGACTGGCCTGCGCTCCTTGAGCGGGATTGACTTGCGGTTTTCTGCCGGAGCGCATGGCTTTGGCTTGCCGGATTGTCAGAGATTAGGGCTTGTTTGAAAAATCGAAAACGCCGTCTTTTTACCCAGAAGCAGCCATCTTCTGCGTCGAAAATCCTCGTAATACGCAAGTATTCCTTGCGGTTTTCTCCTTGAAGCTGACCGCTTCTGGTCAAAATTCCGT
>CAJUNQ010000062.1 GCA_910587835.1 uncultured Oscillospiraceae bacterium | reverse complement strand
CGGTCAGCTTCAAGGAGAAGAACCGCTGTAGTTAGCTACGCTAACTACGCCAATACTTGCGTATTACGAGGATTTTCGACGCAGAAGATGGCTGCTTCTGGGTAAAAAGACGGCGTTTTCGATTTTTCAAACAAGCCCTAAGCTTGCACCGATAGAATTTGTGCCAGGGGGATGGAGCAGAATTTTGCCGGTCAGACTGGCGCAGCGGCCTGTTGACACAGGCTCTGCTCCGACAGAGCGTCCTGCGCCCTCAAAAAAAGCGGCTGCGTCAGACAATATTTTTACACCAATGGCGAGTTAATAGACAGAGGGCCCTCCCAATCCGAAAAAAGGAGGATGCGAATGGAAGACGATCAGATTGTCCGGCTGTTTTGTCAGCGGGACGAAGCCTCCATTGCGGAAACAGAAGACAAATACGGCAGCTTTTGCCTGGGCATTGCCACGCGCCTGCTCTCAGACAGCGAGGACGCCCGGGAGTGTGTCAACGAGGCGCTCTATCAGGCCTGGAGCCGTATACCGCCCCAACGCCCGGAAAAGCTGGGCCCCTGGCTGGGCCGGGTGGTGCGCAACACCGCCGTGAGCCTGTGGCGCAGAAACCACCGGCAAAAGCGGTACAACGGCCTGGACCTGGCGCTGAGCGAGCTGGAAGACTGTATTCCCTCTCAGGAGGACCCACAGCAGGAGATGGAGGGCGTTGAGTTGGGCAGGACCATCAACCGCTGGCTGGCCTCCCTGAAAAAGGAGGACCGGGTCCTGTTTGTCCGCCGGTACTGGCATGGCGTATCCCTTGCCGGTCTTGCCAAAGAGGCGGGCGTGCCCCCTGAAAAGCTGGCGCAGAAAATGTACCGGCTGCGGCAGAGGCTCAAAACTTTTCTGGAAAAGGAGGAGGGCATTTGTGAAGACTATGGACAGCTGCGCTCTGTTTGAGGGCATCGGCCAGATCGACCCTATGTTTATTGAGGAGGCCGGCCATCCTCTGGGCCGCTCCTCTGTCCCCCCTGTCCGAATGACAAAGGCAGGCGCGCTGGCAGCGACCTTTGTCATGATCGCCATGCTGCTCTTTGGGGTCAACACGGCCTTCCCTGCCTTTGCCGAGAGCCTGCCCCTGGTCGGGGAGGCCTTCCGGCGGCTGAATTCATTGGGGGCCAACGCGCCCACTTATGACGGCGTGGTACAGCCGGTGGGCGTAACTGCCGGGAACGATGAGTATTCGCTGACTGTGACAGAGGCGTATTGCGACGGGGAATATATTTTCTTTGCCCTTCAGCTGGACCCCAGGGACCCCCGGCTGCTGAAAATGCAGACGCTGGAAACCGCGGAGGGGGAGGATGGCGTTCCCGGCTGCAGCATTACCGTGGACGGAAAGGCGGATGGGCTGAATTATGAGCTTCCCCGCTGGCTCCGGCAGGGCTGCTGCTTTGAGAGCGCACCCGTCAAGCTCCGCCTGCCCCGGCCTGTAAACGCCGGAGCCCAGCTTGCTGTGGCTGTGGACATCGGCAGTCTGCGCACCCAAGAGGCCCCCGGCGGGGAGGAAGGACAGATTGTCTCCATAAAGCCGGTTTCCCTCCGGTTTACCCTGACCGCCGATGCCAGACACAACCAACAGCAGGCCGCAGAAAATGCCCATGTGGGCAGTCTAAGGCTGACCGGATGGAGCAGCTCGCCCAGCAAGTTCAGCGTGACCCTTGCATACCCGTACTTTGGCCCTGAAGGCGTTGGAGCCGCCGCAAGAACAGAGGACGGAACCGAGCTGGGGGAGGATATCCGGGAGAACGGCGACCTGGACGGCAGAGGATACCGGCAGGGAGAGGAAGCCGTGCAGACCTGCACCTTCATTGGCGTGCCGGAGGGGGCCCGCCGCGTAACGGTAGTTGTCTACCAGGGAAGGCCAGAGGAGGAGCGGCGTGTCTGGGGCGAATTCACCATTGATTTGGAGACCGGACAGGTGGCGGCTGTAGGGGCGGAGGAGAGCTGGGAGGAGCCTCAAAGGGCCCCTGCTCCTGACAGCTGAATACCGGTTCTACAGCGAAGCGCGTCCCGGCTGGGGCGCGTTTCCGGCGTTTTTCCGACAGCTCCCGGTAAATTCCCTCTACTCCGTGGAAGTACCGGAACCCTGGGGGAGCCTCAAGTCCCCCCTGGCGTGCATCAAATAAATGCCAGGTAGGACGCTCTGCGGCGCAGGTTGCTCTTGCAAAATGAGAAAGAATGTGTTATAATAAGCGTCAAGCAGCACAAGGGACCTCTCTTTTCCCTAAAGCGCAGGGGACAGGGGAGGATTTCCAGTGGGCCGGCGCAGCGTCAGCCGTCTTCTTCTGGCCTCCGGAATGGGGGAGATAAGGGCGGGTGTGCCGGAGAATGCGGGAGGAATATGGGGGCGGACAGGTCTGCGCGGCGGGACGCCGTGAACCATGTCAGGCGGGGAACCGAGCAGCATTAAGCGGATGTTCCCGGGCGATGCAGGTCGCCTGTCCGTTCCCATATTCCTCCTTTGTGCTTTTGCCGGGCCGGGCGTTTCCCATCTGCCCGGCCATTTTTCTCGAGGGGAGCGTGGGCCCGAATGTATAAGGTCCTTTACCGCAAGTACCGGCCCCGGTTTTTTGCCGACGTGGTGGGCCAGCCTCAGGTCACTGTCACCCTGAAAAACGAGCTGCTTCGGGGGCGGGTGGCCCATGCCTATTTGTTCACCGGCTCCCGGGGGACAGGAAAAACCACCTGCGCCCGCATTCTGGCCCGGGCGGTCAACTGTTTGGAGCCAGTGGACGGCGACCCCTGCGGCAGGTGCCCGGTGTGCCAGGGGTTGGAGGACGGGTCGATTTTAGACGTGATGGAGATCGACGCGGCCAGCAACAACGGCGTTGAGAGCGTGCGCAGCATCATTGAGGAGAGCAATTTCACCCCGGCCACCGCAAAATACAGGGTGTATATTATCGACGAGGTGCATATGCTGTCGCCCGCCGCCTTTAACGCTCTGCTGAAGACTTTGGAGGAGCCCCCGGCCCATGTGGTGTTTATTCTGGCCACTACTGAGGTCCACAAGCTGCTGCCCACCATTCTCTCCCGCTGCCAGCGGTTTGACTTTCACCGGATCGACCCGGAGCTGATGGCGGACCGGGTGATGGATGTGGCCCGGCAGGAGGGAGCCCAGGCAGACCGGGAGGCTGCGCTGTTGATTGCCAGGGTTGCCGACGGCGCCCTGCGGGACGCGCTCTCGCTGCTGGACCAGTGCCTGGGCCGGGCGGAGCATGTAACGCTGGATGTGGTGCAGGCCGCTGCCGGACTGGCTGCCCGGGAGTATCTCTCTGAGCTGGCAGAGGCGGTTGCGGGCTTAAACGCTGCCGGGGCCCTGGCCTGTGTAGACCGCCTGCACCGGGAATCCAAAGACCTGAACCGGCTGTGTGGGGAGCTGGCGGAGTATTTCCGGGGGCTGATGCTGCTGAAAACCATGCGGGACCCGGGAGAGCTGATTCAGGCCCCGGCAGAGGAGCGGGAGGCGATGGCCCGCCTGGCCCGGGTCATGAGCCTTGCCGATGTGCTCCACGGGCTGGACTGTTTGGAGGAGGCCATGAACAAAATGCGCTTTGGCAGTCAGCGCACCCAGTTGGAGATGGCTCTGGTGCGGCTGTGCTCCCCTGAGCTGGATACTGCGCCCGAGGCCATTCTCCGCCGGCTGGAAGCCCTGGAACGAGGGGGCGCGGCCTCCTCTCAGCCCGAGAGGAGGGCCCCAAAGCCCCACGCGCCCCAGGCAGACCGGCAGGAGGCTCCCCAGCCCGACAGGTCCGGGGAGTTGGAGGAGCTGTTTGCCCAGCTGGAGGACAGCCCTGCGCCGCCTCCTCTGCCTGCCAGCCCTCCCCAGGGAGAAGCGCCGCCTGAGCGGCCCGCCCCCCCCCCGGAGCCCCCTCCGCCGGAGGCTCCCCGGCCTGTGCCGCCCCCTGCGCCACCGGCAAAGGCCCCGGTGGACATTGAGGCGTTGGCGGCTTCGGCGGTGGGGTTTCCCCAGTGGCCGGAGATTCTTCATCTTCTGCGGGACGGCCCCAAGAGCACCGCAAAGGCCTTCGATGGCAGCACAGCCTATGTGGCCAATGACGAATTTTTGCTCATCGACGCCCCAGAGCTTGCCTTTGACCTGCTGAAAAGCCCCCAGCAGAGGGAGTATCTGCGGGGGGCGATTCGCAGTGTGACGGGGCGGTCTTATAAGCTGGGCCCCTACCGAAAAAAGGGGGCGGTCCAGGAGCAGGACCCCCTGGACGAGCTGATGGAGCGGGCGAAAGCGGCAGGAGTGCCCACCCAGGAGGTATGAGCGCTAGCTTCCAGTCTGCCTGAACAGAAGGAGCAAGGCTGTCAACTTAGAGAAAGCCGCCGCTATGGTTCTTTTGGGGAGACAAGAAACAGATTTTTTCTTTCACCGGCCAGCTCGCCGCTAGAAAAAGTCAGGCAAGAGAAAGCCCGGCGGCTGCGGGAGGGTTGCGCGGGAGGGGGGACAGTGCGCGTCCGGCGGGTTCGGGCTATAGATTATGAAAGAGCTTTTCCTTCAGGCACAGGGGGCCCCCGTGGGCTTGGAGGAGAGGCTTTTTCTTCTGAACAGCCGCGCACAGGGGGGCTATGATTTCCGGCTATAGACTTATTGCAGAAGATTCCGAAGAATTGGAGTGATTGGGGGGTGTGTTCCAACGTGTTCCAGGCTTTACCGGTAGATAAAAAATGGCTTTCGCATAGAGGGTAACGGGAAAACCCGGAACACCCTGGAACACACTTAGAGCCTATCCCGAAATGATCCGCACGCATCTTGCTTGCATATTTTCCGTCATATAGCGGCCAAATTTCTTGACAGGCGTCAGCCTGCCTGCAAAATTTTGACGCCATCTGGCGATCAATCTGACTGCGCAATCTGCCCACGTCTCATTCCGGGATAGGCTCTTAGAAAACGCGGAGGCCGTGCATCAAATAAAATGCCCGGCAGGACAGTCCCGCCCCTTTTCTAATGCTTGCGTTTTGCCCCTTTTTATGCTATAATAACCACAAACTGCATTCTGCGGGGAACAACCCAAAGTGTAGATGCCAGTAGCGCGATGCTTCGCGGCCCCGCGAATTGCCCACCGCCAGGTGTAGATGCCGGTAGCGCGATGCTTCGCGGCTCCGCGGATTGCCCACCGCCAGGTGGGCTTCACTCAAACCCCAAGTCGAAAGGAAGGTCTTAGCCTATGAAAGCCAGACTCCCTCAGGGATTCAACACCCCCGGCGCTGCCAATCTGCAGCAGCTGGCCCGTCAGGCCCAGAAAATGCAGGAGCAGATGGAGGCCATTACCGCCGAGCTGGAAGAAAAGGAGTACACAGCCGCCGCAGGAGGCGACGCCGTGAAGGCCATTGTCACCGGAAAGATGGAGGTGAAGGCCGTGGAAATCAAGCCTGAGGTCATTGACCCTGAGGATGCGGAGATGCTGGGGGACCTGGTCACCGCTGCCGTGAACGAGGCTCTGCGGGCCGCTGCCCGGGAGAAGGAGGAGCGCATGTCCGCCGTGTCGGGGGGCATGGGCATACCGGGGGTGATGTAAGTTGGCCGAGTACCATGTGGGGCTGCTGGGCGCGCTGATCGACAAGCTGAACAGCCTGCCCGGCATCGGCCCCCGCACGGCCCAGCGGCTGGCCTATCACCTGCTGCATATGCCAGACCCCCAGCTGGAAGCCCTGCTGAAGACCATTTGGGACGCCCACCAGAACCTGCGGGAGTGCCCGGTGTGCCGCAATCTCACCGACCAGGAGCTGTGCCCCATGTGCGCCGGGGACCAGCGGGACCGGACGGTCATCTGTGTGGTGGAGGAGCCCAAAGACGTGACCGTGCTGGAACGCAGCGGAGAGTTCGGGGGGCTTTATCATGTGCTGCACGGGCGGCTGTCGCCCCTGAACGGGGTGGGGCCCGACGAGCTGCGCATTAAGGAGCTGCTGGCCCGGGTGACCCCGGAGGTGCGGGAGGTTATTCTGGCCACCAACGCCACCACCGAGAGCGAGGCCACGGCCCTGTATGTAGCCAAGCTGCTCAAGCCCCTGGGGGTGCTGGTGACAAGGCTGGGCTGCGGCCTGCCCTCAGGGGGCGAGCTGGAATATGCCGACGAATACACCCTGAAAATGGCCCTGGAGGGCAGAACGAAGCTGTAATCTGTTCGAGCTACCCGGAAAAGGAGGGATCAGTCATGGCTGAAAGGACCGGGACCAAGACCATTGCCCAAAACAAAAAAGCCTTTCATGATTACTTTGTAGAGGAGTCGTTGGAGACCGGCGTGGAGCTGGTGGGCACAGAGGTGAAGTCCCTGCGCCAGGGCAGGGTGAACCTGAAGGACGCCTGGTGCTCGGTGGTCAGCGGGGAGATGCTTCTCAACGGCTGCCACATCAGCCCCTATGACTTTGGCAACCGCTTCAACACCGACCCCATGCGGGTGCGCCGCCTGCTGCTGCACAAGCGGGAGATCAACCGGCTGTACGGCCTGGTGAAGCAGCAGGGCTATTCGCTGATTCCCCTGTCCTTGTACTTTAAGGGCAGCAGGGTAAAGGTACAGCTGGGCCTGTGTAAGGGCAAAAAGCTCTACGACAAGCGGGCGGACATGGCCAAGCGGGACGCCCAGCGGGACATGGAGCGGGCCCTGAAAGAGAGGAACCGGGGGTAAAAGCCACCGGCACGGGGAGGAAAACCATGCTTTGGAACGCAAGGAACGGAGAGGTCCCGCTGGACGGTACGCAGATGAGCTATGCCTCCTTTGGGCATGGGAGCCGGACCTTGATTCTCCTTCCCGGCCTCTCTGACGGGCTGGCTACTGTAAAAGGAAAGGCCCTGCTGCTGGCAAAACCCTTCACCTCTTTTTTTGAGGCGTACACGGTGTATCTGTTCAGCAGAAAGGATGACATGCCCCGGGGCTATTCCATCCGGGACATGGCCCGGGACCAGGCGGAGGCAATGGACCGGCTGGGAATCAAGAAAGCCTGCGTCCTGGGCGTGTCCCAGGGAGGAATGATTGCCCAATATCTTGCCATAGACCGCCCGCAGCGGGTGGAGAAGCTGGTTCTGGCAGTAACCGCGCCCCGGGTCAACCCCATGATCCGGGAGTGCGTGGCCAAGTGGCTGGACCTTGCCCAACAGGGCAGGCACAAGGAGCTGATGATGGACACAGCGGAAAAGAGCTATTCCGAGCAGTATCTGAAAAAGTACAGGAAGCTCTACCCCATCCTGGGCTGGGTTGGAAAGCCAAAAAGCTATGACCGGTTTCTCATTAACGGGAACGCCATTCTGGGATTTGACGCCTGGGACGAGCTGGACCGAATTGCCTGCCCCACCCTGATTCTGGGGGGAGAGGGGGACAGGACGGTGGGCATACAGGGTTCCTATGAAATGAACCAGCGGATTACGGACAGCCAGCTGTATGTATACCCGGATTTCGGTCATGGGGCCTATGAGGAGGCAGAGGACTTTTATCCCCGGGTTTTCCGGTTTCTGGAAGGCTTAGGGTGAGAAATTCCCTGTCCATAAGCTGAGAAAAATGAAAAGAATCGCCCAACCTTTGTTCGTGTGGAGTCATGGAATGAATAGAAGAATAGCAAGCGTAGGCGCTTTGACAGTCACAATTTCAGTCATACTATTTGCCGTCTGTATGCTGATTCCCTTTCTATTTGGCAGCTATTTTGTATGTATGATTTTGCCCATTGGGTACATTATGATGTGTGCTGGCTTTTACAGTGAAAGCCATGAAAAACACAGAGCGGCGGCTATGGCCGGTATGGTGTTTGCCGCAGTCTATGCCGCTTTGATTTTTCTGGTGTACTTTGCCCAGATGACAACCGTCCGCCTGGACGCTCTTGACGGGCAGGCTATGAGGATCCTGGATTATTCAAGAGGCGGCTTGTTCTTTCATTATGACCTGCTGGGATACGGCATGATGGCCCTCTCTACATTCTTTGTGGGACTGACAATCGTCCCACAGGGAAGGGCTGACCGGTGGCTGAAATGCCTTATGCTGGCGCATGGCGTCTTCTTTTTTCCTTGCTTCATTATGCCAATGACAGGGGTGTTTGGCTCCATGTCCAGTGGAGAAAGCAGCATGGGTGGGGTGGCTGCCCTTGAATTTTGGTGCGCCTATTTTATTCCAATCGGTATTTTATCGCTGGTGCATTTTCGGAAAGGGTAAGCGGTAAGACATGGAAAAGTGGGATTTGTATACCCCAAAAAGAGAAAACAGGGAAAGAACATATCCGAGGGGATAAAGTCCCGGAAGGCCTCTATCATTTGGCGGTGCATATCTGGGTCCGCAGCGAGGGGAATACCTGATTTCTCAGCGTTCCGCGAGCAGGCCAACGGCCCTCCTTATGTGGGAATGTGTTGGCGGCTCTGTCTTATTAGAGCTATTAAAGGCTATAAATTAGGCCTTATCCGAATTCAGTCTGCCATATGGGCGAACCGAAACGCAGAGGCCCAAGCAGCGGGGTTTTGTGCGCCGGAAAATTCCACAAAATCCCCCTTGCGCAATGGCGGGAAATGGTGTATACTAGAACTGTGGAGCAGAGTGAGGAAAGTTAGCGCAGTCCAGGGGGGGTCCGTCTCCCCGCAAAGCGGGGAGCGAGAGGGATACTCCGGGATTTGACTTTGCTCCGCAGTGTAAAAATGACAGTACGGCCCAGGAGTTTTCTGCCTCCCTGCGGAGCGGGGAGCAAGCGCTGAGCGCGAGAAGAAAACTCCGGAATTTGATTTTACGAAGTAAAATCAACATCCGGGGATGTAAAGGTTTCGACGGGGGAGGGGACCCCTGGTAAGCGGGCAGCGGTGTGGGAACGCTTTAAAAACCCACAAACCTTAAAATTAAACGACAACGACTTTGTTGCTGTTGCTGCTTAAATAAGCAGCCGTTCTTACCCGGAATACCGCGGCCGGGATAAGAGCGTTGATGAGCGGTGAACGTGAGCGAGGGGGCCGCCTTTGACCCTTGCCATGACCAAGAAGGCTGCCAAAGCCCGGAGCTTGCTTTTGAGCGCCGGGCCGCGGGAGAAATAAACCAAAAGCTACGCCCGTAGAAAGCCCCGGCGACCCTCTTTCGGACGCGGGTTCGATTCCCGCCATCTCCACCATCCTAGGAAAACCAAAAAGATATTTGGGCGAAAAACCGCGCGGTTGCGCGGTTTTTTCGTCCAAAGGGGCTGGAATTCAAAAGTCCCGAAACGTGGATATAAAATGGGCGTTTTGGCTTTCTGGCGGGAATTGAACTCTCGCACAACAAAATAGTGGGCAACACAAGGAGCTTTGGAATTTTCCACGAATACACCGGAACGCCCACCCTTGAATTTTCCTATGCCGGTGCCCTGGTTGGCCAGCAGACACCTGGCATTTTCCGTCAGGCTGGGGTCTTCGTTCAGGTCGATAAAGAAATACCCCTGGTTGTTACCGGGGGTAACGGTATGCGCAATTTTGTCCCCGACCCGCCCACGCCGGGTGTTCATGGTGGCGTAGGCCAGGTCGATGCTGTCGCCGGGATGGGCTAACTGATACCCGGATTTTGTCATGACCTTGATATGCAGCGTAACATCGTAAAGCCCGGTCTTACCGCCAAAGCCACCCGCTGTGCTTGTCAGGGTGATAGACACTCCTGCGGGGGAGTAGACCCGCCGTCCCTCCGGGCCTGGTAGGACTTGCACAAGAGACGTTCCATTTGTATCTGTGAAAGAAAATATCTCTCCGGCACATCGGTCTCTAAAATATCCGAGCGAAAAAGTTGCTGCGCAACTTTCGAGTCCGGGAACATTCTCAAGCAACAAAAATGCAGGTCTTTTAGCGGCGGCAAGGCAGAGTTTGTTGCAAACAAACTCTTGCAATCATCAAAAAAGAGAGTTCCTCTGGCGTCATCCGCGAAACCTCTCCGCTTTCCAGCGATTGAAAAAGACTGACAAGGGAAGCCGCCGCAAATAAGGTCGATATCCGGCAATGTGCCGGGGTCGGTGGTTCTGGCGTCCTCAAAAAAGCATTCTCCTTCCGTATCGTACATGGCGTTATATGCCTGATTTGCATATCTGTCTATCTCGCAGTGACCAACGCATTCAAAGCCGCCCACGCCTCCAGGCCGGAGCGGAACCCGCCGGTCCCCGCGAACATATCAAAAAATCGGATAGCCATTTGCCATCCGACCACTTCACTATATTGAATTCACCTCACATCCTCATGGATGGGCCGTCCTCGTTCATATCTTCATCCATGTTATCGCCCATATCCTGGCTTTCGCCGCTGTTCCTCTGCCAGTTCTTCTTCGGTCAGCTTGCGGAAGGAGTCCTCGCCGGGGATGAGCCCCAACGACCAGCCATTGTCAAAACGACAGTGCAGGGTACCGATGTCATCCACGGCGAGGACAGTTCCCTTCGTGTTGTCACCGACACGGTGAATGTCCTGGCCCATGCTCAGCAGCGTGATCCGGGTGCCGGACGAGTACTCCGCTTTATAGCGCTCTGCCTGCCGGTGCAATCTATCCCATTCGTTCATATTGAACCTCACTTTCTGTGTTATGCAAACACTACATTTTTATGCCCTGGTGCTGATCCAGGTGTTCTTCCAGCTCATCCTCAGTACAGAGAAAATAGTCGTCACCGCTCTGCCAGTAGGAGACATACAGGTCGCCCTCGTCCGTACTGATGGACCGCTGCTCGAAACCTTCTCCAAGCCCATCAGAGCACTGTCCAATTACTTCCTCGCGCAGATCGGTCATTTCCTCCACCGTGAGCGGCTCCTTGAGATGGCAGTCGATTCGGCCCAGGAGTTTGCCGTCCACTTCCTCAACCGTCCAGACTGCGGACATGAGCTTGGCGGCTACACCGGCATTCCTGCCCAAATACTGCGCCATATCTCCCATCTCCGGGGGCTGCTCATCCTCAATGGCCTGTTCGATCTGATCCTGATATGCTGTCAGGAAACCGCTGCCCACGTCGATATAATCGTCGTATTCACCGTCATCCAACTGCCCGGTCAGGGGGCAGTAGAACGTCAGCTTTTCCGGTCCAGCGGCCTGGGTCATGTCACGGATATCCTCGAACAGCATTTCTTTGTTCAGATACTGGTCGTAGATGATCCTCTGTTCCAACTCATCCAGGATTTCTTCCCTGGCAGTGGACACGACGAATGCCACGGTGTTGGCGTCGGCCAGGGTATCGCCCTTGCCGAATATCCGCAGCAGGCGGCTGCCGATCTCGCTGTCAGCCGTGAGCTCCACTTCAGCAGCATTGTCACCCTCTAGTAGAATGCTCCTGGGCGTTTTGCGGATGCCCATTTCCAGCAGGGCATGGTGCAGCTCGTTGATGTTGGTGGGTAGTTCTCGCTCCAAAACCGCCCCATTCTTGTCAGTGATTTTTGTCTTGATCATTTGACACACCTTCTTTCCAGAAATGAAAAAAGCCGGTCGCTTATTTTGGAGGAAAATCTCCAGCGACCGGCTATGTAGTTTGATGGAAAAGGGCTAGCAGATTTTTCTCCGTTGGCTCCATTTGCTGTCCCTGTGCGGGATGCGGAAGGCAACATCCACTATGGCAAAGTGCGGAAGCTCATGCCCATCGAATGCTGGCGCTTGCAGGGCTTTAGTGACGAGCAGTTCCACAAGGCAGCCGCCACAGGGCTGTCCAACGCATAGCTATACAAGATAGCAGGCAACGCGGTAACGGTGCCTGTCATTTCCGCATTGGGCGAGAAAATCAAAGACATTTATTGGAGGTCTTCATGCCAAACCATGTGACAAATATCATCAAGATCAAGGGTGATCCGGCCCGTGTCAAAGTCCTGTTTGAGGCCGTCAAGAGCGACGAACACGGCCTCGGCTCCATCGATTTCAGCAAGCTCACCCCCATGCCGCCCGAACTGGATATCGAGGAAAGCAGCCAGACCACCCGCAGCCTGAAAGTCTACAAGGAATTTGTCGAGGTCTACACCTTTAACGGCAGGAAAGAGGATTTTGACCTGCTGGATATCCCCGAAAAGGCGGAGCAGGCGTTTCTCCGTATTCATCCTGACATTGACCGTGCTAGCTGGAATTTAGGCAGGCAGGCGTTCCAGAATGAGCAGAAGTACGGCGCTGCCACCTGGTACAAATGGCGCACCAGGAATTGGGGCACCAAATGGAATGCCTATGGTTACGAGGGCGGCGTTCAGTTTGACGGTAAATCCTTGCAATTTCTGACTGCCTGGGTTCCTCCCCAGCCTATCGTGGCAAAGCTGGCCGAAATGTACCCCGACCTGGACTTCATCCATCAGTTTGCCAGCGAGGACATCGGCATGAACTGCGGCGAGGACGAATACCACAACGGCTCCCTGTGCGGTGAGTACCGTCCTGCTCAGCAGGAAACTGTGGATTTTGCCAACGACCTGTGGGGCTATGACGGCATGGAAGAAGATGAGGCTATGGATGACGGCGAGGATATGGGAGGACCAAAACTGTGAGCATCAAAAAAATCACTACGGACGATCTGCGCCGCATGAAAAATTCCGATGGTCTGATTATCCAGGGATGCGGCGGAGATTTGCAGGAGTGGGTAGATGGCATCAATGGATTGCTGGCCCAAGAAGGCATCCTGCGAAATGGAAGTGTGTTCAAGGAGTGTTCCACTTTTGAGCACAACGGCTTGACCTGCCTGCTGTTTCCATTCAAGGGTGTGGATGTCGATGTGGGTCGACTGGCTATCTGGCGGCTGAAAACTCATGACGCTTTCGGCGGCACATGGCTGTCGGATTATGTGCCCAACTACCTGGGCGGGTTTTATGGCAATCAGCAGGAGGAGCCTACAGAAATAGTGGAAGATGAGGATCTTGACAGCGGGTTGTCCATGAAATAAGTTATACTTTCTGAAAGATAGTGTTTTCATACACTTGTCTTTCAGAAAGTATGCAGAATCTTTGAGCGGGTATCAATCGTTCAGGAAACGATGATACCCGCTTTTTTTGTTTTCTGGACGGTTCCTCGGCTAAAAGCGAGGTGACCAATATAAAATCGCCGGTATCGTGGGTGGGCAACAAAGCGCCCATCCTACCCATCATTTACAGCCTGTTCCCCTTGGAATATGGAAGGTTTGTGGAAGTGTTCGGAGGTTCCGGCAGCGTACTGCTGGGCAAGCCACCCGGCCCCTTTGAGGTCTACAACGATTTCGACAGGAACCTGGTCAATTTGTTCCGCTGCATGAAAGAGCGCACCATGGCGACCATCCGGGAATTAGGCTTTTGCAACCTGAACTCCCGTGCTGACTTCCAGGCCATCAAGAAGTTTTTCCAGCATGAGCAGTTCGACGATAGATTTCTGGCAGAGGAAATGGAACTGACGGAAGTCTTCTTCCCGCCGCCAGCATCAGAGGAATTGCAGGTTGTCCGGTAGCGCATCACCAAGGATTATGATGTGCGACGGGCGGCCATGTGCCTGAAACTGCTGCGGTACAGTTATTCCAGTGGGAAGAAGTCTTTTGCCTCCCAGCCATTCGACCTGCGGCGGCTGTTTGGCCTTATCCAGCAGCTAGAGAATCGGCTGGCCAACGTGGTCATAGAGAACCAGGACTTTAAAACCCTCATCCACCACTATGACCGGCCCGATACCTTTTTCTATCTCGAACCGCCCTACTTCTCAACGGAAGATATGTACGCGGTAGAGTTTGCCTGGGCAGACCATGTGCGCCTGCGGGATACGGCAGCCGCTATGGAGGGCAAGTTCCTGCTCTCCTACAATGACTGCCCGGAAATTCGGGATTTGTACAAGGACTTTTCCCTGTTTGATTTCACCCGAGTACACTCCACGGCCCAGAGATATGAGGCCGGGAAGGAATTCAAGGAACTGCTCATCGGCAACTATGACCTGTTTGCGCGGGAAAAGGCCGAGCCTGCACAGATGAAATTTGAAATATAGGAAGTGACCAACTATAAAAAGTCGAGCCCAAGATTGAAAAAATTTTGAAGTAAAAAAAAGAGCATAGCAAAGCACGCCCTCGAAAGGGGACATTTGAAAAAAGGTGTGAAAAGAAGAATTAGCGGATTCGATCCGGGTCGTAAGGGACGTTTTTCGTCTGCAAAGTATAAATCACTCGCAGCAGTTTCTTAGCAACGTGGGTCATGGCGGCGCGATGAGACTTTCCTTCCGCCTGCTTTTTTCCGTAATACTCGGCAAAAACAGGTTCATTGGTGACGAGAGGGAGACAGCAATTCAGGAGGGCACACCTGAGCTTGGAAGAACCGTGTTTAACCATATGACCTGTAAACTCAGACTGGCCGGATTGGAAGTAACCCGGTTCCAGGCCGGCAAAGGAGAGCATTTTAGAGGGATTCTGGAACTTGCTGAAGTCTCCAAACTCTGAGAGGATGATAGCGGTGGACAGTTCGCCGATGCCGGGCATAGAAAGACAAGACGGATCAATATCTCGGATACAATCCCTGATTTGATCGTCCAGCTCACCCACTTTGGCATTGGTCAGGTTGTACAGTTCCAGCAGAATCCCCATCTGATCGACCAGGTAATCGTTAGTGGAGCCGACCGTGTTTTTTGCCAAGGCCTTGAGTTGAATGAAGTCGCTCATGGTAAACCGGCTACGGGAGAGCTTGCGCAGCGGCTCATAAGCGCGCATATTGGCAATTTTCTCCGGCGTCTGGTAGTTGGCCAGGATGTATAGGGCCGTGACGGACAGTCTGCCCTTGAAGAAAGGTTTGAACTCAGAAAAGGTCTTGTCCAGGGTGTTGGTCAGTTCTACAAGCTGGCGAACCAGGCTGTCCCGGAATCTTGTTAGTGACTTCAGCTTGTCCATGGTAAAATGATGGCGGATAGGGTTTGTACTCTACCGTCATCACATAGCGGGCAATGTTCTGTGCGGAGATGGAATCATTCGTTGTGTTCCTGAGTGATTTGCTGTGAACGAATCGGAAAATCAGGAGCGGGTTGAACTCCATAAACGTGAAACCGTTGGATTCAAGGAACAGTTTCAGATTTTGCCCATAGTGACCGGTGGCCTCAAGCCCTATCCTCTTTTCGTCCTCAAGGCTGTTCAGGAAGTCTCTGAGCGTGGAAAAGCCCTCGTGATCGTTTGCAAACGACCACGAGAGCGTGATGAGACCGCCAGCCTCGTCAAGGACGGCGCAGTCGTGCTTGAATTTGGAAATGTCAATGCCTACAAAGTACATGGGTTTACTCCTTTTCAAAATATGCACTGCTGTTTCCGCAGACGGCTTGCCTATGTATTCACGCTAATCAAAACGTTAAACGTTAACCAACTGATCACCAATTCAGACAAGCCACTGCGGTTTGAGTCACTTCCGAACAGTCTTGCTGTAATATTTTAGAAACAAGTCCGCAGTACTTACCTGATTATACCGCAGGTAGCTACTCCTGCTGTATACCATTTTTTCGGAAAGTCCAGTGGTAAGAAGTCAATAGAGAAATAAAAGAAAAATCGAGTGAAAAGCGGTGAAAAAGAGATGAGATAGCAGTAAAAAGGCAACACCAACCCAAGCCCTGCTCCATGATATTTTTTGAACAGGGCTTTGTTACCGAAAGGTGAGCTGGTACTCAGCCCTTCGGCAGTATGTAGTTCCGCCCATCCTTCCGCAGTCGAAAGACGAGCCGAACCAGTTTTCTGGCAGTTAAAGCGAGTGCGCGTTTGTGCTGGTATTTATTGACCTGCTTGTACTTGAGGTCATAATACCGCTTAAACTCGGAGTCGCATCTTCTCCCAGAGTTGGCGGCTTCCAGCAGGTAATAGCGGAGGAAACGGTTGCCGGACTTGATAAGGCGTGTGTTCTGGGCCTCAAACTCACCGGACTGGTGCTGTTTCCAGACGAGACCGGCGTATTTTGCAACAGAAGCCTGGGATTGAAAGCGGTTGATATCACCGATTTCTGCGATGATACCGGCAGAGTAGACCTTGCCGATGCCGGGAACAGAGGTCAGGGTGTTTGGAATAATAGCAAATATCTGTTCAATTTGTTTGTCAAGAACCTTGATTTGCTTTTCCAACGCCCGCATGGTGGCAATACAAACTGACATAGCTTGATTCACAGAATTATTTACAGTGATAGGCAGACGATAGGAGTTTCTGGCAGCAGTCTGAATGGCTTTAGCTTTTGCGGCAGGGTCGGCGAAGTTGCGGCCCTTCTCATCAATGAAAGCTGTGAGTTCATCCAAATCGGCGTAAGCCAGCTCGTCCACAGTTTCAAAGCGTTCCATAAGAGCGATGGTGGTGGCGCTGGAGTTCGCTATGTCCTTGTCCTGCGCGAGACCGGAGCATTTCAAAAACAAGTAGTTCGCAAAACGCTGCTTTTCACGGGTCAAATCCTGTACTGCGTAGAATCTGGCTCTGGTCAAGGTTTGCAGGGCTTTGTAGCGGTAGTCGTCCATGTAGACCTCCTTGGTGATACGACCAAAACGGAGCTTATCGGCAATCACAAAAGCGTCCACATCATCGTTCTTGGGCAGGTCGGAGTAGGATTCCTTGAACTTGCTGACCTGCTTGGGATTGAGCACATGGATCTTGCGCCGGAACCGGCCCAGGGCGCCATCTTCCCGGAGAGCGTACACGAGATTATCTCCGTAGATGCCGGTGGCCTCCATGCCGATCACGACCTGTTCCAGACCCATTGTGGTGAGTGCCGAAACGATTTTATCTATGAGTATTTTAGCTCCGCCACGGTTGTTCTGTACAGTAAAATTGCTGTGCTTTTCCCCATCGGGCCGCATGAGATAGGCTGTGTTTCCACGGCTGCCCACATCAATGCCAACGAATAATTGATTCATGATTTCACCTCCTCGTGGGGTGGGATTAGAGCATTCATGCTCTTTGGACCAGCAGGCTCTAAGATACCCATGATAATCCGGAGCCTCAGCAACCTCGCGTATGAGAATCATTCCGAGGAGCGGCCGATGCGATTCCCTCCACTGCCTGTCCCAGCGGCTCGCCGCTGGGACAGAGGGGGCCTCACCCCGGCAAACAGCCAGTGAGTTTGCAGCTTACTTCCGGCTCGGGGGGACGGACTTTCTTTGTAGCAACCTTGCGGTTCTACCGGAGAATATAGAACTTATCCTGCTGTCCTACAGCTATTGTACCATGGGGATCTTACGGCCTGCTGGTACCCGGTTGTGTTCGAGTATGCCGGACAGGATGTGGCGCTGGTGGAGGTTGCCCTGAACGATGGCGAACCCATCTCCAACGAACTCATTTATGGCAGCATCAAGAGCCTGAAAATTGACCGGGAGAATCAGGGAAGCTCCGCAAGGCGTTTGTTCAGCTTCTTTTGTTCTTTCTCCATTGCCTTCGCTTTGCTCTGGTCTGTTTCCGTAAGCCGCTTCTCAATCGCCCTCACCGCCCGCTCGTCATTCACCGCCATATCCGCAAAACGGTTGATGTCGGCAAGCACGGCGTTGAATAAGTCCCTCGCTTCAATGGAGTGTGCGGTACACATGACGTTGCCGTATCTGGCGTAATTATTACAGGAATATTGTACGCAGTCAATGACATCTGGGCGTTTCCTCCTGTTGGCGTTCATCGCCCGCAACGCATAGCCGCAGTCTGCACATTTGATTACGCCTGCAAAGATATTCTCAAATCCCCCTGCGTTCTGTTCCCGCCTGCGGCTCGTCATAAGCTGTTGGACGGTATCAAATTCCTCCTGCGTGACTATCCCCTCATGGGTGTCGGGTATCACTTCCCATTCTTCGGGCAGCTTAGAGGGGCGTTTCTTGCTTTTCATGTTGGCGGCAATCCGCTTATAGCCTGCAAGGTTTCCCGCATAGACAGGGCTTCTTAAAATGCCCCTCACGCTGTTCTCGCTCCAGATATAACGGTTTTCCTCGTTATCCTCAAAGTACCGCTCATAGCCTGCCGCCCCCTGCTCCGCCGCATAAGCGGCAGGTCGTAAGACGTGCTGTTTATTGATGTGCTTGCGGATTTTGGCGATTCCGTTTCCCGCAAGTGCAAGGTCAAATATCTCTCTTACAACGTGCGCCACCTTATCATCTATCAGCAGATGGTTGTGGTCGGCAGGGTCTTTGATATACCCATAGGGCGCATATGTCCCCATGAATTTCCCCTGCTGAAACCTCGCCCGATATGCCGATTTTATCTTGACCGACACATCGGCTGAATACATTTCGTTTAGGATGTTGCGGAATGGGGTGATGTCCAT
>CAJUNQ010000061.1 GCA_910587835.1 uncultured Oscillospiraceae bacterium | reverse complement strand
GTGACGGACTGACAGAAATAGTTTTTTCTTCCTGACTGCCGCTTTTGGGCGGCGGTCTGTTTGCTGTATTCACTTTTTCCATCCGCTTCCTTTCATATTTTTGGCTTAAGGGGCTTGACTTTTTATTTGCAGGCTTTCTGTATATATGGCCTGACGCCGGCCTCCACCCAGGGCAGACGCTGCGCCAGGCACAGCGCGGAATCTGCTTGAAGAAAGCCGGTACTTTTGCGAGGGAAAAGGCAAGCCCCTCAGGGCTCTTTCTCATGTCTGCCTGAGGGCATGAGAGCATAACTCCAAGCAGCTTTGCGCCTTGGGAAATGGATTGCGCCATTTCTTCACCCGCTTCGCTGGTTTGGCTATACTAAAGAATATCCTGTGGATATTATAGCACACCTGGCGGTGGGCAAGCCGCGAAGCCGCGAAGCGATGCGCTACTGGCATCTACACTTTTGGTTTGTTCCCGCGCAGTGCAGTTTGTGGTTATTATAGCATACGCTGGCGGAATTGTCGAGCAGGCTCGGGGCCGGGGCTGGTTTTTGAGAGGGATATAGGGGGAGCCCATCCACAATCTTTGCCCGGCGCTGCCTTAAGTTTTTTGGGAATTGGTCGATACTATAGATATGGGGTAAAATGCAAGCTTGGCCCAGGCTATGAAAAATTGTAGCCGGACTGAGGTTTTGCCAAATGCTTTTGAAAACTACAGAGAGGGGAGGGGCCGGAAGATGAGCCGTCTTACTATGGCTGTATGCATTCCGACCTATGAACGGCGAGATATCGTCGAGGACTTTTTGAATAATTGCTATGACGCTTATACAGCGGCTGGGATCGATTTATATTTCTACGATTCCAGCATAGGAGACGAGACCCAGTCTCTGATTCAGGACTGGCTCCCCAAAGGACGGCTGTACTATGTCCGCATGCCGTCTGACATGCACCCCAACACGAAGGCCTACAGGATATTTCAGGGCTATGGGATGGAAAGAAAGTATGATTTTGTGCTGTTGTCCTCTGATGGGTTGCAGCATCAAAAGAATCTGATTTCTCAGGCAATGGAATGCCTGGACTTGAAATATGATATGATCATATTGGATTGGATCAGCGGAAGGGATCGCGCTGGTCAATTTATCGATGATTTGGATGAGATGATGACTTTGTCCGCATATCATATGTCTTCATTTGGGGCTGTGGTCCTTAATACTCATACCATGCTGCACGATGTAGACTGGGCGTCCTACGAGAAACGCTTTTTGAAGGAGCCTTTGATCCCTTGGTCCCACGTCTGCTACTATTTTGAGAGAGCTGCGGAATTGGATGGATTCCATGGTTTTGTTCTGTCGCTGCCTTTTCGTTCCGTGCGGTTTTCCATGTACAAGAAGGACTCCGTTTGGACGGAATCGGTCTTTTCTTACGTTTGTGAAGGCTGGGTGCAGGTAATCGAAGGTCTGCCAGAGCGCTATATCCATAAAGACAAAGTAATCCGGGAATTTTCCCGGGACTATTTCTTCAACTCCGAATGCTTTTTGCAGTATAGAAGACGGGGATTATTTTCTTATGGATTATGCAAAAAGTATTGGGGCGTCTGGAAAAAAGTCACTCCTGTTTCCAGGCTTTCTCTGCTGGCAATCGCTTCGCTACCCAGAAAATGGCTGAATAGAGCATATCGGCTGGACTTCCAGAAAAGGTTCTCCCAGTTAAAAAAGTTTTGCGCGTCGCATTCCAAAATAGTCATATATGGCAAGGGCACTCAGGGATATCTGTATGGAAAGTTTCTCATGGACCAGCACCTGAAGCTGGACGGTTTCTGCGTCTCCCACTCTGTGTCTGAGGGGGAACAATTTATGGGGTATCCGGTGCGTACATTTACCAAGCCAGAAGATGGCGGTGGGGAAACCGGGTATATTATTGGCGTTGCCTCTGGCAACGCGCCGGCAGTTTTGGCAACGCTGCAAGCGGCGGTTCCCGGCGATCACTTTTTCCTTGACTTAAAACTGTCCAATGAAATACGGTATCAATATGGTTATAGCTTTTTAGTGATAAAATAAGGACGTGCTTACTCAATGAAAGTAATCATTTTAGCCGGCGGCTTCGGCACCCGAATTTCAGAAGAAAGCCAGTTTAAACCAAAGCCTATGGTAGAGCTGGGCGGTATGCCCATTCTCTGGCACATTATGAAACTGTACGGTCATTATGGCTTCAACGATTTCGTCATCTGCGCGGGGTATAAGCAACATGTGATCAAGGAGTATTTTGCCGACTACTTCCTCCACACCTCTGACATCACCTTTGACTTTTCTCAGGGCAGAAATGATATGATCGTGCACAAAAACACCGCTGAGCCCTGGCGGGTGACCGTGGTGGACACAGGGCTTTCCACCATGACCGGCGGGCGGGTGCGCCGGGTGCGAGATTATATCGGCGGCGAGCCTTTCCTTTTAACCTATGGCGACGGCGTGGCAGACTTGGACCTTGCAAAGCTTGTGGCTTTCCATCGGTCCCACGGCAAGCTGGTCACCCTTTCCGCATATAACGCCGGACAGCGTTTTGGGATTCTGGACGTAGGTCCCCAAGGAGGGGTCCAGGCGTTCCGGGAGAAGGTGCAAGGCGACGGAAGTCTAATCAATATCGGCTATATGGTGTGCCAGCCGGAGTTTATCGACTACATAGACGGAGACGAGGCTGTTTTGGAACGCGCCCCCTTGGAGCAGGCGGCGCGGAACGGCCAGCTGATGGCCTATAAGCACACGGGCTTCTGGCAGTGCATGGACACGGTGCGGGAAAAGGAGATGCTGGAAAAAATGTGGAAAGAGGGCAATGCGCCCTGGAGGGTCTGGAAATCATGAAACGAATGGATTGGGACTTTTTTAAAGGAAAGCGGGTGTTCGTCACCGGCCATACAGGATTCAAGGGCAGCTGGCTGTGCAGAATCCTCCTTCAGGCTGGCGCACAAGTCACAGGCTACGCCCTGCCTCCGCCGGCAGGACCGAACCTGTTCTCTCTCGCAGAGCTTGAGGGGCATATAAACTCTGTCCTGGGCGATGTGCGGGATCTGCCCAGGCTGAAGGAGGCCTTTCAGCAGGCCCAGCCGGAAGTGGTCTTTCATCTGGCAGCCCAGCCTATTGTACGGGAGAGCTATAAAGACCCGGTCGCAACATATGAGACCAATGTGATGGGGACCGTTAATCTGCTTGAGTGCGTGCGCGTCTTACAGGTACCTGTAAGGTCCGTGGTGATTATCACCACGGACAAGGTTTATGAAAACAAAGGCTGGGCATGGGGGTATCGGGAGAACGATCCTCTGGATGGCCACGACCCCTATTCCAACTCCAAGTCCTGCGCCGAATTGGCCGCTCACAGCTATATAACCAGCTTTTTCACCCAAGGTCCGGCGGTGTCTACCGTTCGCGCCGGAAACGTACTCGGCGGCGGAGATTTTGCCCATGACCGCATCCTGCCGGACTGTGTGCGGGCAGTACAGGCCGGCAGGCATATCCTGGTGCGGAATCCTGCCTCTGTCCGGCCATACCAGCATGTGCTGGAGGCCCTCTTTGCCTACCTCATGGTCGCACAGGGGCAAAGCGAGAACAAAGACCTGGCCGGTTGGTACAATGTGGGGCCGGAGGACCAGGATTGCGTAACAACCGGACAGCTGGTCCAGCTGTTCTGCCAGGCCTGGGGCAAGGACGCCGCCTGGGAGGACCGGGCGGAGCCAGGAGCGCCCCATGAAGACAGCTTTCTCAAGTTGGACTGCTCCAAGCTGAAAACCGCCTTTGACTGGCGGCCCCAGTGGAATGCGGCCATAGCTGTTGAGAAAACCGTGGCCTGGACAAGAGAGTGGCTGGCCGGCGGCAGCGCCGCCCAGGAGATGGACCGGGAGATCAGCGAATATAAGGAAGGATTTTAACAGCATATGGAGCGTACAGCGGATAAGATCAAACAAGAAATATTGAACTTGGTGAAAGAGTACCATGACGCCCGGACCAAAGAGACCCTGCCCTTTGCGCCGGGGCAGAAGATTCCCTATTGCCGCCGGGTGTACGACGAGAAGGAACAGGTAAACCTGGTAGATTCCGCTCTGGAATTCTGGCTGACAGCGGGACGGTACTGCGCACAGTTTGAGCGGGAGCTGGGAACATTTTTAGGGGTAAAGCATGTGGCGGCTGTAAATTCCGGTTCCTCCGCCAATCTGCTGGCCTTTATGGCGCTGACCTCTCCGCTGCTGGGCAGCCGGGCTATCCAGCGGGGAGACGAGGTAATCTGCGTTGCGGCGGCTTTTCCCACCAGCGTGTCGCCTGTTCTGCAGTATGGCGCAGTGCCGGTTTTTGTGGATGTAAAGTTGGGAACATACAATATTGATGTTTCTATGCTGGAGGAAGCTCTTTCGGAAAAAACCAAATGCGTCTTTCTGGCCCACACTTTGGGCAATCCCTTTAACCTGCGGGCGGTGAAGGATTTCTGCCAAGCCCATGGGCTCTGGCTGGTGGAGGACAACTGTGACGCCTTGGGGGCGGCATACAATATGGATGGAGTTTTTCGGAAAACCGGGACCATTGGCGACATCGGCACCTCCAGCTTCTACCCGGCCCATCATATCACCATGGGGGAAGGAGGGGCAGTCTATACCAACGACGGCCTGCTCAGCCGCATCCTGTTCTCCATGCGGGACTGGGGCAGAGACTGTGTCTGCCCCCCTGGAGCGGACGACACCTGTGGCCGGCGGTTCGAGGGCCAGTATGGCCAGCTGCCTGAGGGGTATGACCATAAGTATGTGTACTCCCACCTGGGGTACAATTTGAAGGTCACCGAGATGCAGGCGGCTGTTGGCTGCGCTCAGCTGGAAAAGCTGGAGGGCTTTATCGAAAAACGTTGCCAGAATTGGCAGTACCTGCACGAGGCTCTCGCCGGTGAGGAGGAGCGGCTGATTCTGCCCTGCCAGGAGGAAGGGGCCCGGCCCAGCTGGTTCGGGTTCCTGCTGACAGTGCGGGAGCCGGGCCGCCGGGAAAGTCTTGTAAAATATCTGGAACAGAAGGGTGTGCAGACCCGGATGCTTTTTTCTGGGAATCTGCTGCGGCACCCCTGCTTCGACCATCTGCGGGGCAAGTCTGACGCTTACCGCATTGTGGGGGATCTGACTAACACGGACCGGATCGTCCAGGATACGTTCTGGCTGGGCGTTTACCCGGGCATGACCCGGGAGATGCTGGACTATATGGCCCAGGCAGTGAAGGAAGGGCTGCGGCAATAGCGAGAAAGGAGGGCTCTGGTGAAGGCCTCGGACTATATCGTGGAATTTTTGATCCGGCAAGGAATTACCCATGTCTTTGGGTACCCCGGGGGAATGGTCACCCATCTCATGGATTCTCTGGACCGCTACTGCGGGGAGATTCATGCCCATGTAAATTATCATGAGCAGGCCAGCGCCATGGCCGCCTGCGGCTGGGCGGAGATCACTGGTCTACCCGGCGTGGCCTATGCCACCAGCGGCCCAGGCGCCACCAATCTGTTGACTGGAATTGCCTGCGCCTACTTCGATTCCCTGCCCTGCATTTTTATCACCGGTCAGGTGAATACCTATGAGCAAAAGGGAGATTTGGGCATCCGGCAAAGGGGCTTTCAGGAGACGGATATTGTGCCCATGGCACAGCCTATAACAAAGCTGTCCTTCGCTGTCCGCAGCTCGCAGGAGCTTCCCGCCGCGCTGGAAACCGCCTACCGCACCGCAGTGGAGGGACGGCCCGGCCCAGTGCTGCTGGACATTCCTATGGACGTCTTTCGCGGGGAATTGGACGAAAAGCCATCCTCCGTACTGGCTACGTCCGAGGCCTTTGCCCCAGAGGACGCAGAGCGCCTGGCGTTACAGCTTCTTACAGAGCTGCAGGCGGCCAAACGGCCGGTAATACTGGGTGGTCATGGCGTTCACAGCTCGCGAGCAGAGAAGGCTTTTCTGGAGCTCATCCAGGCGACGGGTATCCCGGTCGTGACAAGCATGACAGCGGTGGACCTGGCTCCTGGCAGCTGGCCTGAATTTTACGGGATGATAGGAGCCTATGGAGCTAGGCCGGCCAATTACATCACCAGCTACAGCGACTGCATTCTTTCTCTGGGAAGCCGCCTGGACTGCCGTCAGACAGGGGTAGCCCGAGAGCGGTTCGCGCCTCGGGCCAAGGTGCTGCGGGTAGACATTGATCCTTCCGAACTGGCCAGCCCGGTCCATAAGGGTCAGGTCGCCTGCCCGGCTCCTCTGCAGGCTCTGTTACCTGCTTTGGCACATAGAGCGCGGAGCCTCACCTGGAACAACACAGACTGGGTATGCCGTTGTCATGAGATTCGACGCATCCTGTCGAACGCAGACAAAAAAGAGCCTGGGGCCGCCGCACTGGAACAGCTCTCGTCCCTTTGGCCGGAAGGGGCGGTGATCACCACAGATGTGGGGCAGAATCAGGTGTGGGCTGCTCAAAGCATCCAGGTCAAAAGCCGCCAGCGAATCCTGTTTTCTGGCGGCATGGGAGCCATGGGCTACAGCCTGCCTGCCGCGACCGGCGCGGCGTTGGCCAGCGGAGGGCCTGTCTTTTGCGTTTGTGGAGACGGGGGCTTTCAAATGAATATCCAAGAGCTGCAGTTTATTGCCCGAGAAAGACTACCTGTCAAAATTATTCTTTTGAACAACCGTGCGCTGGGAATGATCCATCATTTCCAGGAAATGTATTTTGATTCCAACTATACGCAGACGACGGAAGAAAAGGGCTACGCTGTTCCTAATTTTAGAAATATTGTCCGCGCCTATGGCATCCGGGTGGTATCTCCCCAGGCGGAGAATTTGGCCGCAGTTTTTTCAGACCGTGAGCCAGCCTTTCTGGAGATATCTTTGCCCCAGAACACCTATGTGTTTCCTAAGCTCGGGGTCAACCGCCCCATTCATCTGCAAGAGCCCCCTCTCCCCACAGAGCTCCAAAAGGAACTGGATCAGATTTGCGGCTGGGAGGAAGATGAACTGTGAAAGTTGTGATCACCGGGGCTACAGGCTTTATTGGCCAAGCCCTCGTCCGGCGAACATGCGAGGCAGGCTGGGAAACCGTGCTGACGGCAAGGCCAGGACACAGCGGCCTGCCAGCAAAAGCAAAGTCCCTCCTTATGTCCATGGAAGAATATTCTACGCTGGGCAGAGCCACAGGCGGAAGTGATTGCTTTGTCCACCTGGCCTGGGCAGGCCTCCGCAGCCAGCAGCGGATGGACGAAGACCTACAGGAAAAGAACCTCACCTATTCTGTCCAAGCGATAGAATCCATGCTTCAGGCCGGCTGCAGGCGGATCGTTCTGGCGGGCTCCCAGGCAGAATACGGCCCCATTCAGGAGCGGGTCACAGAGGCTGCGGAGTGCCGCCCAAGCACAGCCTATGGCAGGGCAAAGCTTCGGCTTCTGCAGGAGGCGTCCCGCCTGTGCTCCCAGTATGGGGCGGCCTGTAAAGAGCTTCGTGTGTTCAGTCTGTTCGGCCCGGGCGACAGGGCTGATACGCTAATCTCCTCCACTTTACGCCGCATGCTGAAAAACGAGCCCTGCCCGTTTACCCTGGGAACCCAGCGGTGGGACTATCTTTACATTTCTGATGGGGCAGACGCCTTCTTCCGCAGCTGTACAGCGGACTGCCCAGACGGGAGCTACAATATTGCCAGCGGGGTCTCCCTTCCTCTGCGAGAGTACATCACCCGCATGGCGGCGGTGGCCAGAGCAAAGAGCCCGCTGTTATTCGGCGCACTTCCTACTCCGGCAGCGCAGCCAAGTCTCTGGCCGGACATCACAAAGGCACGGCGAGAACTGGGCTGGGAGCCAAGGGTTGCATTTGAAGCGGGAATTCAGTCTATATTGGAAGCCTGGAGCCAGCAAGAACCAGCAGAGGCACAGCCTTGATTGCCGGTCTTCCCCCTTTTATCCTATCTGTTTTGCTCATCCGGCCCTAAAATCCCCCATAATCCACTCCACAACCCCCCCTCACAAACGAAAGGAGAGAGCCACATGCATGAGCTCGACCAGCGTCTGACAGCGGTAAGGCCCAGCCAGCGGCAGCTTGCCCTGGAGCAGATGGAATTTTACGCTTTTATTCATTTTACGCTGAACACCTACACCGGCCGGGAATGGGGAGACGGGACAGAGGACCCGGCTGTCTTCCACCCCACCAGCCTGGACCCCGGCCAGTGGGTACGGGCTGTCAAGGCGGCGGGGATGACCGGGCTCATCCTCACCTGCAAGCATCACGACGGCTTCTGCCTGTGGCCCAGCAAGTATACCACCCACACTGTGGCGGCCAGCCCCTACCCGGGCGACGTGGTGGCCGAGACTGCCGCCGCATGCCGGGCGGGAGGCATCCGCTTTGGCATCTACCTGTCCCCCTGGGACCGGAATCAGCCCTGCTATGGCAGCGGTCAGGCCTATAACGACTATTTTGTCAACCAGCTCACCGAGCTGCTCACCGGCTATGGGGAGATTTTCGCCGTCTGGCTGGACGGCGCCTGCGGAGAGGGGGCCAACGGCAAGGTTCAGGCGTATGACTGGGAGCGGTACTATGCTACCATCCGCAGGCTTCAGCCCAACGCCTGCATTCATGTGTGCGGGCCGGATGTGCGCTGGTGCGGCAACGAGGCGGGAATCACCCGGCCCTCGGAGTGGAGCGTGGTGCCCCTGCGTATGCGGGACACAGAGAAAATCGCCCGTGAGAGCCAGCAGGCCGACAACGCCGAATTCTGTCAGCGCAAGCTGGCTGCCTCTGACCAGGACCTGGGCAGCCGGGCGGTTCTGCAAGACGAGCAAGAGCTGATCTGGTACCCGGCGGAGGTGGACACCTCCATCCGGCCCGGCTGGTTCTATCACGCTCAGGAGGACAGCCAGGTCAAAACCACCGAGGAGCTGTTTCAGACCTACCTGCGCTCTGTGGGGGGCAACAGTACGCTGCTGCTGAATATTCCCCCGGCCCCCAACGGCCTTCTGCACCCCGTTGACGCCGCCCGGCTGGAAGAATTGGGGGACCGGCTGCGCAGCGCCTTTGGGCACAATCTGGCGGCAGAGGCCCGGCTTTGGGCGGACAGCGCCCAGCCGGGTCATGAGATTGAAAAGGCCCGGGAGGACAGCTATGAGACTTGGTTCTGCCCGCCGGAGGGACAGGATGTCTGCCATGTCACCGTGGAGCTGCCCCAGGAGGCCGAAGTCTCTTATGTGGTGCTCAAGGAGTACATTCCCGACAGCCAGCGCATTGAGGGCTTCCGCGTCACAGACCGGGAGGGCCGGCTGCTGTATGAGGGAACCGCGGTGGGGTACAAAAGGATCATCCCCCTGCCCGCCGGCGCCCGGACGGACTGCCTGCACATTACATTTGAGGACGCCAGAGGCTACCCCACCCTGTCCTTTTTGGGCGTTTATTGAGCAGGAGCGGAGGCTTCCCCAATGTCGGGCGGGGTGCAGAGGGGCCGGCAGTCGGGCCAGCTTGAAAAAAAGTAAAATATTCTTTGTTTATAACTATTTACTTTTCTTTTTAAATGTGATATAGTACATACCAGAGGGTCAAGCGCTTGATTTTTCATCTGAAATTTTCGATCTGTGCATCCTCGCAATACTGGTTACCGCACAGCAAAAGGAAGGGGGAACTATGCCGCATATTATTTATGACAAGACCATTATTGAAATCCTTGTCCTCTTTCTGCTTCAGCATGGCGAGCTATACGCCTACAGCATTATGAAGCTGATCAGCTCTTTGAGTGAGGACACGCTCTCTGTCATGGGGGGCTCCTTGTACCCTATCCTTTACAAGCTGAAGGACAAGGGCTACATTACCGACCGCATTGAGATCATTGGCAAGCGTCAGCGGATGAGCCGGGTTTATTACAACCTGACCGCATCCGGGCAGGAGTATTTACAGACTCTGCTGGCCGACCGGGCGATGATCCAGAACAGCATGGAGAAAATCTTCAAAAATGCGGAAGGAGGCGTTGACTCATGACCGTAGAGCTGGAAGCGTACCTGAAAGAGGTGGACCGCAGGCTGCTGGTATGTCCCAAGCAGCGCAGGCTCTCCCTTTTGAAGGAGCTGCGGGGCAACATCAGCGCTTTTCTGGACGAGCGTCCGCAGACCACGGCCCAAGAGGTTCGGGCATGCTTTGGCGCGCCGGAGGAAATTGCAGCTGGCTTTTTGAAGTCTCTGCCGGATGAGGAACTGAACGAGCAGCTTCATTTGCGTAAGCGGGTGCTTACTTTTGTGAGGACGATTGTGGCAGCTTTGGCTATCGTTCTTCTATTGCTGTTTGGCTACCATGTATACGATGGTTATGCCTATAGCCACGGAGAAACTTCATATGATGCACCAATTGAAGGTATACCTCCGTTAGATAAAAGTGCAACTGATACCTATTAAAATTTGTATAATTGGAGCGATACTATATCATGAAAAGGTTTGTAGCTTTGCTCATTTCTTGTGTATTGGTACTCTCTCTCTGCTCATTGCCGACAGTTGCTGCGGAACCTGGGGATATTCTCGTGAAACAAACCGTGGAATTTTTGGACAATGGCGACTCAATAACAACAGAAGTTTATGAGTGTGCTGTACAGCCCAGAAGCACTAAGACCGGGTATGCATCAGCAACTTATAAGAACTCTGCTGGAACAGCAATTTGGAAAGTTACGGTTACAGGTACCTTTACATATAATGGTACATCTTCTTCGGCAACAAGTGCATCGGCTTCTGTCAGCACTTATACTACCAAGGCTGAATTTATCAGCAAGAACGCTTATACAAGCGGAAAAACCGCTACCGCAACTGGAACAGTCAAGTATGATTTGTATCAGACTACCCGTAGCGTTAGCGTCTCTTGCGACAAAAACGGCAACCTTTACTAAGCTGTGCTTTGGCTCCTTTTCCCCCTTTCAGAGCCATCACAGACAAAGTATCCACAGTGAAAAAAGCAGGCAGGGCTTCTTCCCCACCGGGAAGCGCCCTGTCTGCTTTTTTCATCTCCTCCGCAGGGTCCGCAGAAGAAAAAAGTCTTTGTTCTGAGCAATGCCGCTTGCAAACTGCCTCTATTTCTGCTATAATTAGAAGGATTGCAAAAAATGAAAGGATGTGTCAAAATGAGCGACAATTCTCACGGGCAGAACCGCATGGGCACAGCTTCCATGCTTCCGCTCATCTTCTCCATGGCCCTGCCCGCCATGTTCTCCATGCTGGTGCAGGCGCTCTATAATGTGGTAGACAGCTACTTTGTGTCCCAGGTCAGCGAAAAAGCGTTGGCCGCTGTGTCCCTGGCCTTTCCCATCCAGAATTTGCAAATTGCTTTTGCAGTAGGCACGGCCGTGGGCGTCACCAGCCTGATTGCCCGCCGCCTGGGCCAGCAGCGCCAGGAGGAGGCTGTCTCGGCCGCTGTTCACGGCGTTCTGCTGGGCATTGCCACCTCCCTGCTGTTCGCGGTGTACGGGGCTTTCTTCACCACCCCCTTCTTTCAGATGTTTGAGTCTGACCCCGACATTGTGCGCATGGGAGATCAGTACATATCCATCTGCTGCATTTTCTCCTTTGGCAGCTTTGTGGTGGTGATGATTGAGAAGATTCTTCAGGCCACCGGCAACATGTTCTGGCCCATGATTTTCCAGCTGGTAGGCGCGGTGGTCAACATTGTGCTGGACCCCATTTTTATTTTCGGCTGGTTCGGCCTGCCCGCCATGGGCGTCACCGGCGCGGCAGTGGCCACTGTGGGCGGGCAGATTATCAGCATGATTTTCAGCGTCATCATTCTGAACGTCCGGCCCCATGCCATTAAAATCAGCTTCCGTGGCTTCCGTCCCCAGTGGCGGACCGTAAAGGACATTTACGCGGTGGGCCTGTCGGCCATTGTCATGCAGGCCATCGGCACAGTGATGACCGTGGCCATGAACGCCATTCTCTCCGGCTTCTCCACTGCGGCCTACACGGTGTTCGGCCTGTACTTCAAGCTCCAGTCCTTTGTGTTTATGCCTGTGTTTGGCCTGACCCAGGGGCTTTTGCCCATTATGGGCTTCAACTACGGGGCGAAAAACAAAAAGCGTCTGCTCTCCGCCCTGCGCCAGGGCTGTCTCATTGCCCTGGTCATCATGACAGCGGGCATGCTGGCCTTTCTGCTGCTGCCCACCCAGCTACTGGGCATTTTCAACGCCTCCCCCGAGCTGCTTGCCATTGGCGTGCCCGCCCTGCGGATTATCTGCACCTGCTTTGTGTTTGCGGCTCTGGGCATTGTGTCCTCCACCCTGTTTCAGTCCATGGGCAAGGGGGTCTACAGCCTGATTGTCTCCCTCATGCGCCAGCTGGTGATTCTGGTGCCTGCGGCCTGGCTGCTGGCAACCGCCACCGGCCAGGTGAATTCTGTGTGGTGGGCCTTCCCCATTGCCGAGACCGTCTCTCTGGCAGCCAGCGTGGTGTTCTTCCTGCGGCTGCACCGGCAGGAGATTCAGACCCTGGACAAGCCCCGGGAGGAGCAGGCCGGGTAACCCGCCGTTTTCCCCCTGGTTCTTCCAAGCCAGTCAACCAAAACCACCGGGGCTCCCGGCTGACTGACCGGGTGGCGGCAGTGCTGCCGTGCGTCACCCATACGCAGAGAGTGTGTTCACGGCCACAACAGCCCAGAGGCAGGCGGCGGCCTCTCCCTGCCGATCATTTCCTGTACTTTCTGCGGCCCCAGGGCAAGATTTCGTAAAAAGGGGCTGTTCATTGATGGGAAAATGTGTTATACTCATAACAAAGAAAAAAGGCCGGATTGTCCGGCTGAGAAATAAAAGGAGCAGCATTTATGGAGATCACCCAGGATATCAAGTATGTTGGCGTCAACGACCACCAGGTAGACCTGTTTGAGGGCCAGTATGTAGTGCCCAACGGCATGGCATACAACTCCTATGTGGTTATGGACGAAAAAATTACGGTGTTTGACACCGTGGACGCCCATTTCCACCACCAGTGGCTGGACAATATCGAGGGCGTGCTGGGGGGCCGCAAGCCCGACTATCTGATCATTCAGCACATGGAGCCCGACCACTCTGCCAACATTGCCAACTTTATGAGCATGTACCCGGAGGCCACCATTGTTTCCAGTCAAAAGGCCTTTGCCATGATGGAGCAGTTCTTTGGCACCGGCTTTGAGGACCGCCGCATGGTGGTGGCCGAGGGGGACAGCCTCTCCACCGGCAAGCACCATTTCGCTTTTGTGGCCGCGCCCATGGTCCACTGGCCCGAGGTCATTGTCACCTATGACGCCACCGACAAGGCGCTGTTCTCTGCTGATGGCTTTGGCAAGTTTGGTGCGCTGGACGTGGAGGAGGAGTGGGACTGCGAGGCCCGCCGGTACTACATCGGCATTGTGGGCAAGTACGGCGCCCAGGTTCAGGCCCTGCTGAAGAAGGCCGCTGGGCTGGACATTCAGGTGATTTGCCCCACCCATGGCCCTGTGCTCAAGGAGAACCTGGGCCACTATATCCACCTCTACGACCTGTGGTCCTCTTACACCCCGGAGAGCGAGGGCATTGTGATTGCCTACACCTCTGTCTACGGCAACACCAGAAAGGCGGTGGAGCAGTTTGCCGAGAAGCTGCGCCAGAAGGGCTGTCCCAAGGTTGTGATTCACGACCTGGCCCGTACCGACATGGCCGAGGCCGTGGAGGACGCTTTCCGCTACAACAAGCTGGTGCTGGCCACTACCACCTATAACGCGGAGATCTTCCCCTTTATGCGGGAGTTCATCACCCATCTCACAGAGCGCAATTTCCAGAACCGCACCGTGGGCCTCATCGAAAACGGCAGCTGGGCCCCCATGGCCGCTAAGGTCATGAAAGGTATGCTGGAAAAGTCCAAGAAGCTCACCCTGGCTGAGCCTGTGGTCACCATTCGCTCTGCCCTGAACGCCGAGAGCGGCGAAAAGCTGGAGGCCCTGGCCAACGAGCTCTGCCAGGACTACCTGGCCCGCCAGGACGACACTGCGGACAAGCACGACCTGACCGCCCTGTTCAACATTGGCTACGGCCTGTATGTGGTCACCAGCAATGACGGGAAAAAGGACAACGGCCTGATTGTCAACACAGTCACCCAGGTGACCAACACCCCCAACCGCATTGCCGTGTGCATCAACAAGGAGAACTACTCTCACCATGTCATCAAGCAGACCGGGGTGATGAACATCAACTGTCTGTCCCAGGACGCCCCCTTCTCTCTGTTCCAGAACTTCGGCTTCCAGAGCGGCCGCACCGCGGACAAGTTCGCCGGCCAGGAGATTCTGCGGGCAGACAACGGCGTGGCCTTCCTGCCCCAGTATATCAACTCCTTCCTGTCGCTGAAGGTGGAGCAGTATATGGACCTGGACACCCATGGCATGTTCATCTGCACCGTTACCGAGAGCCGGGTCATGTCCCACACCGAGACCATGACCTACACCTACTACCAGAACCATGTGAAGCCCAAGCCCCAGACCGAGGGCAAGAAGGGCTTTGTGTGCAAGGTGTGCGGCTATGTGTATGAGGGCGACGAGCTGCCCGACGACTTTGTCTGCCCCCTGTGCAAGCACGGCCCGGCGGACTTTGAGCCCATCGCTTAAATGCCGTCTGTCTTGACAAACTTGTCGGGACAGGGTATAATAGAAATATAAAAAGAGAGCCCACCGATAGACGGTTGGCCCGGCAGTTTGATTCCTTTAAAAAAGTAACCGCTGACCTTGCCTGGGAGCGGTTACTTTTTTGCGTTGTTGACGAGTGCAATCAATAAGCTTACCACAATGGCCAAAACCATCATAGTGATTGACAACGTCTCATAAGCGCTCATAAGCTTGCCCTCCGTTCTACAGGATTCCCGCTGGATGTGCCTGCGAGTTTCTATGTTATCAGAGGGTCCAGACCCTCCGGAGAGGGCCAACCGTCCACCGTTTTTGGTGAGCTCCTGTGCAGAGTTTCTACACAAAATAAGAATAGCACATTTTGCTACAAAAAGCAAGAAAAAGGGAAGGCAGAGGGCTTTCTCTTTTTAGGTGGCCCGCTGCCTGGCCGCCTCATACAGCAGCACTGTGGCCGCGCAGGCCACGTTGAAGGAGCTGGCCGAGCTCTCCGCCGCCATGGGGATGGTGCACAGCACGTCGCAGCTGTGCTTATAGGCGTAGCTCAGGCCGTCGGTCTCGTTGCCCAGCAGCAGCATAACCGGCCCCCGCAAGTCCTCCCCATACAGGGGCCGCTCCCGGTGGGCAGTGGTGCCCACGGTCTGAAAGCCCGGGTACTGCTGCCGCAGCTGCTGAATAAAGGCCTCCGCCTCCCGGTTCTCCACCTGCACGGCGGGCACCCGGAAAAAGGACCCCATGGAGGCCGTCACCACCTCCGGGTCGTACAGGTCTACCCCGTGGCCGGTGAGAATCACCCCATCGGCCCCCAGCCCGTCGCAGGAGCGCAGAAGCGCGCCCAGGTTGCCCCGGTTCGAGGGCCGGTCGAACAGCACAAGCAGGGGGTTCTCCCGGCAGGGCAGGGCGGCTGTGCCGCCGGGGCGCATGTTTACCACTGCCAGCAGCTCCGAGCCCTCCTCCTTGCCGCTGAGCTCGTCCATCAGGGCCCCGGGCAGGCGGTAGTTCACCTGGGTGGGCACGCTGTTCAGCAGGGCTTTGGCCCAGCCGGACAGGGGCCTGTCGCCAGGGAACAGCAGAGAGGCCAGCTGCCAGCCGTTCTCTACGGCCTGGTTCAGGTTGCGCACGCCCTCTACAAAAAACTGGCCGTAGCGGTGGCGCTTGTTGCGGTTGGACCGGAGCACCTGAAAGCGTTGAAAATCCGCGTCGCGGCTGAAAATATTTTTGGTCATGGCAGCGGCTCCTCTCGTGGTTGCTGCTTTTATTATAGCAGACGCGGGGGGCAAGCGCAAGGCAAAAAAGCAACCGCGCGGCTGATTGGCCGCGCGGTTGCCCGCTTATGTTAGGTTAAAAGCGTTGGGAATAAATTACGGATTAGCAGCGTTGGCAACAGCAGTGAAGGTGAAAGCGATAGTAGCGCCGTAGGTGTCGCCCTCAGTCCAAGCCACGGCAGGGGCATCCTGAGCTGTACCATCGAAGTTGAAGGTGTAAGCAGTATTACCACCGGTGGTACCAGCAGCAGCAAGCTCAACGGCAGTCAAAGCAGCGCCGGTGTCAGTCGCAGCGTCAGCCAATTCCACCTTAGTGCCAACAGTATCACTAACCTTCAAAGCAGTGGTTGCAGTCTCTACGTCTGCCTTGGCCAAGAAAGAAATTGCAGCTTCCTTGGGCGTAGGAGTACCAGGAGCAGGAGTGGTTAGAGTTTTCACAAGCTTAGCTTCCTCAGGGTTGTTTGCATAGGCGTAAATTGTGCCGCCAATACTAATTTTGAATGCGCTCTTGTTTACAATCTTCTGGAGAGGGCTGACAACCTGAGTCTGAGCAGCAGAGGTAATGCCGATTTCCTCATTCTTCGCTTCCAAACGATAGGGGTTGACGATGAAGCCAACAGCATCAGGAACCTGAACCTTGATGGTAGCGGCCTGGGTGGAGGAGCCAACCTCGATCTCGTAGCCTTGCTCACCCTCGAGCTCCGTCTGGCCCGGAGTAGCTGCGGCGAAAGCGGTCATGCCCAGGGACAGAGCCATTGCGCCAGCCATAACAGCCGACATGATTTTCTTGAATGTCATGAATGAACACCCTTTCAAAAAAATTTTTATTTGCCAGGGGGCTTGCGCCCACCAATAGCCTTACTTAACGTGCAAAGTCATGGTCACCATAATTTGAGAATGAATGGTGGCGTGGTCGTCCTCCACTGTGGTAAAAGCCATGTATACGGTGTGGTCGCCCTTTTCCAGCTTGCGGGTGGTTTTGAACTTTTCCAAGGCCTTGCCGGGAGGCACCAGGCCAGAGAGAAAAATTTCATCCTTCAGGCCGCTGTCCGCATACATGTCAAAGTACATGTCGTAGCTGTTCTCCGCCGCGTTGGCCAGGTAGCCGGTGAAGTTCTCGCCGTCGGAGCTGTAGGCGTCGCCTTCATACTCCAACATCATGCTGCCCTTTTCCAGCTTTTCGGCCATCTTGTCCACAGCGTCCTGCAGGGCGTTTTCATCCCGGGTCACTGTGGTCCCCTCGGCATAGCCCAGCATGGGCACATTGCCGTCTGTCAGGTCCTCGGTTGGGGGAGCCTGGGGCTGCCGGTTGAAGAAGATCACCGCGGCTGCGGCAACCACCACCACCAGCACAATCACCAAGACCCACACCAGAGGATTTTGGGCTTTCTTTTCTGTCATGCAGTCCTCCTTGCGATGCTTCCATTGTTGTTACACCACTATAGTCGGCAAATTTATCCGGAAATTAAGACTTGGGGAGCGAAAATTTTCAAAAGAGCGTTTCGCCGGATACCGACCGTTTTTTTAGGAATTTGTATGGGGATTCTGTATATCTTTTCCAAAAATGTAACCGTTTTTCGCTTTTGTAACCTGTTTCGACACGCTCATAATTTCCTATCTATATCGGCCTATTACGGCGCAGGGTTCGCCATAAGGGTAAACTGGAACACCAGCGCCGCCCCAAAGGTGTCCTCCTCGGTCCAGGGCGTGCTGGGCGCGTCCTGGGCGCTGCCGGCAAAGGTGAAGGCCAGACAAGGCCGGTCCCCGCCCCCGGCAGAGAGCACGATGGGGCTAAGCTGGGCCTCCTCCAAAGAGAGGGGCGTTTTCTCCGCTCCGGTATCCAGGGCGGTCTGGCCGTCTGCCACCGCCTGGGCCAGCAGCTGGATAAAGGCGGTTTTCTCCCCGCCGCTGGCCGGGGCCGCGCTGGCAAAGGCCACGGTGTCCGCGCACAGGCCGGTGACGCTGACCCCCACCCGCACAGGCACCTCGGTGCGGTTTTCAATATACTGGGTGGGGCAGATCACCGAGCCGTTCTCCGCCGGCCCACCTCCAATGCTCTCGGCGTTCACCTCCAACCGGTAGGGGTTGACAATGAACGCCACGCTTTCCGGCACAACCAGCTTCACCGCAGGCACCTGGGTCACGCCCTCCACCCACAGCTCATAGGGGTCGCTGCCGTCCCAGTTGGCCTCGCTGTCTCCGGCGTCGCCCCCGGGCCCTGGGTCAGGGCTGGGCGGGTTGCTGGGCCCTGCCGTGGGCCCGGCTGTAGGAGTAGCCCCGCCCGGGGTAGGCGTTGGAGTGGGAGTAGGTGTTGAGGTGGGAGTAGGTGTAGGCGTTGGGGTAGGTGTGGGTGTCGGCGTTGCCTCAGCCACCGGCGCCCACTTGGCGTAGAAGGTCTTGCTGCCGGTTGTTTTGGCCGCAATACTGGTCACTGCCGTGCCGGAGAAGTCAGAGGCCGCATACCAGCCCTCGAAGGTATAGTTCTCTCTTGTGGGGGTGGGCAGGGTGGTGGCCGCACTGGTAGAGTAGCGATAGCCTGGAAAGACTTTTGCCAGACTGCCGCCGTTCAGGTGCAGATCAACCGAATACCCCCATTGGGCGTATATGGTCGAGTTGCTGGTGTATTCCCTGTCCAGCGTGACCGGGGTGGTCATAGAAGAGGACGAGGTATACCAGCCAAGAAATTCCAGCCCCGCAGGGCTGTCCGGCGCAGTTGGCGTGGGCAGGCTCTCAAGCTTTCTATTGCCCAGGGTCTGCACGACAACCGAACCAACCGGATTGCCGCTGGCGTCGGGCAGAGTGCCGCCGTTGGCGTTCAGCGTAACGTTTTTGACCACGCCTTCGGTGGCAACCTCCAGCGCCGCGCTGACCGGCGAGGCGTTGTATTTCTTGCTTACAGCCGGATACCGCGCAACAATGCAGTAGGTCGTACCCGGGTCCAGCTGGGTAAAGGAACAGGACGCGCTATAGGCAGTCTTCCAGGCCGCGCTGTCCGCATCCCAGGTATCCTCCTCCGACTTGGGGTAACAGGCATATTGGGCTTTTGTGCCGCTGTCACTATTGGGCACTGTGTTGATCGTGATACCAGCGGTCGTAGCCGTCCCATTTTGCACCGGTGTGGGAGGCGCGCTCTGGTCCGCGCATATTACCTGGAAAGTAACCGGCACGGTTTCCTTCGCATCCTCGCCGCCTGTCTTGTAGGTCACGGTAATGTCGGCAGTGTATTTCCCTTCGGTAAGACCTTCCTTGGGCGTAAGGGTATATTCCGTGTTGGCTTCGCCCAAAGAAACCGTGCTGCCGGTCTTCTTGTTAAGTTCAAAGTTCAGACTGCCGGAAGCCAGACCGCTGATTTCCACATCGCAGTTCCCTGTGGCCTTGATCGTGATGGTCCTTGTCAGGTCTGCAGCGTCATAGCCATAAGCTGCCGTCCCGAATTCAGGGAGCGTAACCTCAATGCCATACACCGCTTCGGTTGCCGAGGCCTCCAACGTGACCGCTGCCACCTCACTGGAAAACCGCTGCTTCTCATTGCTGCCAGAGGTACGAACCTCCACCGTGGCCGGATATTCCAGGGTGGTCCACAGCTCGCTGACAGGCAGACTGTGTTTCTCATCCAGCATATCCGGGGTAACCGGCTTCCAGGTGGTAGTCCCCTGCTGTCTGCACTGGTAATCATCCGCAGCCGGAAAGATCAGCCTGCCGTTATTCACTCCGGCGTGCTGCTGGTCTACCTTGCCCATTTGAGGAGCCGCCGGCCTGGCTGGAATTGCCAGCTCCTGGGCTACGCTGTCCCCGGTAGGGGGACTAGTGGTAGTAGTAGTGCTTCCTTTCTTTACAATCGAGATCGTCGTTCCAATATAGTCGCCTAAGGCCTTTGTAGTTGTGGTTGTGCTGATGGTGAAAGGTGTGTCATTGTTAATGGAGTATTTCCCTTTTTCAAATCCAGTTAAAGTTTCTTTTTCGTAGTTAATTCTGATTTCAGGCTCCGGCTCCGGAACCTTGATATATTGGAAGACCACATTTCCCGCCTCAAGCTGCAGGCCGAAGCTGGTCCCCAGATTCTCTGTCGCATTAGGCTCAAAGGTGAATTTTTTCCTGTCGTCCTCTGTTATGGTGTAGCCGGCGCCAGGCTTTGCCACTGTCACTTTGGTGTTGTAGCCGGTGGGAGAGAAGCTGGTGGCGCTGGTAGCACGAATATCCGCACCTTCCGTCAGGGCTCCGGTGACAGTCAGATTTTTAGTTGTTCCACTCAAAAAGACAGTTTCAATCACAGGCCTGCCAGAAACTTGGAACGTAGCCCCGCTCATATATACGCCTGCGCCGTTGCCTGTGGCCTCGTTGCCGCTGATTGCTCCCGCAGTCATGTGGAAAGCAGTGCTTGTGCCAGTGACATACACCCCGCCGCCATCCTTCGCGCTGTTGCCAGTGAGAGTGCCGCCGGATAAGGTGACCGTACCGCCCGCCATATGGATGCCGCCGCCGGTTTTTGCGCTTGTATTGCCGCTGATTTCGCCGCCGCTTATGGTGACCGCTGCAGTGGCGCCAGTACTATACACCCCACCGCCGCCAGAGGTGGTGGTCGTGCCTGTTGCCTGATTGCCGGAGATTGTTCCGCTGCCCGCAAGGGTCAGCTGACCCTTGTTGTAGATACCCCCGCCGGCCCCTGTGGCACTATTGTCACTGATGCTTCCCCCAGATAGCCTCATGACGCCTGCGGTATCGTTCAGCGCTCCGCCTCCGGTGGTAGTGCCAGCGTTGCCGGAGATTGTTCCCCCGCTCATCTCAAAGGTGCCTGCGTTCTTTACGCCGCCGCTGCCAGTGGTACCGGTGTTCCCTGTGATTTCACCGCCGGTCATCTCAAAGGTACCGCCTGCAGCATTATTGACTATCCCGCCTGAAGTACCTGAGTTCCCGATGATGCTCCCGCCGGACATGGTAAAGGCGCCTTTGTTATTGTAGACTGCCCCGCCGTTCGTAGAGCCCTTACATCCAGCAATCATGCCGCCGCTCATGTGGAATGTGCCTGTGCTTGTATTGGTAACAGCAGTGGTAGTGGTAGAAGAACAGCCCGTCAGCGCACCGCTATGCAGGTTGAAGGTACCCGCATTGTTGACGATGGCCTTTGTAGAAGAAATGCGCCCCGCCGCAATATCAATTACCGTGCCGTCTGGCTGACTGGGCACAGCAGTTGTTTGACCGGAACAATCGCAGATGTTCAACTCAGCGCCAGCCCCCACTGTAATTAACGTAGTGCTGGCTCCACTATACGCCAGCGCATGGCCGTTCAGGCACAGGTTGACAACCACGCCCTCGCCGGAAATCTTGAAGATTTCCTTTGTGGTGATATCTTCCTCCAGATACAGGTCTGTGTTCGCGCTGATATTCCTGGTAGTAGCAGTGGTCTTGGCCTGAAGCGCCTCCGCGCCATCATGCCCGCTGTGCCCCGGCCCAACGCCTCCCGCCGCCCGGGCAGGCAGAGCCAACTGGCCCGCCGTCAGACATAAGGTAAGCACCGCAGCAGCCACTTTGCGCCAGAGCGGCACGGAGCCTGTTTTGTTTGTCATATGAAAAGCGCCTCCTTTGGAACGGAAAATGCTAAAGATGACCTTCCGCGAAAGAGCCTCTGTACATAGATGGTCAGGAAACCGGAAGCCTATCGAGGTATATGTCTCTCGATTCCTCATCTTCCAACAAATTATAGACCTTTCGATACAACGCAATGTCCTGTCCCACGGATATATTCCCCCTTCTCCAATTCTCAAAGTTTATCAGCCCTTTTCCAGCACCCACCCACTGAACAGCCCATCCTGAAAGCCGCCGTCGTAGGGCAGGTCATGCTGGACCTCCAGCCGGCAGTCCAGTTCGTCCGCCATTTTCTGGAAGAACCCGTCGTCAAACCACTGTTCCCAATCGTCTACGGCCACGGCTCCGGCCTTGCTGTTGTTTTTGTCCACCACCAGCACCCGGCCGCCTTTTTTGGTGACACGCACCAGCTCCCGCAGGCCGTTCTCTGTGGAAATGGCGTGTTCCAGCGCCTCGGTGGTATAGGTCAGGTCAAAGCTCTCGTCCGGGTAGGGGATGCAGGTCAGGGTGCCCTGCCGCTTCTCCACCCCCTGGGGAATGCTCTTCAGCGCGGCAGAGGAAATATCAGAGCAGCTGAACCGCACTCCCTGCTCCGCCGTGTCCTCCAGAAGCCCCCGCAGATAGCGGCCCTTGCCGCAGCCGATGTCGCACACCGCCGCGCCGGGCCCGGCCGCCCTCACCTGCTCCAGCACACAGAGATACCTTCCGTCCGTCTTGTCTGTGGTGTTGACAAACTCGTCTGTCTGCCCCTCAAACTCCACCAGGCATTTCCACGACAGGGCGTCCAGAAAATATTTCACTGCCCAGCTGATCTCCCGGTCGGTGAAATAGCTGGGGTACTCCTTCACGTCCAGGGCGCTGGCCTCCTCCTGTCGGGCATAGCCCCCATACCAGCCGCCGGTGGGGTTTTGCAGCGAGCAGGCGTACCGGAATGCCCGGTTGCCCTTTTCCCGCTCTCCCAGCTTATACCACACCAGGGCAAACTGGAACAGCCCTGTAGAACACACCCAGTTGACGTTCTGATAGGCCGGCACACTGCCGTCCTCCCGCTGTAGGGCGCTGACCTTCTCCATGGCCCTGCGGGCCAGTTCGGTCTCCCCAATGTCGCACAGAGCCTCCATCACATAGGCATAAAAATGGGACAGCATTCCAAAATTCACGATCTCGTCCATATGGTTTTCCAGGTAATATTTCTTCACCCGGTCCGCCGCCTGACGGTATGACGCCTCGCCCAACACCTCCGCTGCGGTGTACAAGGGCTCAAGACAATAGATATGGATCAGCTCCGAGCACTCCTGACTGTTCCAGAGGCTCTCGTCCGGGGTGGTCAGCCGGCCGTCTGGCTGAATGTTGCTGATGATCCACTGGCAGCCCCGGCGAATATGTTCGTCCACCTCTGGCAGAAGCTCCCGCACCGCCAGCAGGCCCTTGAGAATCTGGGCGCTGTCGAACACATAGGGGAAACGCCCGGAGGTGTCGCACCAGGCCCCGTCCTCTCGCTGAATGCCGCACAGCCATCTGGCGTAGGACTTTGCCCGCTCCCGCCAGCCCCACCGCAGCAGCGTGGGAATATAGTACCCGGTGACCTCCGGATAGGGCTCGGAAAAGCCTGTGTTGTTGATGACGCCCTTGCCGGGGACCGTGTTCTTGTCTATCCAGTCCTCCGCCCGGTGGAAGATGCCCGCATAGTCCAGACTCTCCTTCAGGGAGCCCTTGGTCAGCCGGCCGGTCATCTCAATAAACAGCTTATAGTCCTTCACTCCGGCCTCTTCCAGCTGGTTGGCCAGCTCCACCGCAATGCGGGCCGACACGGAAATCACCACCTGATAGGCTCCGGCGTTCTCCACCAGGTAGGAAAAGGACTGCACCGGCACGCCCTCAATCACCCTGCCCACATGGTCCGGGTTGTTGTCAATAAAGCAGTGAACCTTCTCCCTGCCGAAATATTCCAGCGCCTTGCGGCCATACACGCCTGCGCCGAACAGAATGATCTGCCTGGCATCCTCCATCTCTGTCCCATCCTCTCGTTTTTTCTGCATCCAGTCCAGGGAGGGGGGCAGAATCCCCCCGGGGAAGAATTTTTCCCGCATCCCCCACATTTCTTCTGGGCTTTGCACCCACATTGAGTAGAACAAGGTGTTACGTTCTTCCTCACTAGCCCCCTCAAGCAAAAAACCAAGCTCTCGTCTTCGAAGTCGATGAAGCTGTGCCTGAATCTGCGCACTGCGGGTCATGGTCAGACTGTCCGGGTGGTAACGGTACTGATATTTACACACTGGAAGATGATGCAAACTAAATTGATGGCTCATTCGCAACCAGTAATCATAGTCCTCAACCAATACCATATCACGATCATACTCACCTATAGCAAGGGCGGCTTCCCATCGATAGAGAAAACATCCCCCCACACAATCGTCTAATCGTATATTGCCGCCACTATCCGTGGTTGCTCCCGTTTTTTCACCGTTCTTGTCAATATAATCCATGTCACAATATACCAATCCATATTCCGGGTGACTGTCCAGGGCCTCCACCATAGTCTCAATGGCATCGGGCATATACAGATTATCATCCGAGGTCCAGGCAAAATAATCCCCTTTGGCCTTGCGGAAGCCAATATTTAGTGATTCCGGTAATTTTTGGTTTTCCTGATTATGAATTATCTTTACCCGGGAATCCATCTGTGCAAATTCATCCATAATAACTGCACTTCCGTCAGTAGAGCAGTCATCCACAATGATCAACTCCCAGTTATCATAGGTCTGGGCAAAAATGCTCTCTATCGCCTGCCGAAGGTAATCTTTACCATTATAAACTGGAAGGACAATGCTTACTTTTTTCATGAGTTTTCCTCCAAAGAATTCAAAAACTTATCATATTTCTCTCGGGTCTGCCGTCTCGCCTCGGCGGCATTCTCTCCTAGCCAAGTGCCGCTAAAATGATGAACAGAAAAGGTGTTTTCTGTAATCATCGTTTTACCACTGGCATAGTCAAAGGGGTGGAAGAAATCCGAACTATATACAGTCATGTCAGAATTAGTAAGTATGTGGGTTAATCCATCTGGCACAAGACCCAATTCACACAATGCAAGCGTATCAGAGAAACCACTACTTATAGAATTAAGAGACCCTCCACTTTGAATAAAACAATCTTTCTGACGAAACTGCCGCATTGCTAAAAACCCCTGATGTCCTTCTCTTGCTCCGCTACATCCGCCAGGAGTTACCACTCCCCATTTCTCAACTCCGCAAAAGGCCGGCTGATAGAGTAGTTCATCCAAATTTCGAATTAACTCCACATCTGTATCTAAAAAAATCCCCCCATATCTGTAGACCAGATCCAATCGAGCCATATCAACGACAAACCCCCACTTCTTCCTCTCATAGGCCTGCACCATGTAGGGGCTCCAACTGATGTCATAATTGCTCTCGTCCCAGCGGATGATCTCATAGTCCGGGCAGAATTTCTCCCAGGTCTCCATACAACGCTTCAGGCTGTCTGGAATAGGATTGCCGGAGAACCAGCAGTAGTGAATCCTTTTGGGGATCAGCGGGGTCTCGCTGGTCTTCACCACCCCGCCGGATTTCAGGCTGTGGGCCCGTTCAATAAGCATCACCGGCAGGAACCAGGCCTCTGTCTCCCTCAGGGCAGACAGCTTTTCCAGGCTCTCCACCACCGCGTCAAAGGCGCTCACGGTCACCAGCAGCAGGCAGCCGCTTCCCAGCTCCTCCAACGCGGACACCGGAGAGATGGGAACCGCCCTTTCCCCCACCGCCACTGCGCCCCCCTGCTTGTGGGGGTCCGCGTCTACATAGCAGCGCACCTGCTCCGCCAGTTGGTAGGTGTTCAGCCAGTAGGGCGCGGCCACCTGGCCGATGACCCCTGCGCCGTATACCACAATGGGCTTTCCGCTGGACTCCGCCCGCCGGGCAAAGTCCGAAAAGCTCCCATTTTTCAGCCTCATGACGCGCCTCCTTCCCAAATCACCTTACAATAGGGCTCTGTTTTGTCCCGCATCAGCTCCAACCCCCGGAGAAGCCCCTCAGGCTCCAAGGTGTGGGTGACCAGGGGGGCTGTCTTCAGCCGCCCCTCCGCCAGAGCCTGCACGGTCCTCTCCCAATCGCTGTCCTCCCCCCAAAAGGCGGAGTTCCAGCTGCCGGTCAGGGTCAGCTGCTTGCGCAGAATGCGCCAATACACCTCCTGGCTCAGGGGGATGGCCCCAGGGGGGTTGCCCATAAGCGTCAGTCCGCCCCCCGGGGCGGTGAGCCGGATGGCGCTCTCAATGGCCGCGGGCGTGCCTACCGCCTCGATCACGCGGTCAAACACCTCCCCGGTCTGGGTGACATAGTCCAGGCCGCAGGCCTCGGCCCAGTCCTTTTTCTGTTGATTTCTTCCCAGAACCGTCACCTGTGCCGCCCCCAGCAGCCGGGCCCACTGGCCGGCCAGCAGGCCGATGGTCCCCGTGCCTGCCACGCAGACAGTCTTGCCGGTCAGGTCTCCCAGCCGCCGCACCCCGTGCAGGGCCACGGCGGCAGGCTCCAGCATGGCGCCCCCGGCGTTGGAAACTGCCTCTGGCAGGGCGATCAGGTTTCTTACCGGAACCGCCGTAAACTCAGCAAAGCCCCCGTCCCGCCGGGAGCCAATATAGTCGTAATTCTCACAGGTCTCAAAGCTGCCGCTGGCGCAGGAGGGGCATTCCCGGCAGGGAACCAGGGGGTAGACCCCCACCCGGCGGCCCACCCAGCTTTGGCCCTCCGGCCCGCCGGCCTCCGCCACCACCCCGCAGAACTCGTGGCCGGGTATGGTGGGAAAGCGGTAGGTCCCCTTCTCAAAAATCCGGGGAATATCCGAGCTGCAGATTCCCGCCGCCAGCACCCGCACCAGCACCCAGCCGGGCAAAAGCTCCGGCCGGGGCCGTTCCTCCCAGCGCAGGTCGTTGACCTGGTGCAAAACATAAGCCTTCATTCAGCATTCCTCCCGTTCCTTCAGGATAAGCTGGCAAATGGTCCAGTCCATGGGATAGGTGAGCTTTCGGTTCTCCGCCTCTCCCTCAATCATTTTTACCTTCCACCCGGCCTGATAGGGCAGCTGGCAGCTGCCGCTGAGGGCAGAGAGCCTCTCGGCCGGGGTATTGCGGTACAGGGACAGGTAGTCCCCAAAACGAAATGCCTCCGGGGCCTGGCCTGCGTACAGAGCCGCCCGGTCCGGTATCCCGTTCACCCATTGGCCGTCTCCGCTGGTGTAGACTGTGTCTGTCACCGGCACCACTGGCAGCACCGCAGGCGCGTCATGCAGACCCAGCAGCAGCCGGGCCAGCAGCTCTTGGCTGGTCAGGGGCCTTGCCGCGTCCTGAATGACCACCCCATCCTCCGGCCCGGTGAGGAGCCCTTCCAAAGCCAGCAGCCCGTTCAGGATGGAGTGCTGGCGGTCCTTCCCGGCAGGCGCGAGCTTTCGCAGCTTTGTCACTCCAAACCGCTCCGCCCAGCCCAGAACCGGCTCCCTCCATTCCGTCTCGGCTACCACTACAATGTGCTCCACGACCGGGCAGCGCTGCAGCGTCTCCATGGTGCGGACAATCACCGGCCTGCCGGCCAACTCCCGGTACTGCTTGGGCGCTCCGGCTCCAAAGCGGCTCCCGGCCCCGCCGGAGAGGATCACAGCCCCGTTCACAGTTAAAACCTCAGCTCGCGGATATCCTGGAGGATATCCCCATAGGGCCTGCCCTTGCCAAACAGCAGGGTGGTGCCCAGCACAAAGCCCTTCACCCCCCTGGGGGCAAACTCCTGAATTTTGTCCGCGCTGCAGGCCCCGTCCCAGTACACCTCAAAGTCCATGTCCTCCTTCAAAGACAGCAGCTTGGTGATCTTCTTGCCCACATAGGGCAGGTACATCTGTCCCGCGTTGCCCGGGTTGACGGACATGACCAGCACCTTTTTCACAATGCGCAGCATCTCGAACACGCTCTCCACCGAGGTCCCCGGGTTGATGGCAATGCCGGGGATCATCCCCCCGTCAATCACAGCCTGCAGGGTGGTAGAGGGGTGATACTCTGCCTCCGGGTGGATGTACACCGTGTCGCCGGGGCGCAGGTTCTCCAAAAACAGCTGAATATGGCTGTTGGGATGCTCCACCATCAAGTGCACGTCCATGGGCACAGCCGTGGCCCCGGCAATATACCGCAGGTCGTTTAGGGACATGGCGAAGTTGGGCACATAACGCCCGTCCATAATATCAATGTGGAAGGAGTCAATGCCGCCCGCCTCCAAATCGCGGACCTCCTTCTCCAGGTTGCCATAGTTGGCGCACATCATGGAGGCGGTTAGTTCGAAGTTCATATGATTATCCTTTCTGAATCTCCAGATAGTCCAGATTACTGGCGGCCAAACTCATGATATTTTCAATTACAGAGGCCAATTGAATCCTTTCTTGACTGATATCAATGAACTCCTCCAGCTGAAAGTCCCTTGTCTTTGTAATCTCCACGATGAGGATTTGGTTTTCCCGAGGGGTGGAGAGGCTGGAATGCACCACATTTACCTGGAGAATGTCTTTCAATTCCTGAGAAACATTCACCGCGTTTTCGTTGTTCCATATCAGGAAATCGCTTTTATCAAAATCTAGATTCCACTTATGTAAGCCGGAATAGCCCTCATACAGAGCTTCCGCTCGTCGGTGGAACAAGAAAAGCTTCCCGCCGGGTTTCAGGATGTAAGCGCATTCAATCAGGCTTTTATAGGGATCAATGCAGTGATCCATGGCATTGTTTATGATGATAGCATCACTGTAATTTCGCTCAAAGAAATTCGCCATAAACTCAAACATTCCAAAACTGTGCCTGAGGGTCTGCCTGCTGGAATATTTCTCATTGATTTTGTTATAGAAGGGGGCCAGCGGGTCAATCGTAAATAATTTGACCTGCCCGAAATCAGGCAGACGGCTCCCGTATAGAGGAGCCAGCCCACAGCCAATATCCATCACGATGGCCCCATCCCACAGGGCCTTCTCCAAAGAAGGGAGGGCGCTGGTAAAATCTAGCCGTTCTTCCTGGTAGGGAACCGTCAGGCCAAAAAAGAGTTCATTATTCATTCTGGCCTCATAATCCCAATGCGCTTCCCCCCTGGGATTGGCCACTTCCTGTACCCAATATTCCACTTCGGACATAAGGTTTTCGACCCATTCCGAGATTTGTAAATCATAATTGATATCCCATTTATAGGAAAGCGATTGGGTTACACTGGCCAGATAATCATTTTCCAGGCTGGTCTTTTCCAGAATCTGGACGTTGGCCGGAAACTCCCGGGAAATCTGCTGGGTAACTTCTTGAATATATGACGCTCTGTTCATGCCGAGCACAATGCAGTCGACTTCATTTCGGGCGCAGGCTTCCTTCAGCTCACTTGGCGAGAGAACAGGAAAGCCGTCAATGACCTCAGAGTGGGCATTGCTGCTGCAAAACGCCAGGACCTCGTACCCAAGATATTTTGCCTCAACCGCCATCTGCCGGCCGCAGGCATTTGTCCCCCAAATGACACATCTTTTCATTTTTATCCCCCTATCTGTCACTTCTCAAACTTTCTTTTTCATAATGATTTAAAAATCCACTCCAAACCCAATTCCACTCTGGCGAGCTTCACATCGGGCTTCACCTTCTCCCCATGAAAATCACTGCCGCCGGTGACATGGAGGCGGTACTTTTCCGCCAGTGCCAGATATTGCGCCTGCTGCTGGGGGGTGTGCTTGGGGTAGTAGCATTCCAGGGCGTCCAGCCCGTAGCCCGCCAGACGGGCTACCAGCTGTTCCAGGTTCTCCGGGGCGTCCGGCCCGAACACGATTTGATAGGGGTGGGCCAGGGACACCTTGGCCCCTGCCGCCTTGAGGATTCCCACGCACTTCTCCGCGCTGGGCTTGCCCCGGTCGAATTTCTGAAAGGCCGGGGTGTCCAGATACCGGTCAAAGGCCTCCCGGCGGTCGCCCACATAGCCCTGCTCTACCAGAGCCCGGGCAAAGTGGGGGCGTCCAATCACGCCGCCCTCCGCATAGGCCTCTACCAGAGACAGGTCCACCTCAACGCCCTGGGTCCGCAAAAAGTCCCGTATCTTATACTTTCTTCTGCCTCTCCCCTGCTTCAGGCTGTCGATCATCTCCCGCAGCCCCGGAGCCGCCGGGGGAAAGCCATAGCCCAGAATGTGCAGGCTGGGGTAGTCGTCCGCGCTGAGCTCCACGCCCCGCACCACCCGGACTCCCAAAGCCTCTCCGGCCTTCACGGCCTCGTCCAGGCCGTCCAGGTTGTCGTGGTCGGTGAGGGCCAGCACCTCAATGCCCCGGTCCTTTGCCAATCCCACCAGCTCCGCCGGGGTATACTGCCCGTCAGAAGCCGTGCTGTGGGTATGCAGGTCGCAAATATGAACGCTCATTCCGGCACCCCCACTTCAAAGCGGGCTGTCAGCTCCGCTACAATCTCCTCCGGGGTGCGGCCGCCATCGTTCTCCACCACCACGTCCGGGCAGTCCGGCTCATCCCAGGGTAGGTCCACCCCCACCACATTTTTTGTCTTGGTGGAGTACAGCTGCTTCTGGTCCCGCCGGTACAGAGTCTCATGGGTGACCTTGATATATATCTCCTTATAATGGGGGATGTTCTCCCGGTTCCACTGCCGCACCTCCTTGTACATGGAGATGCTGCAAACCACCACATCCCGGCCCTCCCGGGCAATGTCCCGGCACCAGGCGAACATGTCCCAGGCCCCTGCCTTGCGGGCCTCGGTGGTGTAGCGTTCCTCGTCCATTACGCCGGTGTCCTCCGGGTCGCCGTTGCGCACCCGGTCCCCGTCAATGAGCTCAGCGTCCGGGTGAACCGCCAGCAGCTTCTCATAAAACAGCCCGCCGACCGTGGTCTTTCCCGCCCCGGCCAGGCCTGTAAAAAAGTAGACCGTACCAAAACTCTCTGTATTTTCCATCCTTTGGCTCCCTCCTAATGATACATGGGCCGCTCCATCAGCGCCGGGTCGAGCTTGAGCACGGGGATAAACTGCAGCTGCCGGCCGTTCATGTTGACCAGGGTAATGCCCTTCATCAGCAGATCCGCCACGAACTTCCGCTTTGCATCCGCCTCCTCCATCTTCTCCTTTGTAATACGCTCAGCCTCTTCCTCTACGGTTTCCGGATAGTCCGGAGAAAGCCCGGCCTCCTGGTCCTCCTTGCGGTTATACTCCACTGCCTTTAAATAACCCAGGCGCATGGTGGTGAGCATATAGTGGTCGATTACCGAAAATCCCCGGATCAGCTCCTCTACCCTCTCCTTGTCCATGGGCTCGCCCTTGTAATAGTGAAAATCATATCCATAATACTCATACGCGTCCCGCAGGAAATATTCAATGTAGCAGCGCTCCGCGTCAGTGGCAAATTCATCGTGGGTCCTGTACACCGCTTCGGTGTCAAAGCCCTCCGCTGTACCATCCTCCGAGTAAGTCTCCATCCGCTGGCCGTTAAAGGAGCAGTATGTCATGCTTTCGGTGTAGGGCAGGTCCAAAAATTCTGTCAGCGCGCGGAAGGTTGCCGTTGGGTTCAGCTTGGCGTCCTCAAAGCGCACCACCACCGAATCCTTGAAAATCCGCTCCTGGGGGTCCTTCATAAAGCCCCGAAAGCTGACCCGCGCCAGTACCTCGTCGTGTACCACGCCCACCTTGCCGTTGGGCAGATACTCCGGCTGGTTGGCCATAAAGCGGATGGCCGCCGCGTAGCTGGTGGTAATCCGGCGCATGGGGGTGAAGGTTTTGATATATTTGAAATTTTTGAATATAGGCGAATTGAATATCTCGTCAAACTGGGTAGACGTCATAATCGCCCGTCCCTGGCTGTCGCCCGCCATATTGGTCAAAAAATACCCAAAATGGGGCTGCAGCATAATCGCGGGCGTAATTCGTGCCGCCGGGTCCAGGGTGTGAGTATGTTCCTCGTCCCGGAAGAAATAGGCCACCATGATATCCTTGTCCGTGCGGTCCCGCATACGGAACAGCTCCTGTATCATAGAGGCATTGCCCCAGTCGTTGCTGTCAAACACCTCGGCAATCTCCCGGGAGTTCCTGGCGTCGTCCAGGGTTTCCGCCACGTCCTTGAAAATTGCCTGTAACGTTTCGTACATAATGCTGGAGGTGCACACCATGTTGGGGTGTCCGTCCAGTACCTCGTTAAAAAAGTCGCCGCCGTTGTGATAGGAGAGCTGGGTCTGCCACACAAGCCGGTTGATCTCCCGCACCCCTAGGGGCTTGACAGGATACTGGCTGTAGTCAAGGCCAAAACGCTCCTTGAAGTCAATGGGATACTGGCTGAGCTCCTCCTCAATCAGAAACACCAGCTTTTTCCCTTCCAGCAGCTTTCTCAGATTCAACACCTGCAAATGGGCGCAGAACTCCGCCCAGTCTGTATAGTGCAGGTAGATATGGTTCTCGCGGCCCACCCACTCGCTGGGCCGCACATTGTCGTTCAAATATTCCAGCTCATACTGGGAGTAAACATCCTTTGCCAGGATGGGATCGTCTAAATTACAGAAGAAATTCCGGGTGACCACCGGCTCGCTGTAGTCGGTGACCTCCCCAAAGGCCCCGTCCCGACAAGGGACAAAGCTCTTGTCGTCAAAGGGGTAAAACCGGACAGGCAGCTCCTCAAAGGGGAGAAAATCCTTCCGGAACAGATAGGGGTATTTTCTCAGCAGCTTACAGTTGTTTTCATAGTGCGACCGCAGCAGCTTCTCGTTGGGCTCATAAAAGGCCTCGGTCATCACCGCCGCGCTCTCCTCCCGGTATTCTCCCTGGCGGTTCAATTCCAGCAGCGCCCGGTAAGAGAGGGTATAGTCGCCCCCCAGCTGTAACACAAACAGCGCGGCCTCCATTTTGTCAGCCGGGCTCAGGTCCTCCTGGGTCCGCAGCGCCAGAGCGAATCCCTCGCAGGCTTTCTCCGCCTGACCCAATTCAGCCAGCCTTCTGGCCATTTCTATCGTCGTCATATACGGTTCCTTCCTCATATGATTATAGTGGCAGCAAACAGATTGACGGGCAAAGCAGCCGCCCTTGCCGCTAAAATAAAAATTGGGACGGGCCAACGCCCGCCCCAACCTCGTTGCGCAATTCTACTGTAGAATGTAAAACGAAAAGAGCGAAAAAACTTACTGCAGCAGCTGAAGCACGCCCTGGGGAACCGTGTTGGCCTGGGCCAGCATGGCCTGAGCGGACTGGATCAGGATGTTGTTCTTGGTGTACTTCATCATCTCGTCGGCTACGTCGGTGTCGCGGATGGTGCTCTCGGCGTCCTGGATGTTCTCCTGCATGACGGACAGGTTGTTGACGGTGTGGTCCAGACGGTTGGACACAGCGCCCAGCTTGCCGCGGAAGCCAGAGACCATGTTGATCAGGCCCTTGGTGGCAGGAATGTTGCCCGCGCCAGCAGTAGAGCCGCCGCGCAGATAAGCAACCGCGTTAAGAGCCTTGCTGGCAGAGGTGATATCAATGGTATAGATAGCACCGCCGTTGCCAATGGCCTGACCGTTGCCGCTAGCAACCGCCTTGTTCACCCTTGCGGAGATGAACTTGGTCAGGTCGAACTTAGCGTAGGTAGAACCCAAAGCCTCAGACATCCGCAGTTGATCAGCCTTCACAGCGGAATCGCCGATTTGGAACTGCATAGCAGCGCCGCCAGCCTTGCCCATACCCATCTCGCCGTTGAGCAGCTTCTTGCCGTTGAAGTTGGCGGTCTCGCCGATACGGTTGATTTCAGCAACCAGAGACTCAACCTCGTCCTGCAGGGCGTTACGGTCGATTTCGTCGTCATAGGTGCCGTTGGCAGACTGCTCGGCCAGATAGACCATGCGGTTCAGCATGTCCTGAACCTCCTGCAGAGCGCCCTCAGCGGTCTTGATCAGGCCATTGGCGTCCTTGGCGTTCTTCTTGGCAGCGTCCAGACCAGTGATCTGAGCGCGCATCTTCTCAGAAATAGCCAGACCGGCGGCGTCGTCGCCAGCGCGGTTGATCTTGTAGCCAGAGCTCAGCTTCTCCAGGTTGGCAGACAGAGACTTGGTGTTGTTGTTGTAGTTGCGGTAGGCGTTCATCGCCATAACATTGTGTTGAATACGCATATTCTTTTCTCCTTTGAATGTTTTCGCGTAAGCTTCGTCGCCGGCGTTCCTCGCCGGGACTCTGAGGTTTGTGCGCCCGCCCCGTCACGCTGGCCAAGCGTACGCGGGACTTTGGCGCGAATGAACTATATTTCAACCGGCCGCGGACCGGATGAAAGCAAAAGAAAATGTACAAAAAGGCTACGCGGTCAGCAGCTCCTCCGCTCCGCCAGCCTGGGCCTGAGCCCCCTGGTATGCCAGCCTGCAAAAATATGTCCCGTCCTCCCGGTAAATCTCCGCCCAGCGGATTACGCTCCCCCGGGCAAGCTCCCGGCAGGCCTCTGCAGGCACCACCCCCAGCTTAGGCAGCTTCAACCCTCCGCCGGCAAGGCGAATGGTCGCTCCTGCGCTGGTCTGTTGACAAAAGGTTCTATAGCAGTTGCATTGCTCTATGGGTTCGGGCCTTTTGTGGTCGTGGGGATTATAGCTGTGGTCCCGGAACGCCCGCTCCAGCTCGGTATGTACCGCGCCCAAAGCCAGACTGTCGGCCTCCTTCAGGGCGGGCAGCTCCCGCTTGTAACGGGCCGGGCTGGGGATAAAATGCCGTCCCAGCTCCTTTTGCAGCTTCTCCCTGTCCGAAAGCATCCGGTTATAAAGCAGCAGACAACAGGCAAAGGTCTTTTCGATTTTTGCCGCCTGGGCCTCGCTGGGGCACAGACGGACCTGCAAAATGTCCATATCAGCCCAGCTCCTCTCCCAGCCGCACCAGCAGGTCCCGCAGTCTGGCAAGGTCCTCCCTGGGGCAAAGGCCTCCGGCTTCCAGCTGCTCCACCAGAGACACCGCCTGCTTGACAGCCTCCTGCCTCTCTTGAGCAGGCGGCCGCCTGCCGCTTTTAGACGAAGGAGCGGGCCTTTTCGTAGACTCCCGCAGCCCCTGGGGCCGTTTGCCGCTGCGCTCCAAAACCTCGCCCCGCAGAACGGGGACCTCTCTGGGAGCCTTCACCGCAACCTCTACCGAGTCGCCTGCCTGCCGGAAAATCTGTATCGCAATGTCGTCGCCGATGGTCAGATATTCACCGGACTTCAGGCGCAATGTCAGCAACTGGCTCCCTCCCTGCGGCTGGCTTTTCAGGCGCGGGGTTGCAAAAAAGTATACTTTCCTGCAACCGGTCCTTTTCTTCGTCTACACCACTATAATCGGCAGCAGAGGCGAAAAATTAAGGGCCTTTTCAAAATTTTTCGCCACTTTCGCACCTTGCAAAAAAGTATACTTTCCTGCAAAGGGAAAAGAGTGAAAAGCCGCTGTTTTCAGGGGCTTTTTGTATTATTTTTTGTACTATATTGAAACAAGGAGGCGGCGTTATGGCCGGCCAGACGGAATATATCGACCTGCGCAGGGTGGGCCGGGAAGGACTGGCCCAGATCCGCCGGCAGGTGGTGCGGCTGAAAAAAATGGGCCGCTCCGGCCGGGAGATCGAGGAGATTGTAGGGATACGCCAGAACCGCATCAGCGAAATCTGGTCCGCCTACCAGCGGCTGGGCGAGGCCAGCTTTCTGGCAAAAAGCGCCGCCCGCCCTGGCAAGCCCGCGCTGCTGCCCCCTCAGGCGCAGCGGGAGCTGCGGGAGATTTTTATGACAAAAACGCCCCAGGAGCTGGGCCTGCGGGGGCAGGTGTGGACCCAGGGCCAGGCTGCGGAGTTCGTCCGGCGGACCTACCGCATAGAGCTGGCCCCCCGGACCATGTCCGCCTACCTGGCCCGCTGGCGGGCTCAGAGCCGCCGCCCCCGGGGTCGTTTGACAGTAGAGGAAAAAAATGCAAAAAAGCCCTTGCTTTAACCCCGCTCCATATGATAGAGTAGGGGTCAAGAAACCCAGAGAGGAGCTTTTGCAATGAAAAAACTTGGATTTGGCCTGATGCGCCTGCCCACCACCGACCCCGCAAACGCCGGGGCTGTTGACCTGGAACAGACCAAAAGGATGGTGGACCTTTTTATAGAAAAGGGCTTCACCTATTTTGACACGGCCTGGATGTACTGCGGCTTTCAGAGCGAGCCAGCTGTGAAGGAGGCTCTGGTGAGCCGCCACCCCCGGGACAGCTTTACCCTGGCCACCAAATTAAACGCCGGCTTTTTTGACACCCTGGAGGGCCGGGACGATATTTTCAACCAGCAGCTTGAAAAGACCGGAGCCGGCTATTTTGACTACTACCTGCTTCACGGCATAGACAGCGGCTCTTACCAGAAGTTTGAAGACCTGGACTGCTTTCGCTGGCTGATGGACAAAAAGGAGCAGGGCCTGGTCCGGAGCCCCGGCTTCTCCTTCCACGGCGACGCCCCGCTGCTGGACGAAATCCTGACCAAGCACCCGGAGCTGGAATTTGTCCAGCTGCAGATCAACTATCTGGACTGGGACAGCCAGTGGATTCAGTCCAGGGCCTGCTATGAGGCGGCTGTCAAGCACAACAAGCCCGTCATTGTCATGGAGCCGGTCAAGGGCGGCACCCTGGCCCAGGTGCCCGCACAGGTGCGGTCCCTGTTCCAGGCCCGCAGCCCCCAGGCCTCCCCGGCCAGCTGGGCCATTCGGTTTGCCGCCGGCCTGCCCGGGGTGATGATGGTGCTCTCCGGCATGAGCAGTCTGGCCCAGATGGAGGACAACCTGAGCTATATGCAGGACTTCCAGCCCCTGACCGACGAGGAGAAGGCAATGGTGTTCCAGGCGGCGGACATGATCAACAGCCAGATCGCCATTCCCTGCACCGGCTGCTCCTACTGTACCGAGGGCTGCCCCCAGAAAATCGCCATCCCCCAGTATTTCTCCCTGTACAACGAGGACATGCGGGAGCACCTGGAAGAAAAGGGCTGGACAGTGAATTTCAACAACTACGCCCAACTGGCCCAGACGGCCGGCAAGGCTGCCGACTGCATTGCCTGCGGCCAGTGCGAGGGCATGTGCCCCCAGCATCTGCCTATTATCGAGCACCTGAAGGCGGTCTCGTCCCATTTTGACCACTGATCATGCAGCCCAGTACAGTACATATTTATGGAAACGACTTGGAAGGACCGGTGGACAATCATCGGTCCTTCTTCTTTTGTCACAACCCCGCCCCTTAACGGGCGTTTCGGGCCAGTCGCGCTGCGGCCCAGGCATCTGGGGCAAAAGCCCTTGCGCCCCGGGCTCATTTGGCGTATACTGAGCTTGCAGCTGCAAGAATAGCCGAAAGGAGCCGCCCAATGAAGATACGCATGGAAATCGCCCCGGACCTGCAGGAGCCCGAGCTGGTGCTGCGCTGCCCCTGTCCCGGCGACAAAGAGGCCAGTCTGCTGGCCCGGCTGGGCAGTCTGGCGGCAGAGCATACCGAAAAGCTCACCGGCCTGCGGGAGGGACAGACCTATCTGCTGGACCCCCGGCAGGTGCTTTACGCCGACACGGTGGACAAACGCACCTTTCTATATACCGCAGGGGCGGTGTACGAGACCGGGCTGCGGCTGTATGAGCTGGAAGAACGCCTGCGGGACAAGGATTTCTTCCGGGCCGGCAAGTCGGCGTTGGTGAACTTCAACGCCATCCAGTCTCTCCGGCCTGACATGGGCGGGCGCATCCGTCTGACCATGGAGGGAGGCGAGACGGTGTACGTCTCCCGCCAGTACGCCCCCTGGTTGAAAAAACGCCTGGGGCTGTAGACAGACCGCCCCTACATCCCCAAACTATAGAAAAACCGGTCGAAAGCCGGGAGCGAAAGGAGAATCGTCATGAAAAAATTTTTAAAGCTGGTAATGGAGCTGAAAAGCTGGATCTGCCTGAGCTTCACAGCCTCCATTCTGATCTACCTGACAGTGGAGTTCGCGCTGGCCTGGGCGGAGGAGGGAGGCCGGCTGGCCGCTGCCTGGGCAAGCTTTGCCGGGGCCAGAATGCGCTGCACTCTGATTCTTCAGATGTTCATTTTGTGCGCCTGCATCAGTCTGCTGCAATATGTCTTTTTCTCCGGCCGGGCGCTGAAAAGGCTTGGCTACGGCCTGCGCATGGCCCTGTTCGCGGCGCTCTGCTTTGGGCTGTGCCTGGGGTTCGCGGCGGCCTTCCATTGGTTTCCCTTGGAAAACCCCGGGGCCTGGCTCAGCTTTGCCGCTATTTTTCTCATCGCCTATGTGGGCATCAGCCTGGGCTTTGAAATCTATTTCCGGGTCATGGGAAAAAAGTATGACGAGGCCCTGGGACGCCGCCGGAGGCTGTCGAATGGTGAAGATTCCGTGAACAAAACGTAACAATAAAAAAGACTTTCCCATAGGGGTTGACAAGCCCCGGGCTTGGCTGTATAATGGTTACGTTGTATAGCAAATTACGACGCACAACCCCTGCCTTTTGGGCGGATGGGAGGGATATGAATGGCTGAGATACGGCTCAAGGAAAACGAGTCTCTGGACAGTGCCCTGCGGCGCTTTAAAAAGCAGTGCGCCCGCGCTGGCGTGATCCAGGAGGTGCGCAAGCGCGAGGCTTATGAAAAGCCCTCGGTAAAGCGCAAGAAGAAGTCTGAAGCGGCCCGCAAGCGCAAGTATAAGTAAGCGGCTGCCGCAGGACATGGAGAGGACGGCAGCGTCCCGCTCTGTGCCCGGACTGCAAACCTGAAGGAAAGCGGGCGGCACGCCCGCTTTTTTGTTCCCGGCTGGAGAGTTGTCAAAATATGGGTATTTTCAAACCGACCGTTCTGCGGCGGCGGGCGCAGGAGCTGAGCCCCGGGCTTTTGCGGGAGCTGGGCGTCCGCGCCGTGCTGCTGGACGTGGACAACACCATTGCCCCCTATGGGGTGCGCAGGCCTGTGGCCGGCGCGGCCCAGTGGGCCCGCGGCCTCACCCAAGAGGGCTTCCGGGTGGTGATTGTGTCCAACAACTACAAAAAAAGAGTGAGCTCCTTTGCGGCTCAGCTGGGGCTCCCCTGTATCAGCTTTGCCCTGAAGCCCCTGCCCTTTGGCTATGTGCGGGCGGCAAAAATGCTGGGGCTGCGCTGCCGGGACTGCGCCATCATCGGGGACCAAATCTTCACCGATGTGGTGGGCGCCAACCTGTGCGGCATGAAGTCTGTGCTGCTGGAGCCCATTGAGCCCGAGGAGGGCTGGACCTTCAGGGTGCGGAGACACTTTGAGAAGGGGCTCAGAAATAAATTTAAAGTAAGAGAGGATGTCATGAAATGAAAAACCCTGTTGAGCGCATACGCGACCGGCTCATCGCCGGGGACAGCCAGAAGGCGGTGCTGGTGTTTTCCGAGTGCAACCGCCGGTATTTCACCGAGTTCCCCTCGGACATCGGCATATTGCTGATAACGGCCGACGAGGCCTATCTGCTGCAGGACTTCCGCTATGAGGAGGCGGCCGGCTACTCGGCCAAAAACTGCAAAGTGGTGGGCTTCAAGAAAATATATGAGACTCTCTGTGAGCTTCTGGAGAAACACGGCGTGAAGCAGGTCTATCTGGAGATCAACAAGCTCTCTGTGTCCCAGGCAAGGACCTTCGAGAAGGAACTGGGCGGCAAGGGCATTGAGGTGGTCCTGGACGAGACCCTGGACAACGCCATAAAGGACCAGCGGATGATCAAGTCCCCGGAGGAGGTGGCCAAAATCGAGGCCGCCCAGGCCATTACCGACGCGGCCTTCGAGCATATCCTCCCCTTCATCAAGGAGGGGGTCACCGAGCGGGAGCTGGCCTTGGAGATCGAGTTCTTCATGCGCAACAACGGCGCCGAGGCCGTGGCCTTTGACCTGATTGTGGCGGCGGGCAAAAGCGGCTCGCAGTGCCACGCGGTGCCCGGCGCGAACCAGGTGCAGAAGGGCGACTTCATCACCATGGACACCGGGGCCATGCTGGACGGCTATCACTCTGACATGACCCGCACCGTGGCTTTGGGCAAGGTCAGCGACGAGCAGCGGAAGGTATACGAGACCGTGCTGCAGGCCCAGCTGGCGGTGATTGACGCGGTGAAGCCCGGCATGCTGTGCTGCGATGTGGACAAAATTGCCCGGGACATTATTGAAAAGGACTATCCCGGCACCTTCGGCCACGGCCTGGGCCATGGGGTGGGCTTTGAAATCCACGAGTGGCCGGCCTTCTCCCACCGGGACCAGACACCCTGTGCGGAGGGCATGGTCATCACCGACGAGCCGGGCATCTATGTGCCTGCCAAGTACGGCGTGCGCATTGAGGACATGCTGCTGGTGACAGCGGACGGCTGCCGGAGCCTGACCAAGTCCCCCAAGGAGCTGATTGAGCTGTAAGGCGGGCTTTCTGGCAGAAAGAGGCAAAAATCCGGCGATACATCTTGAAATTGCCGGGGAAATATATTAGAATAAACAGAGGACGAGCAGGCTAGAATATTTCGGGAGGTTTTATTTTATGGTAACCGCAGGCGATTTCAGAAACGGCGTCACCTTTGAGATGGACGGCAACGTGTACTCCATCATCGAGTTCCAGCACGTCAAGCCGGGCAAGGGCGCGGCCTTTGTGCGCACCAAAATCCGCAATGTCATCTCCGGGGCTGTCACCGAGCGCACCTTTAACCCCAACGACAAGTTCCCCACCGCGTTCATTGAGCGCAAGGACATGCAGTATCTTTACAGCGACGGCGACCTGTACTACTTCATGGACACCGAGACCTATGAGCAGACCCCCATCAACGGCAATGTGCTGGGCGACAACTTCAAGTTTGTGAAGGAGAACATGGAGTGCAAGGTGCTGTCATACAAGGGCAATGTGTTTGGCGTGGAGCCCCCCAACTTTGTGGAGCTGGAAATCACCAAGACCGAGCCCGGCCTGAAGGGCGACACCGCCACCAACACCCTGAAGCCCGCCACTGTGGAGACCGGCGCGGAGGTGCGGGTGCCCCTGTTCATCAACGAGGGCGAGATGATCCGTATTGACACCCGTACCGGCGAGTATATGGAGAGAGCGTAAGCTCCCCCATGCTTTGGGCGGCTTTGAGAAGAACAGAAGACCTTTCACGATATTTTGAGATATGAGGTGAATATTATGACCAATTCTGAGCGCGCGTCTTACATCAAGGGCTTGATGGAGGGGATGGAGCTGGACCCCAAGGCCAAGGAGACCAAGCTGTTCAACGCCATTGTAGAGCTGCTGGACGACCTGAGCGTCTCGGTAGAGGAGCTTGAGGACGGCTACGACGAGCTCTGCGAGCAGGTGGACGAGATCGACCAGGACCTGGGCAGTCTGGAAGAGGACTTTTATGGCCTGGACGAGGAGGACTGCGGCTGCAGCCACCATCACCATCATGGGGACGAGGGAGGCTGCGGATGCGGCTGCCACCATCATGGCCACGAGGCCGCCATTTTTGAGGCCATCTGCCCCAGCTGCGGCAAGAACATTGAGCTGACTGACGAAATGCTGGAAGCGGAGAAGATGATCTGCCCCGGCTGCGGCGAGACTCTGGAATTCGACTTTGACGAGGAAGACGAGCCGGAAGAGGAGAGCCAGGAGACCGAGGAGTAATTCCTTCTCAGAGCAAAACAAGGGAGCGCAGGGAAACCCGCGCTCCTTTTTTGTTCCACAGCCCGATCTTCCTACCCAGAAAAGCGCAAAAGCTCCTGGAGAACAGCTATTCTCCGGGAGCTTTTTATGAAAATGCCGTTGGTCAAGCTATGACAGCCGGCCCATTTGGGCCGCTACCAACGCTCCATATTCCGCCGGTGCTTTTCTTGATAGACCTCCTCCAACTCCTCGGGGGTGATGTCGTAGCACAGCATCACGTCGTTGAAGTACATCATCACATCACACAGCTCCTCAATGAAATGCCGGCGAATCTGAGGGTCCTCAGTGATGGGCCCATCCCCCCGCTTTTTGATCACATCCGCCGCCTCTCCGGCCTCAATCATCATCCATAGAAGGGAGTCCCGCCCCTTTCTGGGGTTCAGTCCGCCCCAACGGTCAAAATATTTCTCCTGCAGCTCCCTCTGAATGCGCTGCATCTCCTCAAAGCCAAACCGGCCCATCCTGCCCACTCCTTTGCCCGGGCGAGCCCTGTTTTCGGGCAGAGTTTTGTCCTCTTATGCGCTGAAAGCTCCTGAAGTACGCAAGGACGTCCGCGAAACCACGCCCAAAGCCTGACAAAAATCCACTCCGCAGTCCCCATATTCAGCTGATGGAAGCTCGCCCAAAAATGTCAGCTACAGGGACATTATAGCACGCGGAGCAGCTTTTGTCAATCGATCACCCGCACCCGGATGATCGCCTCCAAGCGTTCCAGGGACCGGGCCGCTGCCGCCGGGTCGCCCCCCTGCACGTCCAGAATGGTGTAGGCATAGTCCTTGCGGGACTTGCTCTGCATGTTCTCAATGTTGATGCCCGCCTTGCCGCACACAGTGGTAAAGTCGGCGATCACGCCCGGGGTGTTCTGGTGAATGACGCAGATGCGCTGGGTGCCGGGCTCCCGGGCCATGGTCAGACCAGGCAGGTTTACCGAATTGATGATGTTGCCGTTTTCCAGATACTCCTTCACCTGGTCCACAGCCATCATGGCGCAGTTGTCCTCGCTCTCAGGTGTCGAGGCCCCCAGGTGGGGCAGAGCGACCACGTTCTCAACGCCCAGCATCTCATCCGCGGGGAAGTCTGTGGCATAGGCGGAGACCTTGCCCGAGGAGAGGGCTCCCAGCAGAGCGGCGTTGTCCACCAGCTCCCCACGGGCAAAGTTCAGCAGCCGCACGCCGTCCTTCATTTTCCCCAGAGAGCCGGCGTTGATCATCCCTGTGGTGTCAGCGGTGGCGGGCAGGTGCAGAGTGATGTAGTCGCAGTTCTGGTAGATTTCGTCCAGGCTCAGGGACCGGTGCACAGACCGGGACAGCCGCCAGGCAGCGTCCACCGACAGGAAGGGGTCGTAGCCATAGACCTCCATGCCCAGAGAGTGGGCTGCGTTGGCCACCAGGATGCCGATGGCTCCCAGGCCCACCACGCCCAGAGTTTTGCCCTGCAGCTCCGGCCCGGCAAACTGGGCCTTGCCCTTTTCCACCAGCTTGCCCACCTCGGCCCCCTGGCCCTTGAGGGTCTTCACCCAGTCCATGGCCGGGCCGATTTTCCGGGAGGAGAGCAACAGGGCGCACAGCACCAGCTCCTTCACTGCGTTGGCATTGGCCCCGGGGGTGTTGAACACCACCACGCCCTTTCTGGCGCAGTCCTCCACGGGAATGTTGTTGGTGCCTGCCCCGGCCCGGGCAATGGCCAGAAGGCCCGGGTCCAGCTCCATGTCGTGCATGGAGGCCGACCGCACCAGAATGGCGTCGGGCCCGGCCATCTCCGGGGAGAAGGTGTAGCTCTCGCCAAAACGCTTGGTGCCTATGGGGCTGATTTTATTGAGGCAGAGAATTTTGTACATGGGTATCATCCTTTCTCAAATGTGATACATTCTGAATATCATATTGACATCAACACAAAAGGCGGCTATAATATAAATAAAGAGGGCGCTGTCAAAAGACCGCTTAACACAGAGGGGCTTTTTGACGGTTGGCCCAGGTTATGTTTTACATTTGGCAAAAGTAGCCGGTTCCTGGGGGGAGGCGGCTACTTTTTCGTGCTGGTGATGAGGGCAATCAGCAATAGGACGACGATGTTCAGCATCGCCATTGTGATCGAGAGAGTCTCATACGCACTCATAAGCTCGCCCTCCTTCGGCAAGATTCCGCAGGCATCCGCGGTTTCTATAGGAACGGAGGGTCCAGGCCCTCCGTGGAAAGCCAACCGTCAACCGTATCAAATAATCTGTTTTCAGCAAGGTACTCTTTGGCAGCGCCCGCCCCTTTGCGACAGGAATATCGCGGAGGGGCGCTTTTATTTTACCGGATGGGAGAAAATTTGTCAAACACCGGCTCAGCCGTTTTCCTGCTCAAACTTCGCCATAAACGCCACCAGCGCGTCGATTCCCTCCGGGGGCATGGCGTTGTAGATGGACGCCCGCATACCGCCCACGCTGCGGTGGCCCTTCAGGTTCACAAAGCCCGCGGCTGCGGCCTCCTTCACAAACTCCCCGTCCAGCTCCTTGTCGCCGGTGACAAAGGTGACATTCATGATCGAGCGGCTGTCCTTTTCAGCGCAGCCCTTGAACAGCCGGGAGCCGTCCAGGAAATCATAGAGAACCTGAGCCTTTTTCACGTTCCGGGCCTCCATGGCCTCAAGCCCGCCCATGTCATTCTGAATCCATTCCAGCACCAGCTTGCAGATGTAGATGGACCAGCAAGGGGGTGTGTTGTACATTGAGTCGTTTTTAGCCATGACCCCATAGTTAAACATGGTGGGAGTCCCCTCCTGGGGCTCGCCAATCAGGTCCTCCCGGACAATGACAATGGTCAGGCCCGCCGGGGCCACATTCTTCTGGGCGCCGGCATAGACCAGGCCAAACTTGCTTATGTCAATAGGCCTGCTCAAAATGCAGGAGGAGATATCCGCCACCAGGGGCACATTGCCGGTGTGGGGGAGCTCCTTCCAGACTGTGCCATAAATGGTGTTGTTCATGCAGATATGGAAGTAGTCCGCGTCAGGGCGGAACTCTTTCTCATCCAGGACAGGGATATGCGAGAAGTTGTCGTCCTTAGAGGAGGCCACAGCCTTGCAGTCCCCATAGCGGCTGCCCTCCTGAAAGGCCTTGGTGGAGAATTGGCCCGAGAGCACATAGTCCGCCTTGCGGGACTTGGTCATCAGGTTCATGGGCACGGCGGCAAACTGGCTGGAAGCCCCGCCCTGCAGAAACAGCACCTGGTAGTTGCCGGGAATGCCCATGACCTCCCGGAGCAGACGCTGGGCGTCCTTGATAATGGCGTCGTACACCGGAGAGCGGTGGGACATCTCCATAACGGACTGGCCGGAGCCCTGGTAGTCCACCATTTCGGCAGCGGCCCTTTTCAGAACAGGCTCCGGCAGCATGGAGGGGCCGGCAGAGAAGTTGTAGACACGGGACATAGTGTGAGACCTCCTAAGATGGTTTTGCAATTTTTCAGTCTGTTAGCGCAATAAAGAGGTGGTTTTCTTCATCATTATAGCCTGAGTGGGGCAAAAATGCAAGGAAAAACAGTCGAGAATGCAGGCGGGATGGAAAAAAGCGGCGAATTTCATAAAATGTTTGCACTTGAGGGGCCACATATGATATAATAAAGGCCAAGGCAGCCGCCGGACTACAGGCGCAGCAGCCAATGCGTCCCAGCTTCACCCACAGGCCCCTGGGCCAGAGCGGGAAGGCCTTGGCCGCTAAAAAAGCTGTGCCTTTTGTTTACGTTCCAGCAAATCCTTGATTTCAGAATCATACCCATCATACAGGCGGGCCTCCCCTCAGGCAGGACAAGGGAGCCCGCAAACGAATCCGTCTTGTTTTCAATCCCCATTCAAAATATATAGAAACAGGAGGCAGAACTATGCAAGTAAAAGACATTGTAAACATTCTGAAATGCCAGGTACTCATTGAGGGCGACATGGAGCAGGAGGTCAAAACCGCCTGCGGCAGCGACATGATGAGCGATGTGCTGGCCTTTGTCAAAGACCAGTCTGTGCTGCTCACAGGGCTGATGAACCCCCAGGTGGTGCGCACCGCCGAAATGATGGATATGCACTGCATCATTTTTGTGCGGGGCAAGCCTGTCAACCAGCAGGTGCTGGACCTGGCGGAGCTGAAGGACATGACTGTGCTCTCCACCCCCTACCGGATGTTCACTGCCTGCGGGCTGCTGTTTGAGAACGGACTGAGAGGAGGCTGCGACATCCAATGAGCATGCTGCATTTGGAGTATCAGGTGCCCGGAGACGACTTCACCCGGGCGGGCGAGGCCTCTGGCGACGTGAAGCACAAGCTGAAAAAGCTGGGCTACGAGCCCGACGCCATCCGGCGGGTGGCCATTGACATGTATGAGGGGGAGATCAACCTGGTCATTCACGGCGGCGGCGGCGAGGCCGTGGTAGACGTGGACCCGGACCGGGTGGACATTGCCCTCATCGACCAGGGGCCGGGCATCCCCGACGTGGAGCAGGCCATGCAGGCCGGCTGGTCCACCGCCCCGGACAATGTGCGGGCCCTGGGCTTTGGAGCGGGCATGGGCCTGCCCAACATGAAAAAATATACCGACGAAATGACCATCGACTCCACAGTGGGCGTAGGCACCACTGTGAAAATGGCCGTGATACCGGGTAGAAAATGACCGGGACTCTGCTCTGCGGCAGGCCGGGGCTTTGCCCGTCCGCCCGGAGAAGAAGGAGGAAGTGACGCCATGCCAGACTTTTATCATTCTGTAACACTGCATGAGGACAAATGCGTGGGCTGCACCAACTGTGTCAAGCGCTGCCCCACCGAGGCCATCCGCATCCGGGGGGGCAAGGCCTTTATTGCCACCGAGCGCTGCATTGACTGCGGCGAGTGCATCCGCATCTGTCCCCATCACGCCAAGCGGGCCCGGTTCACCCATATGGACGCCCTGGACCGCTTTCCATATAAGATTGCTCTGCCCGCACCGGCTCTCTACGGGCAGTTCAACAATCTGGACGATATTGACTATGTGCTCACCGGCCTGAAGCAAATGGGCTTTGACCAGGTATATGAGGTCTCGCGGGCGGCAGAGCTCATCAGCGAGGCCACCCGCAAGCTCATGTATAACTCGGAGAGCGCCCTGCCCATTCCCCGGCCCATTATCAGCTCCGCCTGTCCGGCGGTGGTGCGGCTCATCCGGGTGCGCTTTCCGGACCTGTGCGAGCATGTGCTGCCCCTCAAGTCCCCCATGGAGACTGCCGCCATCATGGCCAAAAAGGAGGCTGCGGAGAAAACCGGCCTGCCGCCGGAGCAGATTGGCTGCTTCTTCATCACCCCCTGCCCGGCCAAGGTCACAGACATCAAAATGCCCCTGGGCATGGAGAAGTCCCAGGTGGACGGGGCCATTGCCATCAGCGAGGTCTTCCCTCAGCTCAGCCACAAAATGGACCACCTGGACTGCGTGGAGCCCATTGCCAACTCCGGCATCATCGGGGTGGGCTGGTCCACCAGCGGGGGGGAGTCGGCGGCGCTGCTCAACGAGAAATACCTGGCCGCCGACGGCATTGAGAACGTGATCCGGGTGCTGGAAGAAATTGAGGACGAGCGCATTGGCGACCTGGACTTTATCGAGCTCAACGCCTGCGCCGGGGGCTGCGTGGGGGGCGTGCTGTGCGTGGAAAACCCCTATGTAGCCAAGGCCCGCATTCAGCGGCTGCGCAAATATCTGCCTGTCAGCCAGAACCACCTGGCCGGGGGCCCTGTCCCCCAGGAGATGGAGTGGGAGGAGGAGCTGGAATTCTCCAATGTGATGACCCTCTCCTCTGACCTGAAGCAGGCCATGCAGATGATGGTGGACATCAACACCCTGGAGGAGGAGCTGCCCGGCCTGGACTGCGGAGCCTGCGGCGCTCCCACCTGCCGTGCCTTTGCCGAGGACGTGGTGAAGGGGGCCTGCAAAAAGGCGGACTGCGTGTTTGTCTACCGCAAGCAGATGCAAAAGGTAGCCAGCACCCTCTCTGAGCTGGAGGGAAGCCTGGGGTGGCACCCTGGGCCTGAAGACAACAAAAAGGAGGATGGAGCATGACGGTAAAGGAAATGGCCGATGCCTGCGGCTGGAAGCTGCTGGCAGGAGAGGACGGTCAGGACAACCAGGCAGAGGGCTGCTATGTGGGGGACCTGCTCAGCTGGGTAATGGGCCGGGCCCAGGCAGGCAATGTGTGGCTCACCGTGATGGGCAACCTGAACGCCATTGCGGTGGCGGCTCTGGCGGACACCAGCTGCATTGTGCTGTGCGAGGACGCAGCCCTGGACGCGGACGCCCAGAAGCGGGCAGACATGCAGGGCATCCCAGTGTACAGCTGCACGCCCAACCTATATGAGACCGCCGTTCAGGTGTATGAACAGCTGAAATGACTGAGTATACATACGACTTCCACATCCACTCCTGCCTCTCCCCCTGCGGCGACAATGACATGACCCCCAACAATCTGGTGGGTATGGCGGCGGTGATGGGGCTGGACGTGATCGCCATCACAGACCATAACACCTGCAAAAACGCCCCCGCCGTGCTGGCTGTGGCGGAGGAGGCGGGCATTCTGGCCATACCCGGCATGGAGCTGTGCACTGCCGAGGAGGCCCATGTGGTGTGCCTGTTTGAGACCCTGGAGGGTGCTATGGACTTCGACCGGCACATATATAATAGTATGCCCCACATCCCCAACCGGCCGGAAATTTTTGGCGAGCAGCGCATTCTCGACCAGGACGACACGCTTACCGGTACCTTGGAGGACCTGCTGCTGGTAGCCTCCTTTCTGGGGGCGGACGAGGTAAAGGCCCTGTGCGAACAGTATGGCGGCACGGCCTTTCCCGCCCATGTAGACCGGGACTCCTACAGCGTCATCGCTTCATTGGGCAGCATCCCCCCTGAGGCGGGGTTCACTGTGGCCGAAGTCACCCGGGACTGCGACCTGAACGCCCTGAAGGAGCGGTATCCTGAGCTGAAAGCCATGGGCATTGTCCGTGACTCGGACAGCCATTATCTGGACACTCTGGCGGCCTCTCAAGCGTTGAAAATCACCCTGCCCGAACGCTCCGCAAAGGCGGTGCTGGCGGCTCTGCGGGCCGGGGCCTCCGGCTGTATAAATTGATAAAACGGTATCGATAGCCGCTATCGATACCGTGGTAACTATTACCAGTAGTATCGATAAAAAACGTTGGAAATTGTTGTTCTTTTGGTTTTTGTTCTTTAAAAGAATTATAATGCCGGGAAATTTTGATATATTTAGTATATTCCAAGACAGAGAAAGGAAGATGGTCGAATTATGCAAAAACGGATCAGCAGCCTGCCCTTCCACGATACTGCGGAGCAGGCGGAAAAGCTCAACGCGGTAATCGCAGGCCTCAAGGGCCAGGCCGGCGCGGTAATGCCCGCCCTGCATCAGGCCCAGGAGATTTACGGATATCTGCCGCTGGAAGTGCAGAAGAAGATTGCCGATGGCCTGGAAGTGCCTCTGGAAGAGGTCTACGGGGTGTCCACTTTCTATAGCCAGTTCAGCCTCACGCCCAAGGGCCGCAACCACATTTCGGTGTGCCTGGGCACTGCCTGCTATGTAAAGGGGGCGGACAAGGTGCTGGACCGGATTGTGGCAAAGCTGGGCATTCAGCCCGAGGAGTGCACCGAGGACGGCCTGTTCTCCCTGACAGCCTGCCGGTGCATTGGCGCCTGCGGCCTGGCCCCGGTCATGATGATCAACGAGGACGTGTACGGCCGTCTGGTGCCCGAGGACGTGGACGGCATTCTCGACAAGTATTACGAATAGCCGGCGTGACGCTGGACCCAATCCGCGGGGCCGCGCAAAGGACACGCGCTCCCGCTGTGGGAAAGGCGACATTTCTCATCGCGGTTTGTTGCGCCAGCTAACCGCAACCTTTTTTAGTTCTCAAATTAACGCGAGACTACTGTTGGCTGCTCGTATAACGTAACAGGCGCGACGAAAAGGAAGTGCATTGCCATGCGTGAGCTATCCTTAAATGTAATGGACATTGCCCAGAACTCTATCTCTGCCGGGGCCAGCCTCATCACCATTGCGGTGGAGGAGGACCGGCCGGGAGATACCCTGTCCATCACCATCAGCGACAACGGGAAGGGCATGAGCCCCGAGCAGGTGGAGCATGTCACCGACCCCTTCTTCACCACCCGCACCACCCGCAGCGTGGGGCTGGGGGTGCCGCTGTTCAAAATGGAGGCGGAGATGACCGGGGGCAGCTTCTCCATCCAGTCCAAGCTGGGAGAGGGCACTACCACGGCAGCGGTGTTCAAGCCGTCCAGTGTGGATATGATCCCCTTGGGGGACATTAACGACACCATCAACATGCTGGTAATGATGAACCCCCAGCTGGACTTTGTATACACCCGAAAGCTCCGGCCGGAAACCGGGGAGGAGCGGGAGTTTGCCCTGCGCACCACAGAGCTGCGGGAGGTGCTGGGGGAGGATGTGCCCTTGAACGCCCCGGACGTGACCCTGTGGGTGAAGGAATATCTGGCGGAAAACACCGCCGAGCTGCTGGGAGAAGCGCCGGACGCTTGAATCCCCTAACCCAGCATGAAACACCTGAATCGCGGGCCGAAAGCGCAGAGCGAAGAAGCGCCCAGGCGCGCGGTGAAGGGAGTCCAGAGGAGGCTTGCCCCCTTTGGTGGGGGTGGCGGGGGCAAAGCCCCCGTCCCGCCGGAGGCCAAAATACTACTCAAAAAACATGAGGATTTTCATAGAAAATCCTCATCCGAACGCAATTGCAATCAATACAGCAACGTTCCACCAACCAGGAAAGGAGCCATTTATATATGAAATCATTAGCAGAACTGCAGGCCATCCGCGACAAGGCCAGGGCCGCTGTGAACATTCGCGAAAACGCCGAGGCCGAGACCCGGGTGCTGGTGGGCATGGCCACCTGCGGCATTGCCGCCGGCGCCCGGCCCGTGCTGAACGCCTTTGTGGAGGAGGTGGCCAAGCGGGGCCTGCAGGGCACCATGGTCACCCAGACCGGCTGCATCGGTATCTGCCAGTATGAGCCCGTGGTAGAGGTCATCACCCCCGGCCAGGAGAAGGTCACCTATGTAAAGATGACCGCCGAAAAGGCCCTGCGGGTGGTCAACGACCATCTGGTCAACGGCAATGTAGTTACCGAGTATACCATCGGCGCCAATGCCATCGGCGCGAAATAAGAAGGAGGAATCTGACATATGTTTCGTTCTAACGTGCTGGTCTGCGGCGGCACCGGCTGCACCTCCTCCAACAGCGAGCAGATTATTGACAAGCTGAACGAGGAGATCAAGGCCCAGGGCCTGGACAAGGAAGTCAACGTTATCCGTACAGGCTGCTTTGGCCTGTGCGCCCTGGGCCCCATTATGGTGGTTTACCCCGAGGGCGCCTTCTACAGCCGGGTTACCCCCGACGATGTGCCGGAGATTGTCTCTGAGCACCTGCTGAAGGGCCGTATTGTCACCCGCCTGCTGTACCAGGAGACCGTGGTGGACGAGAACACCACCAAGTCCCTTAACGAGACCAAATTCTACGCCAAGCAGATGCGTATTGCCCTTCGCAACTGCGGCGTGATCAATCCTGAACTCATTGACGAGTATATTGCCCAGGACGGCTACGCCGCTCTTGGCAAGGCCCTCACCGAGATGACCCCCCAGCAGGTGATTGACACCATGCTGGCCTCCGGCCTGCGCGGGCGCGGCGGCGCGGGCTTCCCCACGGGCCTGAAGTGGAAGTTTGCCGCGGCCAATGCCGCTGACCAGAAGTACGCCTGCTGCAACGCCGACGAGGGCGACCCGGGCGCGTTCATGGACCGCTCCGTGCTGGAGGGCGACCCCCACAGCGTGCTGGAGGCCATGGCCATCGCGGGCTATGCCATCGGCGCATCCCAGGGCTATATTTACATCCGGGCCGAGTACCCCATCGCCGTCAAGCGCCTGCAGATTGCCATTCAGCAGGCCCGGGACTATGGCCTGCTGGGCAAGAATATCTTCGATTCCGGCTTTGATTTTGACATTGACATCCGTCTGGGCGCAGGCGCGTTCGTGTGCGGCGAAGAAACCGCTCTGATGACCTCCATTGAGGGCAAGCGTGGCGAGCCCCGGGTGCGGCCTCCCTTCCCGGCGTTGAAGGGGCTGTTTGGCAAGCCCACGGTGCTGAACAATGTGGAGACCTATGCCAACATTCCCCAGATCATTCTCAAGGGCGCGGACTGGTTCAAGTCCATTGGCACCGAGAAGTCCCCGGGCACCAAGGTCTTTGCTCTGGGCGGCAAAATCACCAACACCGGCCTGGTGGAGGTTCCCATGGGCACCACCCTGCGGGAGGTTGTGGAGGACATTGGCGGCGGCGTGCCCGCCGGCCACACCTTCAAGGCCGCCCAGACCGGCGGCCCCTCCGGCGGCTGCATCCCTGCCAGCCTGATCGATACTCCCATTGACTATGACAACCTGATTGCCATCGGCTCCATGATGGGTTCCGGCGGACTGATTGTTATGGACGAGACCACCTGCATGGTGGACATCGCCAAGTTCTTCCTTGAGTTCACTGTGGACGAGAGCTGCGGTAAGTGCACCCCCTGCCGGGTAGGCACCAAGCGTCTGTTGGAGATTCTGGACAAGATCACCAAGGGCAACGGCACCCTTGAGGACATTGACAGGATGGAGGAGCTGTGCTACTACATCAAAGAGAACTCTCTGTGCGGCCTGGGCCAGACAGCCCCCAACCCGGTGCTCTCTACCCTGAAGTATTTCCGGGACGAGTATGTGGCCCATGTCACCGAGCACCGCTGCCCCGCCGGGGCCTGCAAGGCGCTGACCAACTTCCACATTGAGGCCGACAAGTGCAAGGGCTGTACCCTTTGCGCCCGCAACTGCCCTGTGGGAGCCATCTCCGGCAAGGTGAAGGAGGCCCATGTGATCGACACCGAGAAGTGCATCAAGTGCGGCGTGTGCATGGAGAAGTGCAAGTTCAACGCTGTTGTAAAGAAATAAATCGCCAAGCTGACGGCTTCGGGACAGGGGCTGTCCCCTAAGAAGCGGATGCAGGCGGATAAAAAGTTTCGTCCACCTTTTCAAAGGTGGCAGAGCGCGGGACAGCGTCTCGGCCTTGCCGAAGGCTGAACCCCTACATCGCCCTTCCTAGTCATTTTCGCAGAAAATGGCTACTCCCCGCCCACCCCACTCCAAGCCAACCCGTGGCAATTTGCAACAAAACCCGGAAAGGATTGAATATAAGTCTATGGATATGGTCAACGTTAAAATCAACGGCGTGGACTATCAGGTGCCCAAGGACGCCACCATTTTGGAGGCCGCCCGGTACGCCGGCATCGATATCCCCACCCTTTGCTATCTGAAGGACATTAACCAGATCGGCGCCTGCCGTATGTGCATGGTAGAGGTCAAGGGCGCCCGCTCTTTGGCCGCTGCCTGTGTGTACCCGGTGAACGAGGGCATGGAGATTTTCACCAACTCCCCCAAGGTTCAGGAGTCCCGGAAGATGACCCTGGAGCTGTTGCTCTCCGTCCATGAGCGCAAGTGCCTGACCTGCGAGCGCAGCGGCAACTGCGAGCTGCAAAAGCTGTGCGCCGACATGGGCATCGAGGAGGACAGCCGCTTTGAGGGCGTGATGCCTGCCGGCAACAAGGACCTCTCCACCCAGTACCTGGAGCGCAACAACGCCAAGTGCGTGCTGTGCCGCCGCTGCGTGGCCGCCTGCCAGAACCAGCATGTGGCTGTCATCGGCGCCAACAACCGCGGCTTTGACACAGAAATCGGCTGCGCCTTTGAGAACACCCTGGACAATGTGTCCTGCGTGGCCTGCGGCCAGTGCATTGTCAGCTGCCCCACCGGTGCGCTGACCGAGAAAGACAACACCCAGGAGGTCATTGACGCTATCAACGACCCCGAGAAGATCGTCATCGTGCAGACCGCTCCCGCTGTGCGGGCGGCTCTGGGCGAGGAGTTCGGCCTGCCCATTGGCACCAATGTAGAGGGCAAAATGGCTGCGGCTCTCCGCCGGCTGGGCTTTGACAAGGTGTTCGACACCGACTTTGGCGCGGACATGACCATTATGGAGGAGGCCCACGAGTTCATCGGCCGGGTGAAGAACGGCGGCACCCTGCCCATGATCACCTCCTGCTCCCCCGGCTGGATCAAGTTCTGCGAGCACTACTACCCGGACCTGATCGACCACCTGTCCAGCTGCAAGTCCCCCCAGAACATGACCGGCGCGCTGATCAAGACCTGGTACGCCGAGAAGGAAAACCTGGACCCCCAGAAGATTGTCTCCGTGTCTGTCATGCCCTGCACGGCCAAGAAGTTTGAGATCAAGCGGGACGACGAGGCTGCCGCCGGTCTGCCCGATGTGGATATCAGCCTGACCACCCGGGAGCTGGCCCGCCTGATTAAGAAGGCCCAGCTGAACTTCAACGCCCTGCCCGATGAGAAGTTTGACGACGCCATGGGCGTCTCCACTGGCGCGGCGGTGATCTTCGGCGCCACCGGCGGCGTGATGGAGGCGGCTCTGCGCACTGCCGCCGACGTGCTTACCGGCGAGAGCCAGGAGTCTGTTGAGTACAACGAGATTCGCGGCACCGAGGGCATCAAGGAGGCTGTGTACAACGTGGCCGGCATGGATGTGAAGGTTGCCGTAGTCAGCGGCCTCTCCAACGCCGACAAGATTCTCAAGAAGGTTCGCGCGGGCGAGGCAGACTATCAGTTCATCGAGGTCATGTGCTGCCCCGGCGGCTGTGTCAACGGCGGCGGCCAGCCTGTGCAGAGCGCCAACGCCTGGGCCTACAACGACATTAAGGCCCTGCGCGCCAAGGCCCTGTACGACCAGGACAAGGCCATGCCTCTGCGCAAGTCCCACGATAACCCGGTGGTGAAGAAGTGCTATGAGGAGTTCTTGGGCGAGCCCGGCAGCCACAAGGCCCACGAGATTCTCCACACCAGCTATGTAAAACGCGGTAACAAGTTCTGATTTGGATACCCCCAAAAGCGAACGCCAGCCTGAGAGCTGGCGTTCGTCTTTTTGCCGGAGCTGTGAAAAAGCGAAGGACCCGCCTGCCGGGCCTCCTGTAAGGGGCGCGGGGCGGGTCTTTTTTCAGGCCAAAAGCCGCTCATAGCGGGCGATTTTTTGCTCCAACCGGGTCATTGCCTCCTCAATCTGTTGACGCTGGGCTTCCAGGTCGGCGCGCTGGCGGCGAAGGAGCTCCAAGCGGGCCGCTTCGGTGCCCTCCCCCTGCTGGCTGAGCCGCACATAGTCCACAATAGCCTCTACGGTGAGCCCCGCGCTGCGCAGGCATTTGGCCAGCTCCACCCAGCTCAGGTCATCCGGCTGATAGTCCCGGTGGCCGGAGCCAGTGCGGGTGACCCGGGGGATCATGCCCACCCGCTCGTAATAGCGCAGGGTGTCCTGGCTGATATGATATTTCTCACTGACTTCCTTAATGGTCACGTTACAGGCCTCCCGATTCATTTCTCCGCCCATTATACTATTTTGAGCAGGCTCCAGGTCAAGCAACTATATGCACAAAGTTTATAGTAGTATTTTGGTGAATTAGCTGGAGCGTGGCCTGAAAATCTTTCCTGTCCCGCAAAAAGCTTGTGGAACCGGGAAGCCGGAGGCAGTCTGCCGCCAGACCGCCGGCGGGGTTTCTCCGCTTTTTCCGGGAGGCCCCGGGCCCGCCCCTTTCTTGACTTAGCCGCCAAAATAGAGTATAATATATGTCATTCTGATACTATGTTAAATCCATTGGCAAATTATGCACCCCACCATTTGAGGAGGTCCTTCCCATGCCCATCACCGACCTGCTGGAGCGCAACGCCAAGCTCTACGGCGCTGAGACCGCTCTGGTCGAGATCAACCCCCAGCTGCAGGAGCCCCGCCGGGTCACCTGGCGGGAATATGAGCTGATTCAGCCCGGCGGGCCTGTCCCCTACCGCCGGGAGATCACCTGGTCCGTATTCGACGAAAAGGCCAACCGCGCCGCCAATCTGCTGCTCAGCCGGGGCATTGGCAAGGGCCAGAAGGTGGCCCTGCTGATGATGAACTGCCTTGAGTGGCTCCCCATCTACTTTGGCATTCTCAAAACCGGCGCAGTGGCTGTGCCCCTCAACTTCCGCTATACTGCCCAAGAGATTGAATACTGCCTGAAGCTGGCCGACGCTGACATCCTTTTCTTTGGACCCGAGTTCATTGGCCGGGTGGAGGAGATTGCTCCCAGCATTGGCCGGGAGCGGCTGCTGTTCTTTGTGGGCGAGGTCTGCCCCAGCTTTGCCGAGGACTACCACCTGGATGCGGCAAACTGTTCCAGCGTGCCCCCCAAGGTGCTGATTGACGATGAGGACGAGGCGGCCATCTACTACTCCTCCGGCACCACCGGCTTCCCCAAGGCCATTCTGCTGCGCCACGCTGCGCTGATGCAGTCCGCCCGCATGGAGGCCGCTCACCACGAGACCACCCATGAGGATGTGTTTCTGTGCATCCCCCCTCTGTACCACACGGGCGCAAAAATGCACTGGTTCGGCTCCCTGTTCACTGGGGGCAAGGCGGTGCTGCTTAAGGGCAATTCTCCCAAGGCTGTTCTGGAGGCCGTCTCCGCCGAGGGCTGCACCATTGTCTGGCTGCTGGTGCCCTGGGCCCAGGACATTCTAATGGCTCTGGACCGGGGGGAGCTGAAAACAGAGGATTATCAGCTGGACCAGTGGCGGCTGATGCATATCGGGGCCCAGCCCGTGCCCCCCAGTTTGGTGAAGCACTGGTGGAGCTACTTCCCTCACCACAAATATGACACCAACTACGGCCTCTCCGAGTCCACCGGCCCTGGCTGCGTCCACCTGGGGGTGGACAACCCCCACAAGGTGGGGGCCATCGGCGTGCCCGGCATGGGCTGGCGGGTGAAGATTGTGGACGACCAGGGCGAGCCTGTCAAACAGGGGGAGGTGGGCGAGCTGTGCGTCAAGGGCGGCGGCGTGATGGTTTGCTATTATCACGATGAAAAGGCCACTGCCGAGGTGCTGCAAAACGGCTGGCTCCACACCGGCGACATGGCCCGCCAGGACGAGGACGGCTTCATCTTTCTGGTGGACCGGAAGAAGGACGTGGTCATCTCCGGCGGCGAGAATATTTACCCGGTACAGATTGAGGCCTTTTTGGCGGGCCACCCCAAAATCCACGACGTGGCGGTCATCGGTCTGCCAGACCCCCGCCTGGGGGAGATTGCCGCAGCCATCATTCAGGTGAAGGAGGGCATGGAGTGCACCCAGGAGGAGATCATGGCCTACTGCGGAGACCTGCCCCGGTACAAACGCCCCCGCAAGCTGATCTTCGCCCCGGTGCCCCGCAACGCCACCGGGAAAATCGAGAAGCCCCGGCTGCGGGAGCAGTACTGCGGCGTGCGGCTGGTTGAGGCGCAAAACAAGGGCTGACCGGCCCCACAACCACTACATTTATTATGGAGGAACCCATTATGATTCGTCATATCTGCATGTTCAGCCTGAAGGAAGAAAACAAGGAGGCAAATATTGCCGAATTTCTCCGCCGGGGAGAGGAGCTGGGCAAGCTCTCCACTGTCCGCAGCGCCCAGGTGGTGCGCTGTGTCTCCGGCGCGCCCAACGCCAACTATGATGTGGCCCTCATCTTTGACTTTGACAGCCTGGACAACCTGAACGCCTACCAGGTCTGCCCCGAGCATGTGGCCTTTGGCCAGTTTGTGGGAGCCATCCGGATCGACCGGGCCTGTATTGATTATCAGCTGTAACAGGTTTTCTCTTTGACATATGCGCATGGAATGCGTATAATAAACATCGGGGTGGGCTTCTATGAAACGAAAAGACCTGCTCGACTTATTCTATCAAAACGGCTGGCGGTTTCTCCGAGAAGGCGGGAGCCATACCATAATCACCAACGGAAAAACCACGGAGTCGGTGCCGCGCCATAAAGAGGTGAGTGAACTGCTGGCTAGAAAGCTGATCCGGTATTGGAACCTGAAGAAAAAATAATCGACCAGCAAGGAGGCTGCCAACATGAAAATCGCGTATCCCATTATTCTTGAGCCTGCCGCAGACGGATGGTATGTGGTAACCGTCCCTGATCTGGGGATTCACACAGAAGGGCGGAATATTGCCGACGCTATTGACATGGCCGCTGACGCGATCAGCCTGACCGCGATCAGCCTACAGGATAGCGGGCAGAGTGTTCCCTCCCCCTCCGAGGGCCCGCTGATCTGCCGGGATGGAGAAATTCCTTCCTATGCGGTCGTAGACTTCGACGCCTACCGCCGGATGAACGACATGCGCACTGTGCGCAAAAATGTCACCCTGCCCAACTACCTCAACGAAATGGCCATGAAGGCTGGGCTCAACTTCTCTCAGGTGCTGCAGGAGGGCCTGAAGGAGAGGCTGGGCATGTCATGAGCCATACCCTCTGTAGAGGCATGTCAGCCGCCAGAAGGGGCCCTGTCTCTCTGCGCTTTGAAAAGGCTCGTCCATCGCGGGCATGCCTTTGAACCACTTCTTTCTCACATACAAAAAAGAGCTGGCCGCTTACGGCTGGCGGGTGGGCAAAATTTCCATGAAGGACCGGACCCTGGTTTTTCAAAAGCCCGGCCCACCCTATTCCTGAAATTTGGAGGTACATATCAACCATGAAAAAACTCATCTTGGGCAACGCTGCCGTTGCCCGGGGACTTTACGAGGCCGGCTGCGCCGTGGCGTCCAGCTACCCCGGCACCCCCAGCACAGAGATCACCGAGGAGGCCGCGAAATTCCCCGAGATCTACTGCGAGTGGGCTCCCAACGAGAAGGTAGCCATGGAGACCGCCTTCGGTGCCTCTCTGGCGGGCAAGCGGGCCTTTTGCGCCATGAAGCATGTGGGTCTGAACGTGGCCGCCGACCCCCTGTTCACCATGAGCTACACCGGGGTGAACGCCGGGCTGGTGATCGCCGTGGCGGACGACCCTGCCATGCACTCCTCCCAGAACGAGCAGGACTCCCGGCACTATGCCCGAGCGGCGAAGCTCCCCATGCTGGAGCCCTCCGACTCTGCCGAGGCCCTGGACTTTACCAAGCTGGCCTACCGGCTCTCAGAGGAGTTTGACACCCCTGTGCTGCTGAAAATGTGCACTCGGGTGGCCCATTCCCAGTCTATCGCCAGGCTGTCGGACCGGCAGGAGCCAGAAGTCAGACCCTACCAGAAAAACCCACAGAAATATGTGATGGCCCCTGCCAACGCCGTGCGCCGCCACCCGGCCGTAGAACAGCGTCTGCTGGACCTGGCCCAGTGGGCGGAGACCGCGGAGGTGAACCGGGTGGAGGACGGCAGCGACCACAGCCTGGGCATTGTCACCAGCAGCACATGCTATCAGTATGTCAAAGAGGCCTGCGGGGACCGGTTCCCTGTTCTCAAGCTGGGGCTGGTATGGCCCCTGCCGGAGAGGAAGCTGAGAGACTTTGCCGCTGGGGTGGACTCTCTGGTAGTGGTGGAGGAGGGCGACTCCTTTCTGGAGAGCTACTGCCGGGGTCTGGGGCTCTCCCTGCGGGGCAAAGAGCTGTTCCCCCTCACCGGCGAACTGAGCCAGAACCTGATTGGGGAGAAGCTGGGCCTGTCCCGGCACATGGGCTCCGCCCTCACAGAGGAGCTGCCCAACCGTCCCCCTGTCATGTGCGCGGGCTGTCCTCACCGGGGGCTGTTTTACGCCCTCAGCCGGCTGAAGTGCACGGTGCTGGGGGACATTGGCTGCTACACCCTGGGCGCCATGCCTCCCCTGGGGGCCATGGACATGACCCTGTGCATGGGGGCGTCGGTCAGTGGCCTGCACGGCTTTAACAAGGCCCTGGGCGCTGACAGCGAGGGCAGAACCGTGGCGGTCATTGGCGACTCCACCTTTGTCCACTCGGGCATGACCGGGCTTGCCAACGCGGCCTACAATCAGTCCCGCTCCACTGTCATTATACTGGACAACTCCATCACCGGCATGACCGGCCACCAGCAGAACCCCACCACAGGCTTCAACCTGCGGGGAGACCCGGCTGGGAAAATCGACCTGGAGGCCCTTTGCCGGGCAATGGGCGTTAACCGGGTGCGGGTGGTAGACCCCTACGACCTGAAAGCCTGCGAGGCAGCGGTAAAAGAGGAGCTGGCGGCAGAGGAGCTGTCTGTCATCATCTCCCGCCGGCCCTGCGCCCTGCTGAAATATGTCAAGCGTCAGCCCCCTCTCATGGTGGACCCGGACAAATGCCGGGGCTGCAGGGCCTGCATGAAGATCGGCTGTCCCGCCATCTCCATTCGGGAGGGCAAGGCTGTGGTAGACGCCGCCCAATGCGTGGGCTGCGGGGTCTGCGGCCAGCTGTGCGGGTTCGATGCGCTGAAGGAGGGCAAATAACATGAAAACCAAGAATATCATGATTGTGGGCGTAGGGGGACAGGGCTCTCTGCTGGCCAGCAAGCTGCTGGGGCATCTGCTTATGGAGCAGGGCCATGATGTAAAGGTCAGCGAGGTCCACGGCATGAGCCAGCGAGGGGGCAGCGTGGTCACCTATGTGCGCTATGGGGACAAGGTGGCCTCTCCGGTCATTGACCAGGGGGAGGCGGACGCCATTGTCTCCTTCGAGCTGCTGGAAGCCGCCCGCTGGCTGGCCTGGCTGAAGCCCGGCGGCCGGGTGGTGGTCAACACCCAGCAGATTGACCCCATGCCTGTGGTCACCGGCGCGGCCCAGTACCCTGAGAAGCTGGTGGAGAAAATGACCGCCGCCGGAGCAAAGGTAGACCCGGTGGACTGCCTGACCCTGGCCCAGCAGGCGGGGAACGCCAAGGCTGTGAACCTGGTACTGCTGGGGCGGCTCAGCCACTATTTCGACTTTGCGGAAAGCGCCTGGCAGGAGGCCATCGAGGCCTGCGTCCCGGCAAAATTTCTGGACGTGAACAAAAGGGCCTTTGCCCTGGGGCAGCAGGCCTGAGAGACGGAGCCATGCAGCCCCCACTCTGTTGCTGTGGAATAGGACCCTATATCACCCCAAAGAGAGGAGAACACCCATGGATTTTGTGGAACTGGCAGAAAGCCGGTTTTCTGTGCGAAAATTCTCTGACCGCCCTGTGGAGGAGGACAAGCTGGACGCCATTCTCCGGGCAGGGCAGGCCTCCCCCACCGCCTGCAATGACCAGCCCCAGCGGGTGCTGGTGCTGCAAACCCCCGACGCCCTGGAGAAGCTAAAAAGGTGCACGGTCCATCACTTTGGCGAGACCCTGGCCCTGCTGGTGTGCTATGACACAACCCAGTGCTGGACCCGGGACTATGACGGCAGACCCAGCGGAGAGGTGGACGCGGCCATTGTGGCCACCCACATGATGCTGGCCGCCCATGACCTGGGGGTGGGCACCACCTGGGTGATGCACTTTAACCCTGAGGCGGTGCGGGAGGAGTTTGCCCTGCCGGACAGCTGCGAGCCGGTAGCCATGCTGCTGATGGGCTACCCCGCCCAGGACGCAAAGCCCTCCCGGCTGCACAGCCAGAAAAAGCCCCGGGAGGAGACCGTGTTCTACGGCTCCTTCTCCCAGGAGGAGGCCCCGTGAGCGCCCAGGGCAGAAACCGCCCCCGCTGGCTTGCCATTCTGCTTCTGCTGCTGTACAGCGCCGCCCTGGCCGGGGGAGCTTTCTTCGCCGGTCGCAGCACCGCCCCTCAGAGAGAGCCGGGCTTCACCTTCTACGCCCGCATCGTCAGCATAGACGACTCCCGGGTCCGGGTGGAGGGCCTGGAGGTCAACGAGCCCAACTGCCGGGGACTGATGGAATTTAATGTGACCGAGAACACCGAGCTGTTCTGGCAGGGGAGAAAGCACCATCTCCGCGAGCTGGAGCCAGGCCAGTTGGTGGCAGTCACCCACAGCGGCGGGGTGGTGGAGCGGTACCCGGGCGTTCTTGTTCAGGTAGACCGGGTGCAGCGGCTGGACTACAATACCCATTACCCATACTAGGCCGCTGGATGGAAAAGGCAGTTCAAGTCCCCAAAAACACAGGAACGATGAAAGGATGAAGCCCTATGGAGCATTACTATCAACCCGAGATCGAATGCGCGTCTCGGGAGCAGATCAAGGCCTGGCAGGATGAGCGCCTGGTCAGTCAGGTGCAGCATGTGTGGGACCATGTCCCCTACTACCGCAAGAAAATGGAGGAGAAGGGCCTGACCCCCGCTGACATCCAGTCCAGCGGCGACCTCTACAAGCTCCCCTTTCTCACCAAGGCCGATCTCCGGGAGGCCTACCCCTATGGTCTGGTGGGCGTGCCTCTCAAGGACTGCGTGCGCATCCAGTCCACCTCAGGCACCACAGGCAAGCGGGTGGTGGCCTTTTACACCCAGGAGGACATTGACCTGTGGGAGGACTGCTGCGCCCGGGCCATTATGGCCGCTGGCGGCACCAACCAGGATGTGTGCCAGGTGAGCTATGGCTATGGCCTGTTCACGGGCGGGCCGGGGCTCAACGGGGGCTCCCACAAGGTGGGCTGCCTTACCATCCCCACCAGCTCCGGCAACACGGAGCGGCAGATTATGTTCATCCAGGACCTGTCGGCCACCATTCTGTGCTGCACGCCCTCCTATGCGGCCTACCTGGGCGAGAGCATGAAGGAGATGGGCCTGGGGCCGGACGATATTCCCCTAAAGGCGGGCATCTTTGGGGCCGAGGCCTGGAGCCAGGAGATGCGCCGGGACATTGAGAACACCTTGGGCATCAAGGCCTACGACATCTACGGCCTCACCGAGCTCTCCGGCCCTGGGGTCTCCTTTGAGTGCTCCGCCCAAAGCGGCATGCATGTTAACGAGGATCACTTTATCGCCGAGATTATCGACCCGGAGACCGGCGAGGTGCTGCCCGAGGGTTCTCAGGGTGAGCTGGTGTTCACCTCCATCACCAAAAAGGCGTTCCCCCTGCTGCGCTACCGCACCAGAGACATCTGCACCCTCACCCGGGAACCCTGCCCCTGCGGCCGCACCCATGTGAAGATGCAGAAGCCCCAGGGCCGTACAGATGATATGCTCATTATCCGCGGCGTCAATGTGTTCCCGTCTCAGATCGAGACCGTGCTGCTGAACCACGGCTACCCGGCCAACTACCAGATTTTGGTGGACCGGGTGAAGAACACCGATACCCTGGATGTGCAGGTGGAGATGACCCCCGAGATGTTTACGGACAACCTGGGCGATGTATCCGCCCGGCAGAAGGAGCTGGTGGAAGGCCTGCGCTCCATGCTGGGCCTCACCGCCAAGGTGACGCTGGTGGCGCCCAAGTCTATTGTGCGCAGCGAGGGCAAGGCTGTGCGGGTCATTGACAAGCGGAAGATTTGAAAGGATTTGAGCGTACATATGACGAAAACCGGTATTTTCAGTTCTGTCCATGGCGGCGAAATTCTGGAGTACTGCAAATGGGACGACCAAAAGGCCATGGCGGCCTTTGACCGTTTTCAGCCGGATGTGGTCTGCGGGGAAGTGCGGCCAGAGGATTTGGAGAGCGGCGGGAAAAAATACCCCGGCGAGTACGAGCGCTACATTTTCGATTACTGCAAAAGCCGGGGCCTTCCCTTCATCCCCTGCGATTACTGGACCGAAGAGGACTACCAGCTGACCTTGCGGGAAAGCGGCATTTTGG
>CAJUNQ010000060.1 GCA_910587835.1 uncultured Oscillospiraceae bacterium | reverse complement strand
CATGGCCCTTTTTCTTTTTCCAGAGAAAGATTTAGGAGGTATGCAGAGTGCCAAAGTTTACAGAAAGCAAGACAGACCGTGCCTACGAGAGTTTTATGCAACAGATTCCCGGCTTCCAGCGGGACCCACCAGAGGCCGGGATTATTCAGAAAGATATGAAACAGAAGAAACAACAGAAAGGGGCCGGGAAAAATGATCTTCCGAAACGATAAGCACGGCGTGCTGTTTGAGAAAGAAATCAGGTATCACAAGGGCTGTAGCAGAAAGTATGCTGCGGCCCTTTTTTTGTTGACGGCCGACCCCAGGCTCTGGCACCAGGCCGAGAACCACATCGGCACTAACGAGATCGACATCGAGGCCATGAAGCCCCGGCGGCTGGACGCTATGTCCTATGTCTGTTTCGCGGTGGCCAAGGACATCATCACCGGCAGCAAAACCGTGGCTCTCACAGAACTGGCCGACCCCAGTATGCTGCCGCCCCGGTACTTTTTGGTGATTCAGACTGCCATGCTGATCCGGGGCTACGGACTGAGCGCGGCCAACCGGCTGCTGTTTACGGAAGGGAGGGATCAGAATGAACTTCGACAGAAATAAGGTTGAGATGGTCAAAAAGCAGTACCCGGTAGGGACGCGAATCCGGCTGAACAGCCTCTGTAACGACGAACGGGACATGCCCTCTGGCCTGTGCGGAACAGTTATCGGCGTGGATGACCAACCGAGCCTGCTCATGAAGTGGGACAACGGCAGGGGCCTGAACTTGCTGCCATTTGCCGACAGTTTCACGGTAATCCAAAATGAACAGCAGGCTACGCCGGACGAGCAGCTCTATGAAAAGCTGTGCCAGGAGCAGGCAGCCTTCCGGGATGAACTGCTGGAGCTCCCTCCCAAGGAAATCCTGGACAAAGCCTGGGAGTATCTGGTCCGGGAGGATATCCTGGTGGCGATGGAGTATAACGAGTTGGACGATGAAGAGGCCCAGGCTCTCTTGGACCTGCCGGACACCATGTCGGACCTCTGCGGCGTGGTCAAGGAGAAAGACAGCCGCCAGCAGGAAACCATCTGGCATGAAATCGAGGAAAGGGCCAATGTACTGGCAGCGGCCCAGCAACCCATGCAGGAGCAGTCGCCATGAAGAATAGCAAAAAGGTAGTTGGCGAGGGCCGTGACTTCGAGCGCATCCGGCGCATCACGGGTTACCTTACTGGCACGGTGGATGGCTGGAATAACGCCAAACGAGCAGAGGAAAAGGACCGGGTCAGGCACCAGGTCCATGAAAGCAAGAGGGAGTGAGCAAATTATGGTCAGAGGACCGCCCGTCAGCAAAAAAGCATACAGAGAAATGGAGGTGGTACTATTCAGTCCATGATCCCGTGGGTAGGCGGGAAACAAGCCCTGTGCAGGGCAATTATCAGCCGGTTTCCGGCAGACTTCCGGCAGCGGAGCTATATAGAGGTGTTCGGCGGTGGGGCGTCCGTCCTGCTGAACAAGGAGCGCTCTGTCAAGGAGATTTACAACGACTTCAACTCCAACCTTGTCAACCTCTTCCGCATGGTCCGCGATCAACCCAAGGAGCTGCAGGCAGCCCTTCGGTACCTCCTCAACGCCCGGGAGGAGTTCGACACCGTCAAGGCCAGGCTTGCCAGAGGCCACAACAAAGACCCCGTCCTTTGGGCGCGGGACTTCTATCAGCTCATCCGGCAGAGCTACGGCGGCGGGGGAACATCATTCGGGGCCAGCCCACGGTCCACCTGGGCGGCTTTCCCTTTGATAGACGCAGTCGCGGAGCGGTTCCAGTATGTGGTGGTGGAGCACATGAGCTATGAGCGGCTTATCCGGACCCATGACAGCGAGGGTACCATCTTCTATCTGGACCCGCCCTATGTGCTGACAGAGGACTACTACGGCAACCTCTTCGGCTCCAAAGACCACTTGCTACTGGCGGAAACGCTGTTCGGCGCAAAGGCCCTGTGGCTCCTGTCCTACAATGACTGCGACACCACCTTTGGATGATTCACAAAATGGAGAAAAAGATTTTTGTCAAAAGCAACGGTTTATGGTATGAACTCCGGAACGGCTGCTATTATCCTTGCCTTGCTGCACCGGCAGAAAGGCATATAGGCAAATGGGGCAGACAGCACGAACAATACTTTCGGGAGTATAGACTAACGATTTATCACTCGCTTCTGCTGAGCGGAAAACTCAATGCTTACCTTGCGGATGTAGACCAGCAAGCCTAAGAGCAATATAGCTCATTGAACAGAGAAACAAGCGTGCGGTATTTCTGGAGAGTTGCAGGCTGCGGACCCAATGGCGTGGGTCGGGAAAATCAAAACTTTTGGATTTGCCCTAAAATCCAAACTTCAAAAAAATCCAAACTTTTACTCATAACCTCAATGAATGCAGTGTTTTGAAGGAAAAAAGTTTGGATTTCTTTTTTTCTTCATCTCCAGCTATCATAATGATGGAGGTGATATAGATGAATTTATTT
>CAJUNQ010000059.1 GCA_910587835.1 uncultured Oscillospiraceae bacterium | reverse complement strand
TCTTTTCTCACTTTTTCACCTGCTTCCGATAGCGGCACACCTTCCCCCCGGTCTTGCTGAGATAGGGCAAACACGCAAACCCCCGGGAGAGCATCTCGGGCTTGGGCTCCATCCAGCGGTCGTCCTCCCCCGGGCAGTCCAAAATCCACCCGCCGGGCTTCACCACCCGTTCCAGCTCAGCCAGCTCCTTGTCATAGTCGTCTCCCAGCACATGGCCAGACATAACGAGATCAAAGACGCTGTCCTCATAGGGCAAACACTCGCACATGCCGTCCAGCACCGTGACATTGCCAACGCCCTCCCGCTGAATCTTAGCCCGCATGAACTCCCGCAGCCGGTCTACCGGCTCGCTGGCATATACATGCCGGGCCTGCTCCGCCGCCGCAAAGGCCAGCCGCCCGGCGCCCGCGCCCACATCCAGCACCAGCCTGCCGGTAAAATCAGCCAGCTCAAACAGCCTGGCCTTGTCCCAGGCGTAGATATAGGGGCAGTTCCGCTCCATCAGCTCCGGGTACACATACACCACCGCCCAGTCAATTTCGTCCAGGACAAAACACTCGGCAGCGCGCACCTCCTCCCCCGGGAGGTCCCGAGGCGCACCGGCCAGCAGCGCGTCCACATAGGCTGCCGTCTCCGGGGCTTTCTCCTTGCAGTACCAGGCCACGGCAGGGTTGCCGGCAAGAGCCAGCCCCAGCTTTCTGTCATACTCCGCCCCATACCAGGGCCCGCAGACCTGGCCAATCAGCCGGCGGTCCATCAGAAGAATACAGTGAAACGATATTTTAGTTGAGTCGATCCAGTGAAGCGACATGAAATACCTCCATAGTTACAGGAGGGTCAGAAATCCGCCCTCCTGGGGATGAAATAAACCGGGCAGCTATCCTTCTTCATTCTACTCATCCTTTCTAAAAAACATGGAGACAGACCTGCGCCTGTCCCCTTCATTCTACTGCTCCCGACCTAAAAAGTCAAGGCTCGGGAGACACAGGGGAGTGTCCTTTCGCGCATTTTATAACGGGACTGATTTACAGGGGCAGTTCCCTGTTATTGCCCATTTATCCTGAGTTCCCGGAACGGAGACCCAGACAGAACCTCTATAATAAAATCTGCGAATGGGACACTCCCGAGACACAGGGGAGCGTCCTTTCGCGCATTTTATTTGATGCACGGCCAGGAGACTTTTCAGAGGCGAGCCAGCGTGTCCGCCCGTCTCTCCCAGGGTTCCGGTACTTCCGCGGAGTAGGCGGATAATATTAAAATCTGCGAAAGGGACACTCCCGAGGCACAGCGGCGTGTCCAACCGCGCACTTTATTTGATTCACGTCCAAAAGCCTTGCCGACTCCCTCAGACTCCCGATCCTTCCACGAAGTAGGCAGACAATATCCAGTCCTACATTATAACTCTGCGAAAGAGCCGCCCACACGCAGAACGGCGTGTCCTCCCCTGCATTTTACCTATGATTCACGTCTAAGAGGACTTGTAGGTTCCCCCACTGCCCCGGCCCTTCCGCGAGTTATGCAGACGATATACCCTACATGAAACTCTGCAAAAGGAGCGCCCCCGAAACACAGAGCAAGCCCCTCTCACCAACCGGCAAGCCGCACAAGCTGCCGCCTCTCCTACCGTTTTACCACTCTAAAAATGCGACACTTCTCCATAAACCAAGCCCATTCAAAGCCCTCCCGCCTTGCCCGGCCCTTCCGCTTTGCGCTGAATCTCAAGGCTGAAACGACTGTGGAGGCGCAACCAAACACCCCCGCCTCCTCACCACTTCCTCTTGTCCTCGGCCTCCCGGGTCTGCCACTTGACCTTGGAGAATATAATCACCTGACTGCTGTACAGCCCGAAATATCCCGACAGCACAAAGGAGATGGCAATAGCCACAGCAAACAGCCCCAGGCTGGCTGTAGAGAACATTTCAATCGCCAGAAACATGGTGGCTACCGGGCAGTTCACCACCGAGCAGAACAGCGACACCATACCCACAGCCGCCCCAAAGCCCGGGTCCAGCCCCAGCAAAGGCCCGGCCGCGCAGCCAAAGGTAGCCCCAATAAACAAGGTGGGCACAATCTCCCCTCCCCGGTAGCCCGCCCCCACGCACAGGGCGGTCAGGGCCAGCTTGAGCAAAAAGGCCCAGGCCGGGGCCTCTCCTGCCACTGCCCGCTCAATCATGTGTCCCCCGGCTCCCGCAAAGTCCGTCAAGCCAAAAACGCTGACCAGCAGGGCCATCATCAGCCCTCCCGCGGCAATTCGCAGATAGGAGTTCTTCACCAGCCTCTCCCACCAATGCCCAGCCCGGTGCAGGGTCACGCAGAGCAGAATGCCTACCCCGGCGCACAACGCCGCCAGCAGGGCCACCTGGGCAATGGTGCCCGGCAGAGCCTGCGGTACGCCCCCTTCCAGAGTGAAGCGCATGGGCTTAACCCCCAGCCAACGGCTGACAGTGGACGCCATATAAGAGGCCAGCACACAGGGCAGATAGGCCCCATAGTGCACGCTGCCCACTGTCACCACCTCCAGCACAAAGGCCGCCGCTGCCATGGGCGTGCCAAACATGGCAGAAAAGCACGCCGCCATGCCGCACATAGAGAGGGTGCGCACATCCTCCCCGTCAAAGCGCAGCAGCTCTCCCAGGTTGTGGCCAATGCTTCCCCCCAGCTGCAGCGCCGCCCCCTCCCGGCCCACCGAGGCCCCAAACAGGTGGGACAGCAGCGTACCCGCCACAATCAGCGGGGCCAGCAGCGCCGGAATATGCTCGTTGGTGGTAACGGACTGAATAATCAGGTTTGTGCCCGCGCTGAAGCTCACCCGGCACAGCTGATACAGCGCCAGGGTCGCAAGCCCCGCCGCCGGCAAAAACCACACAATCCACCCGTTGGCCATGCGAAAGCTCGTGGCCCAGTCTATGGCCTCATGAAAGCCCGCCCCCAGCAGGCCGCAAACGCTTCCAATCAAAATCGCCACCGCCGCCCAGCGCAAAGCGGCCAGCACATAGCGGACCACACCCCATCCTGCCGCCCGCAGCGTCTTTTTGTCTGTCCCTTCCATTTCCCCGCTCCCCCTCTCATGGGTTTGTTCCATTATACTCTCTCCCGGCTGCTTAAGCAAGCCCTTCTTCCAAGTAAACCGCCAAATTTTGAAATTTGTTTTCATCTTTAATGACTTCTCCCGCCCCCATCATTAAATACCACGAAATTCCCCCATCTCCCCCCTGTTTTGTGTTGACACTGCCCAGCATGTCCAGTATAATAGAAGAGAGTAAGTCAATCTTAACCGGACGGAGGCATCTGTGACTGTGGAAAACAACGAAATCAAAATCTACAAAAACCCCAACGGGCCGGATATCGGCGCTGCCGGGGCCAACATCATCCAGCAGGACGGCCTGTACTTCAAGGACCTGGCCAAAACCGGGGAGCTGCTCCCCTACGAGGACTGGCGTCTGCCCATTGACCAGCGTGCCAAAGACCTGGCCGGGCGGCTCACTGTGGAGGAGATTGCCGGGCTGATGCTCTACTCCCCCCACCAGATGGTTCCCGCGCAGCCCCACGGCCCCTTCCCCGGCACCTATCACGGCAAGACCCTGGCGGAGAGCGGCCAGGAGCATTGGGCCCTCACAGACCAGCAGAAGCATTTTGTGGACAAGGACCATGTGCGCCATGTGTTGGCGGCAGGCCTGGAAAACGCCGAAACCGCCGCCAGGTGGAGCAACCAGCTGCAAAGCTACGCCGAAAGCCTCCCCTGGGGCATCCCGGTGAACATTTCCAGCGACCCCCGGCACGGGTCCAGCCAGGCCGGGGCCGAGTACAAATCCGGGGCCGGAGACGTGTCCAAATGGCCCGAGGGCCTGGGCATGGCCGCCACCTTCTCCCCCGAGACCTGCCGGGCCTTTGGCGACGCGGTCTCCAAGGAGTGCCGGGCCATGGGCATCACCACAGCCCTGTTCCCCCAGGTGGACCTGAGCACCGAGCCCCGCTGGATGCGCCTGGAAGACACCTTTGGCCCCCACCCCCAGCTGACCACAGACTTCGGCAAGGCCTACTGCGACAGCCTGCAGACCACAGAGGGCTCTCCCGACGGCTGGGGCAGAGACAGCCTGTGCGCCATGGCCAAGCACTGGCCCGGAGGCGGCCCCTGCGAGGCCGGCCGGGACGCCCACTACCCCTTTGGCAAATTTGCCGTCTACCCGGGCAATAACCTGGACGCCCACCTGAAGCCCTTCCTGGAGGGCGTCTTCCAGCTGGACGGCCCCACCGGGTCCGCCTCAGCCATTATGCCCTATTACACCGTCAGCTGGGGCGTGGACGAAAAGGACGGCAAAAATGTGGGCAACTCCTACAGCCGCTACATCATCCACGACCTGCTCCGGGAAAAATACGGCTACGACGGGGTAGTCTGCACCGACTGGGGCATCACCGCTGACCCCAACCCGGAGATCGACTCCTTTTCCAGCCGCTGCTACGGGGTTGAGGACCTGACCGAGGCCCAACGCCATCTGCTGGCTATTGAGAACGGGGTCGACCAGTTTGGGGGCAACTCCGCCATCGCCCCCATTTTAGAGGCCTACCAGCTGGGCTGCCAACGCCACGGCCAGGAGGCCATGCGGGCCCGGATGGAGCAGTCCGCCGTCCGGCTGCTCAAAAACATCTTCCGCTGCGGCCTGTTCGAGAACCCCTACCTGGACCCTGCCCAGAGCGTACAGGTGGCCGGCTGCGAGGCCTTCTGCCAGGCAGGCTACCAGGCCCAGCTGCAATCTGTGGTCATGGTGAAAAACCAGAACGCCCTCCCCCAGCGGGACCGGAAAAAGGTCTACATCCCCACCCGGCACATCGGCCCCAGAAAGACCTTCTTCCGCACCGGCATGCCCGCCCAGGACCTGGACCCGGTGGACGCCGGGCTGGTCAGCAAATACTACGACCGGGCCGACACTCCCGACCAGGCGGACTTCGCCCTGGTGTTTATTGAGAGCCCCCTGTCCGACGGCGGCTACTCCCGGGAGGACCGGGAGGCCGGCGGCAACGGCTATGTGCCCATCCCCCTGCAGTACCGGCCCTACACCGCTGCCGCTGCCCGGGCCGAGAGCATCGGTCAGGGGGACTTCCGGGAGAGCAGCCCCAACCGCGGCTACCAGGGCAAAACCGCCGCTGCCGCCAACCAGGACGACCTGGACCTGGTCCTGAACACGAAAAAGGCCATGGGGAGCAAGCCGGTGATCGTGGTGCTGCGCATGCACAACCCCACAGTGCCCGCCGAGTTCGAGGCCAGCGCCGACAGCATTCTCATCGACTTCGGCGTGCAGAGCCAGGCCATTCTGGACCTGATCAGCGGCAAGGCCGAGCCCAGCGGCCTGCTGCCTGTGCAGATGCCCGCCAATATGGAGACCGTAGAGCGTCACTGCGAGGACCTGCCCTTTGACATGGAGCCCTACGCCGACAGCGCGGGCCACCGCTACGACTTCGGCTTTGGCATGAACTGGCAGGGCGTAATTGCCGACCAGCGCACCCGGAGGTACACAAAATGAGCCCACTGCAAGAGCCCCTGCACCGGCATGAGACCGTGTTGGAGAGCTACACCGTAAACGGGGCCCAGGCCGACCTGGTCGCCTGGGAGGAGAGCCTGTGGTGCGGCAAGCAGCGTTACGCGGCCGACAACGTCAACGAGCCGGATATTGAAAAGCTCATGGAGGAGTTTATGGCCCTGGGAGACGCGGAGCTCTCCCCCAACCAGCCGGAGGAGGGCTGGGACGTATGCATGAGCTTCAATTACCTCTCCAACCAGCGGCCCAGCGGGGTGTTCTTCGGTTTTCTGGTAGAGAGCCGGGACCAGCCCCAGGGCTTTGACCAAATCTGGCTGCCCCCCGGGCAATACATGCGGGTGCCTGTTACCGAGGAGACCGCCCGGGCCATGGAGGAGGAGCCCTGGCAGGGAGGCGTGCCCCCCTATCAGTGGGTCAGCGAAACCCTGGCCCCCAGGCTTGGCTTCCACTGCCCGGACAGCAGCCTGCCCATTGTGGAGTATTACCGCCACCAGTCAGACGGCAATATCAACGGCTGCTGGCTCTATGTTCCGGTAGCGGCGGGGAAATAATGGAAAAAGGGGTAACTTTTTTGTGATTTCATCCGATATATTAGTTAGAGACTGATGAGAAACAAGGAGGTTCATTTCCATGGCAATCGAGTTCAATTCCAGTGTCAACCGTTATCAGGCCGTTTCCGGCTATGCCCAAACCGCGAAAACTGCCGCCGCTTCCCCTGACCAGGAGAGCGCCAAAAAGGCCGCTGAGGCCGGCGCCGCCCAGGGCAAGCCCGAGCAGGCTCCCGACAGCGTAGAGCTCAGCGACGACGCCAAAAGCGTCAACAAAATGAGCAAGGAGGAGCGCGCCGCCCTGGTCAAAAGCCTGAAGGACGATCTGGACAACCAGATGAACCGGTTCATCAACATGATGACCCAAACCTTCCAGAAGCAGGGCATGACCGTCAAGTCCGCGCAGGACGACAGCTTCTGGCAGATGTTCGCCTCCGGCAACCTGACCGTGGACCTGGAGACCAAGCAGGCCGCCCAGGAGGCCATCTCTGAGGACGGCTACTGGGGGGTCAAGCAGACCTCCGAGCGCATCTTCAAAATGGCTCAGGCCCTGGCCGGCGACGACCCGGAGAAGATGAAGGAGATGCAGGAGGCCGTAAAGAAGGGCTATGAGGCCGCGGGCAAGGCTTGGGGCGGCGACCTGCCTGAAATCGCCGGGCAGACCCTTGACGCGGTAAACGGCATGTTTGACGCCTACTTCAACGGCGGCAAAACCGAGGAATAAGCAACATAAAAAAGGACGGCCGGCGGCTCAAGCTGCGCCGCCCTTTTTCTTTTACCGCCGCCTCCGGCTCCCACACATGCCAAAATCCCCCAATATTTTCCCAATATTTTTCAAAATCTATTGACCTTTTTTCTGTCCAGGTGTATAATATTTTCAGTCAATTCGACAGGAGGTTGCGAATAGAATGAAAAAAGTATTATCTGTTCTGCTGGCTGTTCTGCTGGTGCTCTCCATGGCGCCGGTCAGCCTTGCGGCCACCACCGAGGCCAACAACGCCGCCAACCATCTCTACGAGCTGGGCCTGTTCGCCGGCACCGGCGCCCAGCCGGACGGCTCCCCTATTTTCAGCCTGGACAACATGCCGGACCGCAGCCAGGGCATCACCATGCTGGTGGCCCTGCTGGGTAAGTCTGAAGAGGCAAAAAGCGGCACCTGGTATACCCCCTTTACCGATGTGCCCGCCTGGGCCAAGCCCGCGGTAGGCTACGCCTACACCAACAAGCTCACCGCCGGCGCGTCCCCCACCAAGTTCGGCCACGGCCAGCCCCTCACCGCTTCCCAATACCTCACCTTTGTGCTCACTGCCCTGGGCTATGAGCAGGGCACTGGCAAGGACTTCACCTGGCGCAACCCCTTTGCCCTCTCCGACAAGCTGGGCATCACCGGGGGCCGCTACACCGCCAGCAGCCGCTTCACCCGGGGGGATGTGGCCATTGTCTCCAACAACGCCCTCAACGCCAAAATGAAGAACAGCACAAAAACCCTGCTGGACGCCCTCATCGAGTCCGGCGCGGTAGAGGACCCCAACCCCAGCCCTGACCCCGGCCCCGGCACGCCTACCCCCGCTCCCGGGGACAGCAAGGACAAGCAGCTAGTCCAGTATATCATCGCCAACGGCAAAACCGACGAGGCCGGTGAAAAGTATATCTCCAGCACGCAGGAAATCAGTGGCAACACCATGTACACGGATATCAGCTACGAGCCGGAGGAGGAGGCTCTGTGGTTCTTCGGTATGTTTGAGTCCTCCGAGAATTACATCACCTGCGTCATGTTGGAGTACAGCCTTGCCAACCATGCCTTCGACAGCTTTACCTTCTTCTCTTATGAGGACGATAAAGGCCTTGAGCTTGAGATGGGCACCACTCTGAATCCCGCCACCTACACCAAAAACACCGTCCTCAATTTCCAGAAGCTGAGCGGTCCTGATAATATTTCTTTGTCCGAAGCCAACAAGCTTGCAAACTATACCACCCTGCTCAGCGTGGCTTCCTGGGGGGTTCAGCTGGAAAAAATCGGCTTCCAGCTGTCTGATATCGGCTTCACCAGCTTTACCGCTTCCCTGCAGGATTCCTAAAGTCTGCTCTGGCGCAAAACCGCCATCAGGAGAGGACCGGTCTCCCGGCCCTCTCCTTTTTTCTTAAAAAACATCTTTTGTGGTTGACCCCAACAGCCGGACCGTGTATAATAATTGCGTCTGCAAAGAATTCCCCGAAAGGCATGTGAATACCATGGTAAAAATTCTGACCGACAGCTCCTGCGACCTCTCCCCTGCTCAATGCCAGGAGCTGGGCGTTGAAATGCTGCCCATTACCGTAAACTTCGGCGAGGAGAGCTACCGGGCCCACACCGATATCAGCAACGAACAGTTTTATGAGAAGCTGGCCGCAGCCTCCGAGCTGCCCAAAACCGCCCAAATCACCCCCGCCTTTTTCGAGCGGAAATTTGCCGAGTACCAGAAAAGCGGCGATCAGGTGGTCTGCCTGTTCATCTCCTCCATGATGAGCGGCACGCTGCAGTCGGCCCGGGTAGCCAAAAACCTCCTGGGCGCCGACAATATTTACCTGCCCGACACCCTGAACGTCACCTTTGCCCTGGGCCTTCTGGTAGAAGAAGCCGTCAAAATGCGAGACCGCGGCCTCTCCGCCCCGGAGCTCGCCCAGGAGGTAGAGAATCTGGTGCCCCGGGTGCGGCTCTGGGCGTTGATCGACGACCTGAAATACCTGAAAATGGGCGGGCGGCTGTCTGCCACCAGCGCCCTGGTGGCCAGCATTCTGGGCATCTGCCCCATCATCACCCTGGAAAACGGCCTGGTAGAGGTGGTGGGAAAGGCCCGGGGAAAAAAAGCTGCCTTTAAGTTCATTCAGAATATGGTGGAAAAGGAGCCCATCTCCGCCGACTTCTCTATCACCGTCGGCCATGCCGCTGTCCCCAAAACCCGCGACGACTTCATGGAGTACATGAGCGCCCACCTGAAAAAGCGCGAGGTACATAAGCTGGACATTGGCAGCATTGTGGGCACCCACACCGGCCCCGGCGCCTGCGGCCTGGCCTACATCCGCAAGTGAAAGCCCGGATCGCCAAAGCCGCCGGGCTGCTTCTGGCCGTAGCTCTCAGCGGAACCGGGCTGCTTCTCCTTCAACCAGACTGCCTGATTCTGAAATACACAGGCTTCTACTGTGCCGGCTGCGGGGTCCAGCACATGACCCTGGCCCTTTTGCGGGGTGACCTGGCCGGCGCAGCGGCAGAAAACCTGTTTATGCTGCTGGTCCTGCCCTCAACCGCGGTGTATCTCGGGTGGGAGGCCCTCCGGTATATTCAGGGGAAAAAGCCGCTCTTCCGGATGCGTGGCTTTCTGCCGGCGCTGTGCGCAGTGCTGATTCTAGCCGGTTTGTTCACCCTGCTGCGGAACCTCCCCGGCTTTTCCTGGCTGGCCCCTGCCTGGGCATCGGGCTGACAGCGCAAAATCCCTCTCCGTCAACAGATACCCATTATTGTCTGTTCCTCTCCGATTTGGATGGGAACAGACTTTTTTTGTTCGCTTTTTCTTCCCATGAAACAAATCCGTCAAATAACATATTATTATCAACAATATAACAAATTTATTTATTTATTTTCACAAATCCCCTCTTGATTTTTTACGCGCAACATGCTATAATGAGACAAAAGAAAAATTCGGCGATCCGCTCCAGATTTAAAAATATTTTTTACCCTTTCCTGTATAATTATATACAATTTTGTGCAAATCTGTAAGGTTATTTTTTGTATAGTTATATTTAGAAAATGCGAAATTACTCTTGACTAACCGACCTGTTAATTCTATAATAGAAAATGGGAATATCTGGCAGACTGCGGAGAGGGAGAGGGCTCCCCAGTCCGCCCAGACCATAACCGCCCCAGCTGCCACGGCCAGGATACCATTGAAGTTCCAGGACCAAACGGCGTAGATTTTTTACACTGGCTTCGTCCGCCCCATAAAACGCGCCGCAAGGCCCCTGGACCGCACGACAGGCAGTCCAACCGTGGAAGCGGAAGCCCTGGCTTCGGCCAGCCCAGGGTCCGCAGCAACGCCAGGAAACTGTGATTTTTTAAGAGATTTTTTCGATTTTGAAAGAATAAACACTAGATTTTTGATTCTCATTGGAGTATAATAGAGAAGCAAAGATCGCTCTCCAACCCCGCGCCGGACGCCAGGGCCCTGCCCTGGAGGAGCAGAGAAAACGGCTGCTGCGGGGAGCAAATTTTCAGAGGCAGGTGCTGAATTGTGGCAGGAGTCGTTTTAAAAGTGAACCAAATGCTGGAAGACCTTCCCGTTTCCGAGCGAAAGGTGGCAAGGTATGTCTCACAAAATCTGGACAACATGGTGGGCCTCTCTGTCGAGGAGCTGGCCGGCCGCTCCGGGTCCAGTCAGGCGGCGGTGGTCCGTTTTTGCAAAAAGCTGGGCTACAAGGGCTACCGGGATTTTTCCATCCAACTGGTCAGCGAGCTGGCGGTTGCCCAGCGGGTCAATGTTCACCGCGCCGGGGTCAGCGACATTCTAGCCGGAGAGAAAGCAGGCAATGTTATCCGCAAGGTCTGTCACCACAACATTCAGGCCATTGAGGACACCTTCTCTCTGGTGGAGCCCGAGCAGGTGGAGCTGGCCGCGGACAAGCTGTTTCATGCCCAGCGGGTGGACCTGTACGCTATTGCCGCCTCCAATCTGGTGGCCCAGGACGCCCAACAGAAGCTGATGCGCATCAACAAGCGGGTCACAGCCTACTCAGACCCTCATCTACAGCTCTCCTCCGCCTCCACCCTCACTCCCTCGGACGTGGTCATTGCCCTCTCCTGGTCCGGCGAGACCCGGGAGGTGCTGGAGGCTGCTGAGCTGGCCAGACGCAACGGCGCGTTTATCATCGCCATCACCCGTTTCGGCAAGGTCTCTCTCGAGGCCCTGGCAGACGTACATTTTGGTCTCAGCGCCCCAGAAATGGCCATTCGCAGCGGAGCCATGAGCTCAAGAATCGCCCAGATGACCATGATTGACATTCTGTTTACCTGCGTGGTCAGCCGCCACTATAACGAGACCATTCCCTACCTGGAACGCACCCGGCAAATCATGCGGGCAAACCGATAAAAAATCAGCAATAAAAAAAGCCGCCCCCAGATAGGGGACGGCTTTTTTTATGCTTCGGGGCCGGGCTGACTCCATCTGCGCTTCTCAAAATAGGTAAGCAGGCTATAGATGATCTCTCTTTGCTCCTCATCCAAGCCGTCCAGCGAGATGCCCTCCTTGGCCTCTAAGCCCAGCAAATAGTCTGTTGACACATGAAAAAACAGCGACAGCTCCACCAGCTTGGCGGCTGTGGGCACCGATATCCCCAGCTCCCAGGCATTTACGCTGGACCGGGTAACCGACATGATTTTTGCCAGCTCCGTCTGCGTCAGACCCCTGCTGAGCCTCAGCTCCTTGATCCGTTCGTCCGCTTGAATCACCATAGCAACGCCTCCCTTGTCAATTATATCTTTCTTTGAAAGATAATAAATTATCATAAAAAGATAATTCAATTTGACAAATCACCTGCTTCGCGGTATACTGAGGTATACAAAAAGCGCAAGAAGGAAATGCAATGGATATGGAACAAGCCCCACAAGAACAGCCCCAGCTTCAGCCAGCCCCTGCTCCCATGCCCACAAAGTTCTGCCAGCACTGCGGGGGTCAGCTGTCGGCAGACGCGGTGATCTGCACCCTCTGCGGCCGGCAGGTGGGGCAGATTGAGCAGGCCGCGCCCCAGGTGGTGATCAACAACACCAACACCAATACAAATACCAACACAAACACCAACATAAACGCCGCCGGCTCCCCAGCCCGGGCCAGAAGCAAATGGGTCGCCCTGCTGCTGTGCATCTTTCTGGGCGCCATTGGGGCCCACAAATTTTACGAGGGCAAGGCTGTGGTTGGGGTCATCTATCTTTTCACCCTCGGCCTGTTTGGCATTGGCGTTTTTATCGACTTCCTCTGCCTGCTCTTCAAGCCAAATCCCTACTACATATAGACAAAGCAAAAGCCCGGCAGCCAATCCAGCTGCCGGGCTTTTCATTTTCACCGCATATGTCCGGGCGGGCATTCGTATAGATAGGGTAAACGCACAGCCCCCTTAAAATACGCTGACTACAGCTCAGTCCGCCGTCAGCATCCGGTACATGGCCTCCAGACAGATCTGGGCATGAAGCCGGAAGCGGCGCAGGTCGATCTGCTCGTTCACGTCATGCTCATGACAGGGCTCATCGTCCGGGAAGCCGGGCCCAAAGCCCACGCCCTTGCCAAACATCTGCCGGGCATAGGTGCCTCCGCCCATGGAATAAATCTGGCAGTCCTCTCCAGCCACCTCCCGGTAGGCCTCCGAGAGCAAGGTCACCAGCGGGCTCTCCTTGGGCAGATAGAGCGGCTTGGCGTCTGACAGCAGACGGTAGCCCAGACCGGCCTCCTCGGCCGCGGCCTCAATGGTCTCCGACACCCATGCCCCGTCCTTGGTGGCAGGGTAGCGAATGTCCACCGTCAGGCTGCAGCCCTGGGCATTAGCGCTGACCAGTCCCAGGTTAAAGGTCAAGGGCCCACTGGGCTCGTCAGAAATTGCCACGCCCACCTGACTGCCGTCCGTGCACAGCCCGATCTTCTCATGAATGAACTGGAAGAAGCTGCCCAAACGCTCCACCCCAAAGACCTCTGCCAGCAGCTCTACCGTGTATGCGGCGGCGTTTTTGCCGTGCTCCGGGGCTGCGGCATGGGCGGCCTTGCCCTTGGCCAGCAGCCTGGCCCCGTCCTCCGTGCGGGTGACCGTAAAGGAGATTTCACTCCGTTCCGCCGCTGCAACCAGACGCTGATACTCCTCCTGGGTGCACACCACCGTGCATTCTGCCTTAGCGGGGACCGCATTGGCCACCGTCCCCGCCGAGAAGGTCCGAATCAAAGGCGAATCATTTTCCGACTGAATGCTCAGGTCCAGAATCCCCTTCTCGCAGTGGCAGATGCCATAGCCGGAGTCCGGGGTAAAGCCCATGTCCGGGTGCTGCTCCTTGGAGAAATAGTAGGGCATGTCCGCCATGCCAATCTCCTCCGCCGAGCCAAAAATCACCCGCAGCTTGCGCTTCCCCTGAATCCCCGCGTCCTTCAGGGCCCGCAGGCAGTGGAGTGCCACCACAGCAGCCCCCTTGTCGTCCGCCACGCCCCGGCCAATGGCCTTGCCGTCCCGGATTGTCAGGGTGAAGGGGTCGGTGCTCCAGCCCTCTCCGGCAGGCACCACGTCCAGGTGGGCCATAACCACCGCATTGCCCTCCCCCTCTCCATACTCTGCGTGTGCGGCGTAGTAGTCTACATTTTTGGCCGTGAGGCCATAGCCCTGGGCCATCTCCACCACTGTGTCAATGGCCTTGGCGCACTGGTCCCCAAAGGGGTGGGGTCCCTCAGAGGGCACTGCCACCGACGGAACCGCTACCAGCTTCCCCAGGTCGCTGACAATATCGTCCCAGTAGTCCAATATTTTTTCTCCAAACATGCTCTCTCTCCTCCATTTTTTGATCAAGTCGTCTACCGTTTATGATAAACTCTTTTCCCGATAAAGTCAACTCTTTTGTGAAAGGCGGCGTCCCCTATGATCAACGTCATCTGGTTCGGCATGATTGCCCTGAGCGTTCTCTGCGCCGGGGCCAACGGCAGGCTGTCCCAGCTCTCCTCCGGGGTAATGGAGGGGGCCGGCGACGCGGTGGAGCTGTCCCTCTCCCTGCTGGGCAGCATGTGCGCCTGGCTGGGCTTTCTGAGAATCGCCGAAGACAGCGGCCTGACCCAGCTGCTGGCCAAAGGCTTCTCCCCCATTATCGACCGGCTTTTTCCCGACTACAAGGACGCACCGGAGCTCAAGGGTAAAATCTGCATGAACCTCTCCGCCAACCTGCTGGGCCTGGGCAATGCCGCCACCCCCCTGGGCCTCTCCGCCATGAAGGCCATGGCGGAGCGCGCCCCCGGCTCTCTGCCCACCCGGGGGATGATCCTGTTCGTGGCCATCAACACCGCCTCTTTGCAGCTGCTGCCCATCAATATGGCGGCTATGCGGGCCTCCTGCGGCAGCGCCTCCCCCTTTGGCATTCTGCCAGAAATCTGGGTCAGCTCCCTGGGCTCCCTGGTGGTGGTGGTGCTGGCTTGCAAAATTCTTGAAAAGAAATATTTTGACGGGGTGGGCCCATGGAACAGGTAGGCGCGGCAGCTCTGCCGGTGATTGTAGGACTCATTGTCCTGTTTGGTTTTTTCAAGGGGGTCGACGTGTTCGACAGCTTTCTCGCCGGGGCCAAAGAGGGCCTGCACACCTCCATGAATCTGCTCCCCACCCTTATCGGGCTGATTATGGCAGTCACCATGGTGCGGGCCTCTGGGCTGCTGGACCTGCTCTGCGCCCTGGCGGAGCCCCTGACCCAGGCAGTGGGGGTCTCTCCGGAGCTGGCGCCCCTGGCGGTGCTGCGGCCCATCTCCGGCAGCGGTTCCTCCGCCTACACACTCTCCCTGCTGCAACGCTTTGGCCCGGACAGTCCCACCGGCAAAATCGCCTCTGTGCTGGCCTCCTCCACCGAGACCACCTTTTACGCGGTCACCGTGTACTTTGGAGCCTGTCAGGCCAAAAAACTGCGGTACACCATACCCGCCGCCCTGTTGGGTGACATGACGGCTGTGGTCCTCTCGGTGCTGACAGTGAGACTATGGGGTTAGGCTTTGACAGAAGCCTTTGTTTGTGGTACAATGCAGACAGAGAAGCCTCATGTGGCATGGACGATCAAAGCTAAAGGGATGGGCATTATGGATTTACAGCGAGAAAGGACCTGCTGCTTTACCGGGCACCGAAGGATACCGGAAAAGGACCATCTCTGGGTGCACCGGCTGCTCTGCATCGAAATTCTGAAGCTCTGGCGGGAAGGGGTGGACTGCTTTCTCACCGGCGGCGCGCTGGGCTTTGACACCCTGGCCGCCCGGGCTGTGCTGCATCTGCGGCAGAGCTATGTGCCCCACATCCGCCTGACCCTGGCCCTGCCCTGCAAAGGCCAGGAAAAGAACTGGCCCCTGCGGGACCAGAACGCCTACCGGGCCATTCTACAGCAGGCGGACCAGGCGGTTTGTCTCAGCGAGTCCTACTCAAAAAGCTGCATGTTCCAGCGGGACCGCTATCTGGTGGACCACAGCGGCCACTGCCTCTGCTGGATGAAGCCGGACGCAAAGCGGGGCGGCACCCTGTATACCGTAAACTACGCCAAAAAGTCCGGCATAGAGGTGACCAACCTCTACCCCCCCCCAAGAGCCGGAGTCCCCGCCTCCCCTTTAGAGGGCGTGCTTCCATAAACGCCCGCAGGCGAATTGACGCCGTCTACCCCGTTGAAAAATCGTTGATGCCCCTGGCCGGGACAGAGAGAATCAGAGAGCGCGTCAACCAACAAGAACCGCCGTGGTATACGGCGGTTCTTTGCTTGGGCCCATCATCTAGGCAACACCGCACAAAGACCGCCCTGCAGGCTTTGCACACAATTTGCTTGCATATTTTCCGCCATAGTGCACAGCATTCGTTTGCCAATCAATAGATTGGCCGCACTCAATCTATACACATCGACGAAAAATCTGACTGCGCAAGCCACGCACAATCTTTGTGAGGCGTTGCCTTTATTTCTTCAGGAGCAGCCGGGTCTCTCCGGGGTTCAGGGTGGGCAGTTTGGCCTTGATTTTGGGGTGGTCCAGGCCCTCCCGAACCATGTCACGCAGCACCGTCCCCTGGTTGGAGCCGTGAATCACCCGCAGCTCCTCCACTCCGGCAGGAGCGTGGCTCAGCCAGCCCAGCAGCAGCTCCCGGGCGTCCGCCTCATACATGCCGTGAAGGTCTACCGACATAACCTTACCTGCGCGTTTGAACCGCATAGCCTATGCCTGGGGGAGCACCAGCACCTTGATAGACGCGGGGGCGCTCTGCATTTTGACAGCCTCAGACAGCTCCGCCAAGGGATAGCGGTGAGTAATGATGGGGCCGAAGTCCAGCTTACCGGCGTTGATTAGGGCCACTGCCCGGGCGTGGGTATCCGGGTTGACAAAGGAGCCCTTGATGGTCAGCTCCTTTTTGTACACATCAAACAAAGGCAGCGGGTATTCTGCGTCAGGCTTGGGCACACTGAACAGTACCACTGTGGCCCCCTTGTCGGCAAAATGGAAAGCGCTCTCCACCGCCGGGTTGTTGCCCACGCACTCGATAACCACATCGGCGCAGCCCGCCTGCTCCCCATAGGCCGCCCTGTCCCGGGGGTCCAGGGCCAGGTCTGCGCCCAGCGCCAGAGCGGCCTCCCGGCGGGCGGGGTCTGGCTCGCTGAGCATAAGCGCAGCCGCGCCGGAGAGCTTGGCCAGCTGCAGCATGATGAGCCCAATGGCTCCGCCGCCCACCACGCACACCCGCTGCCCTGGCTGAATGCCCGCCAAGTCGATGCCGTGGAGACAACAAGCCACCGGCTCCGCCATGGCCCCGGCCTCGTAAGAGACGTGGGGGGCCAGCAGGAAGGCCTGGGCGGCTGGCGCCAGGCTGTACTGGGCAAAGCCACCGTTGCGGGTAACGCCTACCGCCTGCATGGAGGGGCACAGCTGCTTTTTGCCGTTACGGCAATATTCGCAGCAGCCGCAGTAGATGTTGGGGTCAACTGTGACTTTGTCCCCTATATGCAGTTGGGTAACCCCCTCTCCTATGGCTGTGACTTCGCCGGCGTACTCGTGGCCCAGCACCACCGGCGGGGTTACTTCTGCTGAGCCGGGCTCTCCGTTTGCAATGTGCACATCGGTGCCGCAGACACCGCAGGCCATATTTTTGATGACAACCTCCCCGGGGCCGGGGGATGGCAGGTCTGTGTCGCGGAGCGCAAAGGCTCCGCTGCCTGTAAAATAATTTGCTTTCATAGAATTTTCCCTCATGTTATAATTATGCATTCACGGGCTTGCGGTCAGAATGGGACGGAAACGGGGCTTTCCTTCCCCCATCCGAGGGCAGTTTTTTGATGTTTTCGCCTCGTTTTGGGACGGTTTTTCGTTGTTTTTCTGCAAAACAGCCGCCGGTGTATTTTTATGCGTTATATACACAAAAAAATCAGGGAGGGAGGAGCTCAGTCAACAGCTCCTCCCTCCCTTCGGGTTCTGTCTGCCTGACAGCAGACTTGGTTTTGTCACAGCCCTGTGACAACAGGCGTTTGAATATGAATATAATGGAAAGCTATTCAATATTCAGACAGGTTAATCTTTCGTGTTCTATCACAGGGGTACTGCCGGGACAGGGGGTTTGCTCCTGCCTCGTTAGTGTATGACGAATTCCACATATCAAGACTATGCTATTGCCACAGTAGGGACAAGTGCCTTTGGGTCATCGGCAGGCGTGTCGCAAGACAATGACACTGCGCGTAACAGCTTATTACTGCGGTCGCAGGCTTACACATGCGATTGCCGTGTCAATTATAATGGAATCAATTTGATAGTCAGATAGCTTGGTCTTTGTTGTTCTGCAACATGGTTCTGCCGGGGCAGTGGTTTTGCCTACCGCATTAGTGTCTGACAAATTCCGCATATCAAGACTATGCTATTGCGGCAGTAGGGGCAAGTACCTTTGGGTCATCGGCAGGCGTGTCGCAAGACAATGACACTGCGCGTAATAGCTTATTAGTGCGGTCGCAGGCTTACACATGCGATTGCCGTGTC
>CAJUNQ010000058.1 GCA_910587835.1 uncultured Oscillospiraceae bacterium | reverse complement strand
TTTCTACCCGTCACCCCACAAAAACAGGCATCTTCCGACAATCCACCCCTCCACCGCCGACCTACAAATCATTCCCCCCATCCGCCCCCTCCAAACCTCCCGACTGTGTTCCGCTTTCCCCCTACACAAAATATTTTTTACTACCGACGAGCCCCAAACCATCCCCCTCAAAAAAACCATACCACAAGCCCCCAATCCCCGCCTCCTGACAAATCTCCCAAACAAGCACACCCTTTTTCTACCCGTCACCCCACAAAAACAGGCATCTTCCGACAATCCACCCCTCCACCGCCAATCTCCAAATCAGCCCCCCATCCCCCCCTCCAAGCCTCCCGACTATACTCCGGCTTCCCCCCTCTAAAGCGCCAGCCCTCCCAAGCCCCCTTGCTTCTCCCCCGCCAAAATGCTATAATAGACCCCAGAAACCGCCGCCCTTCCGGCGCGCAAGGAGGCTGTTATGAAGGAAATCCTCAGAAGAACCTGGGCCGAAATCGATCTCAACGCCCTGGCCAATAATTTCCGCCTGGTCCGCCAGGCCGCCAACCCTCAAGCAAAGGTCTGCTGCGTGGTCAAGGCCGACGGCTACGGCCACGGAGCCCTTCGCCTCACCCGAGAGCTCCAAGCCCTGGGCGCCGGCTGGTTTGCCGTCTCCAACCTGGAGGAGGCCCTTCAGCTGCGCCTGGCCGGCGTCAGAACCCCGGTGCTGGTGCTGGGCTTCACCCCCCCAGAGGAGGCCAAGTCCCTGGCTGACGAAAATATCTCCCAATGCGTCTACTCCCCCCGCTACGCCCAGGCCCTGTCCCAGCAGGCCCGGCAGGCGGGGGTCCAGGTAAAAATCCACGCCAAAATCGACACCGGCATGAGCCGCCTGGGCTTTTACTTTCAAGACATTGCCCGTGACCAGAACGCCATCGCCCAGGTAAAAGCCGCCTGCACCCTGCCCGGCCTGATTCCCGAGGGCATTTTCACCCACTTCGCCGTGTCCGACGAGGGCCCCGCCGGCGACGCCTTCACCATGCGCCAGTTCGGCTGCTTCAAAGAAATGGTAGAAGCCCTGGAACGGGAGGGCCTCCGGTTCCCCCTGCGGCACTGCGCCAATTCCGCCGCCCTGTTCGACTACCCCCTCTCCCATATGGACATGGTGCGGGCCGGCGTGGTGCTTTACGGCCTCAGCCCCTCCTCTCAAATGCGGGCGGCGCCTGCCCTGAAGCCCGTGCTCTCCCTGCGCTCCGTGGTGTCCCATGTAAAAACCGTGCAGCCCGGGGCCACCCTCAGCTATGGCAGAAAATACACCGCCGACCGCGAAATGCTGATTGCCACCGTGCCCGTAGGCTATGCCGACGGCTACCCCCGCCTCCTGGCCCAAGGGGGAGCCCAGGTGCTGATCCGGGGGCAGCGCTGCCCCGTGCTGGGCCGCATCTGCATGGACCAGCTTATGGCTGACGTAACCCCCTTAGGCCAGGTGCCCATTGGCGAGCGGGTCACCCTCATCGGCCGGGACGGGGAGGAGGAGATCACCGCCGGAGAGGTAGCGGGCTGGGAGGGCACCATCCACTACGAGGTGGTCTGCGCCCTGTCCAAGCGGGTCCCCCGGGTCTATCTGAAGAACGGGAAGACAGACAGCATCTATAACCAACTCCTCCCCTAAAACAGAGCTCCCCCTCTGAACTCCCCCGCCCGCAAACAGGGAAGCTCGCCCCCTTGCTCCGCAAGGGGAGGAAGCCGCCAAGACCCCGCGTCTGCGCTCGCTGGCAGCATATCTCCATAAAGGCAAACCGCAAAAAAAGGACGCCTCCCTCCCGGGAAGCGTCCTCTTTTTTCCTTTCCTCAGCCGCGCCCAAACTTCTCAAACTTCAACGCCCTGGGAATATACTTCTTCACCGCTGCCAGCAAATCCTCATCCGGGTCAAACACCACCAAAGTCTTCCCGGTTTTGCCGCTGCGCACAATCATATACCACGAGTCCCTGTGGTCCGCAAACTGGGTGGCAAACACCCTGGCGTCAAAGGACCGGGTCTTCAGCCTGGCCTCATTCTCCGTGTACTTGCCAATGTCCTCGCAGGAGTCGCACTCAAAGGAGGTCATGCGCTTGCGGGTGGACCGGTTCATAATCTTGTCCACCGTCACAAAGCCGTTGGTCAGGCTGTACTCAAATTCCAGCATCCGCATGGACACCAGCTTGTACCCCCCGAACACCGCCCCCGCAGCCACCAACAGGGTGATCATAGGGAAGGGGATGATCAGCATCCCCACCACAAACCCTGCCAGCGTTGCCACAAGAATGCCCAGAATTACCCCTAAAACAACCAGCAGGTCCGTGGTCTCAAACTTCTTTTTGACCATCCGCTCCACAAACACATCATTCATCTTTAAAAATTCCTTTCCCGACTATCGCTGATTTCAGTCAATTATAACACAGAGGCCCTGGCTTTTCAATGACCTGCCCTGAATTATTTCCCTTTTTTCCGCCAACGGCGGTGCAGTGCCGCCGAAAGCCCCATGGCAAGCAGCCCCTGGGCCAGATACATCCCCGCGTAAATCAGAAAATCCGGGTTCCCCAGGTCCAAAAAGCACCAAACCCCAATCAAATACATCCCGCAGGTAATCAGCGGCATTCCCCACAAGGACCGCCAGTTCTTTCCGGCCCACAGGCCGCCCACAAAAGCGCAGGCCGGCCCTACCGCAAAAAACAGCAGAATGGTAAAAAACATCCGGGCCTCCCGCGGGACAAAAAGAGCGTTGGCCCCATAGGGCAGCAGCATCACAGCAGCCGCAATCCCCAGCCAGATCAAATAGGTTCTTTTCGCGTTCACAGCTCCTCCTCCTTCCGGGGCTTGCCCTCCTGGTCAAACCGCCGCTTCAATGCCCGCTCCGCCGGGAAAATGGAGCCAACCAGAATCCCCATCTGCAAGCCCACCAAAATCAGGCACAGCCAGCTGAATGGGTCAACCAGCTCCTTTGTGCCCAAAGCCGCCGGGTCCCACCCCGCCAGAGCCAGCGACCCCACCACAAACCCGACTGCCGAAGCCACAAGACTCCCCAGCCCCCAGCCCCGCCACACACGGCCCACATACTGCTGGGCAAAGTCCCAGGCAGCCTGGCTTTTGCAGGACCTGGCCGTGCGGTAGCCATAAAGACAGTTGATGTCCCTGGGCGGGCGGCGCTTCCACAAAACTCCAAAGAGGAGCATGGTGCAGGGAATGAGCAGAGTAAAAAAGAGCGTCATAAACCACAGAAACATAAAACCAACCCCCTTTTTTGTTAACATTATACAGGAGCCTTGTGCAAAAGTCAAGCCGCCCCCGCAACCCACAGACACAGCCTCAAGCCCCTCCCACGCACTGCTCCCCAAACAGGCCGCTCGCCGTCTTGCTCCGCAAGCCGTAGAAGCTTTGCTCCGCAAACCTTCCCCAGCCGCGCAAGAGCGGCGCGCCTGGGCTCGCTCCCCTCCTCCCCCCCTCTTGCGCCCCCGCCCCCATTGTGCTATAATCAGCAGTAAGGTAAAATCCCTTTCATTCACAAGAACCGCCCCCACTATACCATAAAGAACAGCGAGGAATCCCAACTTGAACCGTGAACAGCTCAAAGAAAAATACACCCAGCTCACCCGCAGCCCCTGGTCTACCGCCCTGCTGCTCACCCTGTCCGCCCTGGGCCTGGGCCTGCTGAGCCTGTGCTTCGCCATGACCGAAAACCGCTGGGCCATGCTGCAAACCTACTTCCAGCACCCCCTCATCCTCCTTCTCAACCTCCTCCCCCCGGTGCTCCTCTGCCTGCTCCTGTGGCTCCTCACCAACCGGGCCCTCATCGCCTACAGCGCCACAGCAGTGCTGGTCTTCGGCCTCACCCTGGCCAACTGGTACAAGCTCTCCTTCCGGGACGACCCCCTCCTGTTTGGGGACCTGCTGCTGGTAAAGGAGGCCGGCAATATGCTGGGCCGCTACTCCTTGTTCATGACCAAATTCCTGGCCGCGGCCCTGGCCTGCATTTTGTTGGGGGGACTGGCCGTGTTTTTCTGCGCCCGTGGCAGACTGGGCTCCCCCAAATGGCTGCGCTTTGCCCTGGCCGGCGGGCTTCTCCTTCTCACCATCCCCCTCTCCCTGCTCTACACCAGCGACGACGTCTATAATAATAAAACCAACAACCCCAAGCTGGTGAGACGCTGGTCCACCACCAGCAATTTCATCTCCAAGGGCTTTGTCTACCCCTTCCTCCACAGCGTCGGCACAGCCATCGAAAAGGCCCCCGCCGGCTACCATAAGCAGACTGTCCAAGCCCTCCTGTCCCAGTACGAGGACGGAGCCATCCCCCAGGAGCAGCAGGCGGACGTGTTCGGCATTATGCTGGAGGCCTTCAACGACTTCTCCAAATATGAAGAAATCCCCTTCACCCAGGACCCCTACGCCGCCTACCACGCCCTGGAAAAGGAGTCGCTCTCCGGCAACCTGATCACCAATATCTTCGCCGCGGGCACAGTCAACACCGAGCGGGCCTTTCTCACCGGCTGCGCAGACCTGAGCGCCTTCCGCTCCAAAACCAACTCCTACGCCTGGTACATGAAAAGCCAGGGCTACCAGACCGCCGGCAGCCATCCCTGCCACGACTGGTTCTACAACCGCCTGAACATCAACCCCAACCTGGGCCTGGACAATTACCAGTTCTTTCAAAACTGCTACGGCGCCCTGGCCGACGACCAGGGCAACATCCCCCGTGACAATGTGCTCTTCCCCGAAATGCTCCGCCAGTATGAGGAGGCCGTGGCCCAAAACCCCGCCCCCTACTTCAACTTCTCCGTCACCTACCAGGGCCACGGCCCCTACCATACCGATGAAAACGACTGGGGAGAGTCCTATGTAGAGCCCGGCCGGTTCACCCCCGAAACAGAGAATATCCTCAACAACTACTTCGGCTCCGTCAAGTCCACCGGCGACGAGCTCGCCGCCTTTGTAGACAGCCTGCGGAACCAGGACCGCCCGGTGGTGCTGGTGGTGTTCGGCGACCACAACCCCTGGATGGGGGAGAGCAACAGCGGCTATCAGGAGCTGGGCCTGAACCTGGACCTGGGGGAGAAGGAGGGCTTCTTCAACTACTACGGCACCCGCTACCTCATCTGGGCCAACGACGCGGCCAAAAAGACGCTGGGAGGGGATTTTACCGGCGAAGGGCCGGATATTTCCCCCTGCTTCTTAATGAATGTGCTCTTTGACCAGTGCGGCTGGGAGGGCCCGGCCTATATGCAGTACACCCGCCAGCTGATGGCAGCGCTGCCGGTAATCCGGGAGGGGGGCGTGAGCTGCGTGACAGCGGCAGGGGAGTATGTGGTGCAGCCGGAGGGGGAGACGGCGGAGAAGATCCTGGAGTTCCGGCAGGTAGAGTATTACATGCGGCACAACTTCCAGTACAAAGACCTGGCAGACAGCGAGCAGTAAAGGCAAGCAAAAATACGCGGTCCAGGTGCGTTAGGCACCTGGTGGGTCCAGGGCAACGCCCTGGCGGATTCTTAAGGCAGAGCCTTAAGCCGCCGGAGGCGACCTTGACCTTGAACTTAGGCGGCGCAGACAGCAAAGGTGCGAGGCAGAAGTCTGCCTAACCAGAGAGGTGGGAACGGGGTAAAGCTGCGCCGCCGTGGCACTTAGCGCCTTTGACCAGCAGGTCAAACAGCGGCCTGTTAGCAGCCAGTAAATTCAGAGGAAGGGGCTTGCCGGTACTCCTGTCAAGAAAGTCTGAAACAAAAAAGAAAATAATATTATTTTTTTCCTGTTCAGAACCCCCTCGAAAAAAATTCAAGAAATTTTAACAAACCTCTTGCAAAACGCAAGGGGTTGTGTTATTATACAGTAGTACGACTGCTAGGGGTAAAAATGCCCCGGGGCACACAAGCCCCAAAGACCGGCACATTGTGCCGGGATATGCGATGAAGCGGGAGGTTGCGGCTTTACAGAAGTAACAGCCGGTTTTTCCGTGGAGTATGTCCGATTTTAAACCGGGCGAATGGCTCTGAAACAGGCAGGAACCGCCGGGCGCTCCCGGCAGGCCGTTAGGCTTGTCCTCAGAGAAAACAGCTGAGTTTCGGCTTCGCTCCCGGTGTCCGCAGAGAAAGCGGAACGCCGGTTTTTCTATGCCGGCGGGTGAAACACCCGGAGCAGTGTTGAAAAAAGCACGCGCCCAAGGAACGATTAGGAGGCGGTAATAAAATGGCAGTCAAAGAAAAAATCAGGATCAGACTCAAGGGGTACGACCACCAGCTGGTAGACCAGTCGGCGGAAAAAATCGTGGCCACAGCCAAGCGCACCGGCGCTCGGGTGTCCGGCCCGGTGCCCCTGCCCACCGAGAAGCAGATCATCACCATCCTGCGCGCCGTCCATAAATACAAGGACAGCCGGGAGCAGTTTGAGCTGCGCACCCACAAGAGGCTGATCGACATCCTCAGGCCCAGCAACAAAACCGTAGAGGCAATGATGGGCCTGGAACTCCCCGCCGGCGTTGAGATCGAGATCAAGCTCTGATCATCGTTCCCAACCTACCGGAAGGAGGGTCATGTCGGCGGACGTTCCCGTCTGCCGACCAATAACCTGACGGAGTTTGCCAGCAAACTCCAGGAGCAGAAAGGAAAGAGACAATGAAAAAAGGGATCATCGGAAAGAAGATCGGCATGACGCAGATCTTCGACGACAAGGGAAAGGTCATCCCCGTAACCGTGGTCGAGGCCGGCCCCTGCGTGGTCGTGCAGAAGAAGACCGTGGAGAACGACGGCTACGACGCCGTGCAGATCGGCTTCGGCGACCAGAAGCCCCAGCGGGTAAGCAAGCCTCTTGCCGGGCACTTCAAAAAGGGCGACGTGGCCCCCAAGAAGACCCTCAGAGAGCTCCGCCTTGACGATATCAGCGCCCTCAATGTGGGCGACCTGATCAAGGCCGACGCCTTTGCCGCCGGCGAAAAGGTGGACGTCACCGGCACCAGCAAGGGCAAGGGCTACCAGGGCGTTATCAAGCGCTGGAACTTCCACCGCCTGAAGGAGACCCACGGCAGCGGCCCTGTGGCCCGCCACGGCGGCTCCAACGGCGCCTGCTCGTCTCCCTCCCGGGTCTGGAAGGGTCTGAAGATGGCCGGGCATCTGGGCGCCGAAACCGTCACCGTGCAGAACCTGCTGGTGGCCAAGGTAGACGCCGAGAACAACCTGATCGCCATCAAGGGCGCCATCCCCGGCCCCAACGGCGGCGTGGTCATTGTGCGCGACAGCGTGAAAGCATAAGGGGAGGAGGAAGAAGAATGGCTGAAGTAGCAGTTTTGAATATGCAGGGCAAAGAGGTCGGCCGGCAGGAGCTTTCCGACTCCGTGTTCGGCATCAAGCCCAATGTGCCTGTCATGAACGATATGGTCAAGAACTATCTGGCCAACCAGCGCCAGGGCACCCAGTCCGCGCTCACCCGCAGCGAGGTCTCCGGCGGCGGCCGCAAGCCGTGGCGGCAAAAGGGCACCGGCCGGGCCCGCCAGGGCAGCACCCGGGCCCCCCAGTGGACCCACGGCGGCATTGTGTTCGCCCCCAAGCCCCGGTGCTACCGCTATACCCTGAACAAAAAGGTGCGCCGCCTGGCAATGAAGTCGGCGCTCTCCTCCAAGGTGCAGGACGGCGAGATGATCGTCATCGACAACATCGCCTGCGAAAATTACCGCACCAAGGATATCGCCGCCATGCTCAAGGCAGTGGGCAGCGAGAAGAAGGCGCTCATCGTCCTCAGCTCTGTGGACGAGAAGGTGATCGCCTCCGCCCGCAACATTCCCGGCGTAAAAACCGCCCAGGTGAACACCCTGAATGTGTACGACATTCTCGGGGCAGACAAGTTCATCGTGGTCCAGGACGCCGTGCAGAAAATTGAGGAGGTGTACGCGTAATGGAAGCCCATGACATCATCATCCGCCCCATCATCACCGAGAAGACCATGGACGGCAACGCCATGAAGAAATACACCTTCGAGGTAGCGAAAAGCGCCACCAAAATCGACGTGAAAAAGGCCGTGGAGGCTGCCTTCGGCGTAAAGGTCAGCAAGGTCAACACCCTCCATGTGCGGGGCCGGCTGCGCCGCCAGGGCCGCTACCAGGGCTACACCAAAAGCTGGAAAAAGGCTGTGGTCACCCTCACCGGGGACAGCAAGACCATCGAGTTCTTCGAGAGCATGGTCTGATAGGGCCGGGCACTTTATCATAGGAGAGTGAACTGAACACATGGCAATCAAGAATTTCAAGCCCACCACAGCGGCCAGGCGGAACATGTCCGTCACAGACTACACGGGCCTGTCCAAGGTCGAGCCCGAAAAAAGCCTGCTGGCCCCTCTGGGCAATAAATCCGGCCGCAACAGCTACGGCCGCATCACCGTCCGCCACCGGGGCGGCGGCAACCGCAAAAAGTACCGCATCATCGACTTCAAGCGTCAAAAGCACGATATGCAGGCAACTGTCCTCACGCTGGAATACGACCCCAACCGCTCCGCGTTCATCGCCCTGTGCGAGTATGAGGACGGGGAGAAGCGTTATATCATCGCCCCCCACGGGCTGAAGGTCGGCGACAAGATCGTCTCCGGCGCCGAGGCGGACATCAAGCCCGGCAACGCCCTGCCCCTCAAGCACATCCCCACCGGCACCTTCATCCACAATGTGGAGCTGTATCCCGGCAAGGGCGCCCAGCTGGCCCGCTCCGCCGGCATCATGGCCCAGCTCATGGCCAAAGAGAACGGCATGGCCCTGCTGCGCCTGCCCTCCGGCGAGCTGCGCAACGTGCCCGAAAACTGCATGGCCTCCATCGGCCAGGTCAGCAATATCGACCATGAGAACGTGAAAATTGGCAAGGCCGGCCGCAAGCGCCACATGGGCTGGCGTCCCACCGTGCGCGGCTCGGTTATGAACCCCAACGACCACCCCCACGGCGGCGGCGAGGGCAAAAGCCCTGTGGGCCGTCCCGGGCCTGTCACCCCCTGGGGCAAGCCGGCGCTGGGCTACAAAACCCGCAAGCATCATAAGAGCAGCGATAAGTTCATCGTCCGGCGCCGCAACGGCAAGTAAGCACGGGAAAGGAGTAATCGATAATGAGCAGAAGTCTGAAAAAAGGACCTTTTGTACAGCCCGTGCTGCTGAAAAGAGTCCAGGCCATGAACGAGGCCGGTGAGAAGAAAATTCTCAAGACCTGGAGCCGCGCCTCCATGATCTTCCCGGACTTTGTGGGTCATACCATCGCGGTGCACGACGGCCGCAAGCATGTGCCGGTCTATATCACCGAGGATATGGTCGGCCACAAGCTGGGCGAGTTCGCCCCCACCAGGACCTTCAAGGGCCACACCGGCTCCAAGACCGGCAAGTAAGAGAAAGGAGAGTGCAAGAAATGGAAGCGAAAGCTACGCTGAACTATACCCGCATCTCTCCCCGCAAGGTGGGCCTGGTGCTGGACCTTATCCGCAATAAGCCCGTGGATCTGGCCGCGGCCATTCTGGAGAACACCCCCAAGGCCGCCTGCGAGGATCTCAGGAAGCTTCTCAAGTCCGCTGTCTCCAATGCAGAGAACAACCACCAAATGGACAAGAGCAGCCTGTATGTGTCCCAGTGCTTTGTCACCCCCGGGCCCATTCTCAAAAGAATTCGCCCCAAAGACCATGGCCGGGCGCATCGCATCCTGAAGCGCACCAGCCACATCACCATCGTGGTTGCGGAAAAAGAGTAAGCGGATAGGAGGAAAATTATGGGTCAGAAAGTCAATCCCCACGGCCTTCGTGTGGGTGTCATCAAAGACTGGGACTCCCGCTGGTTCGCCAAAGACAATGCCTTCGGCGACACCCTGGTGGAGGATTATAACCTGCGCAAAACACTGAAAAAGCAGCTGTATTCCGCAGGCGTTCCCAAAATCGAAATCGAGCGCGACGCCTCCAAGGTGCGCATTCATATCCACTGCGCCAAGCCCGGCATGGTCATCGGCAAGGGCGGCGCCGAAATCGAGAAGCTTCGCCAGCAGTGCGAGGCTATGCTCAAAAAGCCCGTGGTCATCAACATCGTCGAGGTCCGCCAGCCCGACCTGAACGCCCAGCTGGTTGCCGAAAACATCGCCTCCCAGCTCGAGCGCCGCATCTCCTTCCGCCGGGCCATGAAGGGCTGCATCGGCCGCAGCATGCGCCTGGGGGCCAAGGGCATCAAAACCAAGGTGGCCGGCCGTCTGGGCGGGGCTGAGATCGCCCGCAGCGAAGAGTATCACGACGGCACCATCCCCCTGCAAACCCTGCGGGCGGATATCGACTACGGCTTTGCCGAAGCCGCCACCACCTATGGCCGCATCGGCGTCAAGGTGTGGCTGTATAAGGGCGAGGTCCTGAACGACAACCGCGGCGAGCGGGCTCCCCGCAGCGAGCGGCCCGACAGGCCCCGCCGCGACCGGGACGACCGCGGCCCCAGAAGGGACCGGGGCGACCGCAGAGGAAACAACAGGGAAGGGGGGCGCAGGTAAATGCTGATGCCCAAGCGCGTGAAATACCGCAGAGTGCAGAGAGGCCGCATGAAGGGCAAGGCCATGCGCGGCAACAAGGTGACCTACGGCGATTACGGCCTGCAGGCCCTGGAGCCGGCCTGGATCAAGTCCAACCAAATCGAGGCCGCCCGTGTGGCCATGACCCGTTACTGCAAGCGTTTCGGTAAGGTCTGGATCAAAATATTCCCCGATAAGCCCGTCACCCAAAAGCCTGCCGAAACCCGCATGGGCTCCGGTAAGGGCTCTCCCGAATACTGGGTGGCAGTGGTCAAGCCCGGCAGGGTGATGTTCGAGCTGGGCGGCGTGCCCGAGGCCACGGCCCGCGAGGCCCTGCGCCTGGCAGCGGCCAAGCTCCCCATCAAATGCAAATTCGTCATGAAAGAAACGGAGGCGCAGTCATGAAGGCTTCAGAGATCAGAGAATTGACAGCCGACGAGCTGAACACCAAGCTCCAGGACCTGAAAGCGGAGCTTTTCAACCTGCGTTTCCAGCTCGCTATCAATCAGCTCGATAACCCCATGCGTATTCCGGCAGTGAAGAAAGACATCGCCCGCGTCAAGACCGTTATCCGCGAGAACGAGCTGCATGCCGGCAACGCCTAAGGGAAGGGAGGATGACTGAAGTGAGTGAAAGAAGCATGAGAAAAACCGCGGTTGGCCGCGTGGTCAGCAATAAAATGGATAAGACCGTGGTGGTTGCCATTCAGGACAGCGTCAAGCATCCCATGTATGGCAAAATCATCAAGCGCACCGTGAAGCGCAAGGCCCACGACCAGGAGAATCAGTGCAATGTGGGCGACCGGGTGCGCATTATGGAGACCCGCCCCATTTCCAAAGACAAGAGATGGCGCCTGGTTGAAATTATCGAAAAGGCGAAATAAGCACACAGCCAAACCGCCTGCCCCGGCGGAAGCGGGCCCGCGCGGCCCTGTCCGCCCGGCAGGCAAAGCCTGTACAAAAAGGAGGAACACACTGTGATTCAACAGCAGTCTTACCTCAAGGTTGCCGACAATACCGGCGCGAAAGAGCTGATGTGCATTCGCGTTTTGGGCGGCACCGGCAGGAGGTATGCCAATATCGGCGACGTGGTGGTGGCTTCCGTAAAGAAGGCAGCGCCCGGAGGCGTTGTGAAGAAGGGCGACGTGGTCAAGGCCGTCATCGTCCGCTCCGCTTCCGGCGTGCGCCGCGACGACGGCACCTACATCCGCTTCGATGAGAACGCGGCCGTCATCATCCGCGAGGATAAAAACCCCAGAGGGACCCGCATCTTCGGGCCAGTTGCCCGCGAGCTGCGCGACAAGGAGTACCTGAAGATCCTGTCGCTGGCCCCGGAAGTGCTTTGATGGAGGTTGAGCGAATATGAGCAAGGTACACGTTAAAACCGGCGACACCGTGATGATCATCAGCGGCCGCGACCGGGGGAAGAAGGGCAAGGTCATGCAGGTCAGCCCCAAAGAGGGCAAGGTGATCGTCGAGAACGCCAACTTCGTCCAAAAGCATGTCAAGCCCCGCAGAATGGGCGAGCCCGGCGGCATCATCAAGGCCGAGAGCGCCATCTATGCCTGCAAGGTGCAGGTGGTCTGCCCCCGCTGCGGCAAACCCACCCGGGTGGGCCACAAGATCCTGCAGGACGGCGCCAAAGAGCGGGTCTGCAGAAAATGCGGCGAGTCGCTGTAAGGGAGGAAGACGAGAATATGGCAGCAAGACTGAAAGAGATGTATAAGGCGGACGTAGCTCCCGCCCTGATGAAGAAGTTTGGCTACAAGTCTGTCATGGAGATTCCCAAGCTGGATAAAATCGTCATCAATGTGGGCGCGGGCGAAGCCAAAGAGAACGCCAAGGCCATCGACGCCATCTCCGGCGACCTGATGAAGATCACCGGCCAGAAGCCCGTGGTCTGCAAGGCGAAAAAGTCCGTGGCAAACTTCAAGGTGCGCGAGGGCATGCCCATCGGCGTCAAGGTCACCCTGCGGGGCGAGCGGATGTACGAGTTTCTGGACCGCCTCTTCAACGCGGCCCTGCCCCGCGTCCGCGACTTCCGCGGCATCAACCCCAACTCCTTCGACGGACGGGGCAACTACTCCATGGGCGTCCGCGAGCAGCTGATCTTCCCTGAAATCGACTACGACAAGGTCGATAAGGTGCGGGGCATGGACATCTGCTTTGTAACCACCGCCAAGACCGACGAAGAGGCCCGGGAGTTCCTGACTCTCATGGGCGCTCCGTTCACCAGATAAAGGGAGGGAATCATTGTGGCAAAGACATCTATGAAGATCAAGCAGCAAAGGCCCGCCAAGTATTCCACCCGCCAGTATAACCGCTGCAAGATCTGCGGCAGGCCCCACGCTTACCTTCGCAAGTTCGGCATCTGCCGCATTTGCTTCCGCGAGCTGGCCTACAAGGGCGAAATCCCCGGCGTGAAAAAGGCAAGCTGGTAACGCGCGGTAAACTGACGTCCTCCCCGGTTAAAAAAAACGGCCCGTGAAAGAAAACCGGCCGGAGACAGAAAACCGGGCCGCAGCGCCTGCGGCACAGGGGCCTTTTACAGAACGCCGGCCCCCGGGGACGTCAAGCGTGATACGACACAATATGTGAGAAAGGAAAGTGGCATTTCATGCAAGTTACTGATACCATCGCAGACCTGTTGACGCGCATCCGCAACGCCCAGGCCGCGAAGCATGACACCGTCGAGGTGCCTGCCAGCAACATGAAAAAGGCCATCTGCCAGATTCTGGTAGACGAGGGCTATGTGCGGCACTATTCCGTAAAAGAGGACGGCAAGCAGGGCGTCATCACCATCACCCTCAAATATGCCTCCGGCCGCACGCCGGTCATCAAGGGCCTCAAGCGGGTCTCCAAGCCCGGCCTGCGCATCTATTCCGGCGCGGGCGAGCTGCCCAAGGTGATGAAGGGTCTGGGCGTGGCCATTGTCTCCACCTCCCGTGGAATCATGACCGACCGGGCCGCAAGACAGCAGAACGTCGGCGGCGAAGTGCTGGCGTTTATTTGGTAAAGAGGGGGGCGCGCGACAATGTCGAGAATTGGAAGAAAACCCATAAATATTCCCGCCGGCGTTGAGGTTAAGCTCAACGGCAGCGAAGTAACCGTAAAGGGCCCCAAGGGGACCCTCACCCAGAGCTTCAGCCCCAAAATGACCATCGCTCAGGAGGGCGCCGAGCTCATCGTCACCCGTCCCGACGACCAGAAGGAGAACCGCTCCCTGCACGGCCTCACCCGCACCCTGGTGCACAACATGGTGGTGGGCGTAACCGAGGGCTTCTCCAAAACCCTGGAGGTGCAGGGGGTGGGCTACCGTGTGCAGAAGCAGGGCAAGGACCTGGTGATGAACCTGGGCTTTTCCCATCAGGTGGTGGTCAGCGAGAACGAGGACATCAAAATCGAGGCTCCCAACGCCAACACCATCATCATTTCCGGCATCGACAAGCAGAAGGTGGGCCAGTTCGCCGCCGAGGTGCGGGAGAAGCGTCCGCCAGAGCCGTACAAGGGCAAGGGCATCCGCTATCAGGGCGAGTATGTGCGTCATAAGGAAGGCAAGGCCGGCAAGGGCGCAAAAGGCTGATTTGCAAAGCAAATCAACTTTCCGAGTTTGCCTTTCCCTATGGGAAAGTACCGGCAAACTCTTACAGCGGAGTATTGGTAATACACTCCGCAGCCTAACGGCTCGTGGCAGACGCTGTCTGACAGCAGAAGCCTAAAGGCGGGTCAAAAGTCTTTGAAGATTCTTAAGAAACTTTCTACAGAAAGTTTCTTAAGCCGCCAAAGGCCCAATCGCCGTCAGCCAACAAACGCACAGCACACCCAAAAACCTTAGAATGCTTTAACGTATCCAAAGCGTTGAATGAAAGAAGGTACAAATCTTATGGTAAATAAACCGGATACCAACAAGGCGCGCCTGCGCCGGCACAGAAGGGTCCGGGGGAAGATCTCCGGCACCGCCCAGCGCCCCCGCCTGAATGTGTTCCGCTCCTCCAGCAACATTTATGCCCAGGTCATCGACGACGTGACCGGCACCACCCTCTGCGCCGCCTCTACCGTTGAAAAGGGCTTCGAGGGCTCCGGCGGCAACAAAGAGGCCGCCCGCAAGGTGGGCAAAATGATCGCCGAGAGAGCCGCCGCCAAGGGTATTGAAACCGTGGTGTTCGACCGGGGCGGCTATATCTTCCATGGCCGTGTAAAAGAGCTGGCCGAGGGCGCCCGCGAGGGCGGACTCAGCTTCTAAAAGAGGAGGAATTAAGTTTTGGCTAGTGAGAGGAATTTCGATCCCAACGGCGTCGAGATGCAGGAGCGCGTGGTGGCCATCAACCGCGTCTCCAAAACCGTCAAGGGCGGCCGTGTCATGAAGTTCTCCGCCCTGGTGGTTGTGGGCGACGGCAACGGAACCGTAGGCTTTGGCATCGGCAAGGCCGCCGAGGTGCCCGACGCCATCCGCAAGGGTATTGAGGACGCCAAGAAGAACCTGTATCATGTGGCCCTGCGCGGCAGCACCATCCCCCACGAAATCGTGGGCGAGTTCGGCGCGGGCAAGGTCATTCTCAAGCCCGCCGCCCCCGGCACCGGCGTTATCGCCGGCGGCCCTGTGCGCGCCGTGGTCGAGAGCGCCGGCATTAAGGACATCCGTACCAAGGCTCTGCGCTCCAACAATCCCTGCAACGTGGTCCGCGCCACTCTGGCCGGCCTTACCCAGCTGCGCACCGCCCAAGAGGTGGCCGCCATCCGGGGCAAGCAGGTCAAGGAAATTCTGTAAGGAGGGGCCCCGGATGAAAGTGAAACTGATCAAAAGCCTCATCGGCAGCAAAAAGGACCAGATCGCCACGGCCCACGCCCTGGGGCTCTTCAAGGTGGGCGACATCGCCCAGCAGCCCGACAATCCCCAAACCCAGGGCAAGGTCAAAAAGATCGGCCATCTGGTCGAGGTTAGTGAATAACCCAGAAGGAGGTGCGTTAACATGAAGCTCAATCAGCTGACAGCAGCGCCCGGCGCCACCCGCGCCGCCAAGCGCATTGGCCGCGGCCATGGCTCCGGCAACGGCAAAACCGCCGGCAAGGGCCACAAGGGCCAGAAGGCCCGGGCGGGCCATGGCATGCGCCCCGGCTTTGAGGGCGGCCAGATGCCCCTGCAGAGGCGAATCCCCAAAAGAGGCTTCAACAATATTTTCGCCAAAGAGGTCGTCGCTGTGAACGTGGGCAGCCTCAACCGCTTTGAGGACGGCGCCGAGGTGACCGTGGAAGCTCTGAAGGAGGCCGGCATTCTCAAAAAGACCGGCGACGCCCTGAAGATTCTGGCCAACGGCGAGCTCACCAAAAAGCTGACGGTTAAGGCGGACGCTTTTTCCGAAGCGGCGAAAGCCAAAATAGAGGCCGCCGGCGGGAAAGCCGAGGTGGTCTGAGTTGTTTAACACCATCAAAAACGCTTGGCGCATCCCGGACCTGCGCAAGAAGATGCTGTTTACCCTGCTCATCATTGTGGTGTTCCGGTTCGGTTCCGTCATTCCCGTCCCCTTTCTGGATGCCTCGGCTCTGGCCACTCTGATGGAGGCCGCGGGGGAGAACACCGCCCTTGGATATATCAACATGCTCACCGGCGGCGCGTTCTCCTATGCGTCCCTGTTCGCCATGGGCATCACGCCCTATATCAACAGCTCCATCATCATGCAGCTGCTGACCATCGCCATCCCCGCCCTTGAGCGGCTCTCCAAAGAGGGCGAGTCCGGCCGCAAAAAAATCGCGGCCATCACCCGCTATGTAACCGTGGCTTTGGGCCTGTTCCAGGGCATTGCCTACTATTTCTACCTGCGCTCCAACGCGGGCATCGTCAAGGTGACCGACGGCTTCGGCGGCTTCTTTGTGGGCCTGGTCATTGTGCTCACCTTCACTGCCGGCACGGCCCTCATCATGTGGATGGGCGAGCAAATCAACGAAAAGGGCATCGGCAACGGCATTTCCATCATCCTGTTTGCCGGCATTGTGGCCCGCCTGCCCGTCACCTTTGGCGGCGTGTGGCAGTATTTCAGCCTGGGACTCACCAGTCCCTCCACCAGCGGCCACTACCTGGTGCTGGCCCCCCTGTTCATCGTGCTGTTCCTGGTGGTCATCTGGGTCATTGTGTTCATGAACGACGCCGAGCGCCGCATTCCCGTGCAGTACGCCAAAAAGGTGGTGGGCCGCAAAATGTATGGCGGCCAAAGCACCTATATGCCGGTCAAGGTGGCCATGAGCGGCGTCATGCCCGTCATCTTCGCCAGCGCCATCCTCAGCATTCCCCAGTTCATCCAGGTTTTCTGGAACCCCACCGGGGGCTTTGGCAAGGCGTTTATGGACGCTTTCTCTCAAACCGGCTGGATTTATATGATTCTCTACTTCCTGCTCATCATCATGTTCGCATACTTCTATATGTCCGTCCAGTATAATCCCCTGGAGATGGCCAATAATCTCCGTCAGAACAACGGCACAGTGCCCGGGCTGCGTCCCGGCAAGCCCACTGCGGAGTTCATCGCCAAAATCCTCTCCAAGGTCACCCTCATCGGTGCGCTGTTCCTGGCCTTTGTGGCCCTCATTCCCATCATCTTCACCAACCTCACCGGCATGCACGGCCTGTCCATTGGCGGCACCTCCATCATCATTATTGTGGGTGTTGCTCTCGAGACCGTGAAGCAAATGGAGTCCCAGATGATGATGCGCCACTATAAGGGCTTCCTGGACTGACAGGAGATTTTCAGGTAAGGCAGCCGGGGAGAGCCCCGGCCTGCGCCTTGCCAATATAGAAGAAAGGATGAGATGAACCGGTATGAAGCTGATTCTGTTAGGCGCGCCCGGGGCCGGCAAGGGCACCCAGGCCGAAGTGATCTGTGACAAAAAGAACATCCCCGCCATTTCCACGGGGAACATCCTGCGTGAAGCGCTGAAGAGCGGCACGGAGATGGGGCTCAAGGCCAAAACCTATATGGAGAGCGGCCAGCTGGTGCCCGATGAAATCCTCATCGGCGTCATCAAGGACCGCATCGTTCAGGAGGACTGCCAAAACGGCTTTATCCTGGACGGCTTCCCCCGCACCATCCCCCAGGCCGAGGCCCTGGACCAGATGGGCGCCGGTATCGACGTTGTGCTGGACATTGAAGTAGCCGACGAGGATATCGTTACCCGCATGTCCGGGCGCCGTGTCTGCGAAAAGTGCGGCTCCTCCTACCATGTGCTGTATAAGCAGCCCAAGGCCGAGGGAGTATGCGACGCCTGCGGCGGCACCCTCATTCAGCGCAAGGACGACCACCCCGACACCGTAAAAGAGCGGCTCACCGTCTACCACGACCAGACCGAGCCCCTCAAAGAGTATTACAGCAAGCAGGGCAAGCTGCGGGTCGTGCATGGCCAGGACAAGGTGGAGGATACCACCCGCATGGTGCTGGAGGCGCTGGAGGACCTGGCATGATTGTGCTCAAAACCAACCGGGAGCTTGCGGTTATGCGCAAGGCCGGCGTCATCTCCCAGCAGGCCCTGCGCCTGGCGGGAGAGATGGTTGAGCCCGGCGTGTCCACCTGGGACATCGACAAGGCCGTCAGGCTCTTCATCCAGTCCCAGGGCGCCGTTCCCAGCTTTCTGGGGTACGACGGCTACCCCGCAAGCGCCTGCATTTCGGTGAACCATGTGGTCATCCACGGCATACCCAAAAAAAGCGTCATTCTGAAAAAGGGCGACATTGTCAGCATTGATGTGGGGGCTCAATACCAGGGCTTTCACGGCGACAATGCCTGGACCTACCCCTGCGGGGAAATCAGCGGCGAGGCGCAGGCCCTGCTGGACGCTACAGAGAAGTCGCTGTTTTTAGGCGTCGAAAAGGCCCGGCCGGGCAACCGGCTGGGAGATATCGGCCACGCAGTGCAGGAGTATGTCGAAGCTCGCGGTTACTCGGTGGTACGGGAGTTCACCGGCCACGGAGTAGGCGCGGAGATGCACGAAGACCCAAGCGTCCCCAATTACGGCACCCCCGGCAGAGGGGTGCGGCTTACGGCAGGGATGGTCATTGCCATCGAGCCGATGATCAATCTGGGCCGCAAAGAGATCGAGATAAAGGCCGACGGCTGGACAGTGGAGACCAAAGACAAAAGCCTTTCGGCCCACTTCGAGCATACCGTGGCCATCACTCCCAACGGGCCGGTCATTCTGACCCTCCCCCAGTAAGGAGGCCGCCATGACGCTCACACGCGGCCAGCTGGTAAGGTCCAAGGCGGGCCGGGACAAGGACAGCTTCCTGGCCATCATCAAGCTTGAGCCCCCTTTTGCTCTGGTGTGCGACGGCAAGGTCCGTCCCCTTCAGCGGCCCAAGCGAAAAAAGCTGATGCACCTGGCCCCCACGGTCCTTGTGCTTCCAGAGGAGTGCCTTGCCACCAATCGTAAACTGCGGGCAGCCCTGCGGGAGGCCCAGGCACAGAGAAAAGAATGAGCGGCGCCCTATGCCGCCGCCGTATATACGGAGGTTAATCTATGTCAAAGCAGGACGTAATTGAGGTGCAGGGCGTAGTAAAAGAGGCTCTGCCCAACGCGACGTTTCAGGTCGAGCTGCAAAACGGGCACACGGTCCTGGCCCACATCTCGGGCAAGCTGCGCATGAATTTCATCCGCATTCTGCCTGGGGACAGGGTGACCATGGAGATGTCGCCCTACGATCTGACCAAGGGGCGCATCACCTGGCGTTCCAAGTAACCTTGGAAGTCAGCGTTCCAAATAAATTTGGAAACCAGCGTTCCAGGTAAAACTTGGAAGCCAGACGCGCACCCCAGTCACTGCCGAAAGACTTATCCCTTCGGGGCCGGCAGAAGCGGAGGCCCAGCGGCTCGTGGCAGTAGCCTAAAGCTCAGCAGCCGCCAAAGGCGGATAAAAGTTTCTTAAGCTGCAGAAGCCCAGCGGCTCGTGGCAGTAGCTTAAAGCTCAGCAGCCGCCAGAGGCGGATAAAAGTTTCTTAAGCTGCAGAAGCCCAGCGGCTCGT